>JBCBNT010000004.1:0-75217 GCA_039821685.1 Planctomycetota bacterium | reverse complement strand
GGCTTCGATATCAAGACCAGCACCATCACCACCAAGGTCGAGAAGACCGGCGGCGGTGTCAAGGTGACGGTTGCTCCGTTCAAAGACGGCAAGGCTGACGAGAGCAAGGCCGAGACGATCGAGGCCGACAACGTGCTCGTCGCGATCGGCGTCAAGGGCCGGTACGACGGGCTGTTCGACGACTCGCTGGGCCTGGCGATCGAGAAGGACCACATCAAGACCGACTACGTCGCCAACAACTTCGATACCGACGCGGCGTACGACTACAAGACCAATCTCGAAGGCATCTACGCGGTCGGCGATGTGATCGGCGCGCCGTGGCTCGCGCACGTTGCTTCAGAAGAAGCAATCATCTGCATCGAGCGCATCGCGTGGAAGGCCGGCAAGACGGATCACGAGCCGATCCCGCTGGATTACTCCGTCATCCCGGGCTGCACGTACTGCCAGCCGCAGGTCGCGAGCGTGGGCTACACCGAGCAGGCGCTGATCGAGAAGGGCCTGAAGAAGGGCGAGGACTACGAGGTCGGCAAATTCCCGTTCACCGCGCTCGGCAAGGCGATCGCGAGCCACCACACCGACGGCTTCTGCAAGATCATCCGAGGCCTCCCGCACGGGGAGATCCTGGGCGCACACATCATGGGCGATCAGGCGACCGAGCTCATCGCGGAGATGTCGCTCGCGCGCCGGCTGGAAGCGACGACCGAGGACCTGATCCACACGGTGCACGCGCACCCGACGATGCACGAGAGCGTGCACGAGGCCGCGCTGGACTCGGAGGGGCGGGTGATCCATACCTAGGCATTCAGCCGAGGCCTTGTGCAATCAGCCCGCCGGAAGTACGCTCCCGCGTGGGAGGTGGTTGCGATGGCGTGGTTGTGCTCTGTCACTTTGATCGTTTTCGCTTCGTTGGCTCTTTCGGGGCCGGCCGCCTCGCAGGGCCTGCCCTACCGGGTGCTGGCCGTAGATGGTCAGGGGCTCGCGGACGACACGCGAGTCTTGGATGAAGTCCACTCGGTACGTCTTGACGACCGTGGCGTGGCCCATATGCGTGCGTGGTTCGAAGATGATTCCGGTGTCTTGCCCAGGTTCATCGCGCTCTGTGATGTCACGCCCGAATATGGGATCGATGCATGGTTGCGAACCGGCACCCAAGGCGTCGGGCTCGATCCTGCCTTGGGGCTCGACCTGATCGACAACGGCGCATTCATCGGCCGCGATGGGCGGGTGATCGTTGAGGCGCGGTACCGCGATCCCTCGGGCAGCCTGCCCAGTGTTTTCCGGCTGATCGATCGCTCGCCCGGGGGAGACTCGCGTGTACTGCTTGAGACCGGCACGCCGGTGCCGGAGCTCGGGTCCGATGCGGTCATCTCGGACATCGAGGGAATGACCGAGCAGCCGCTGGCACTCTGTGAGGTCGCGTCAGGCGGCGACACGTTCACCGCCGTCTACCGGCTGCCCGACGATGGGCCCGCGCAGCTGGTCACCGCGACATCGCTGCCGATTCCGGGCGACCCGGGCGGCGCCGTGCTTGTCTGGGTGGTAGATCAGATGCTCTGCGAGGATGGATCCGTCGTGATCGTGGGCCGTGTCGAGCTCGCGGGCGATCCCGGTGCATTCCGCTACGGCGTCTGGAAGTTCCGCCCCGACGGGACGGCCGAGCCCTTGCTTACGGAAGGCCAACAATCGCCGTTTGCCGGTGTGGGCGTGACGATCGAAGAGGTGGTTCTGGGCTCCGCGGCCATCGAGCCGGCGATCGCTGCCGCGATCATCGAACGGGATGACCAGGGGATCGCGCTAGGCGAGCTGTCAGTGTTGGTGGGTATCGATGGCGTGCTCAGGCCTTTGATGCGTCTTGGTGAAGACGTCGGGAACGGCCAGGTTGTCACCGATATCAGGCCGCACGCCGCGAACGAGCGAGGCGATGCCGCGTTGCTCGTCACCACCGAAGGCTTCGACACGGATGACAGGGCGTACTGGGTAGTCACGGCTGAGGGCGAACGCCGCCGCGTTGTCGGCGACCGGGACCCGGCCTCGGGCTTTCCGAGCCCGACCGCCTGGCTCAGTGTCACCACGCGTAACAACGCATCGGTCGATAACGACGGGCGGCTGACCATTTACAGCAACTACCTTCGCAGGACCGACGACAGCGGCAGCGGCCGGGCTGCTCTTTATGCAGAAGGAGAGTCAGGTCTCCTCGAGCCGGCATGGACCAGCGAGACCGAGGTGCCAACACCCCTCGGCCCAGCGTATGTTGATTTTATCGACGGGCGTCCTCTATACGACCAGGCCTACCGCAGCCTTCCGAACGGACAGATCCTCGGCTATCTTCGTACGATGACCTCTGGTGGTGACCCCGATCGCGGCGCATGGATCGGAGGGCTCGAGCATCCGACGAGGCTCGTGTGCAGCTCACGCCGATTCATCAACGTCGGCAGTTTCGACGATCCACGATTCGATCAATTCGATGGGATCCAACCGGGTTATGAGTCCTATGCAAGCAACGGGCCTTCATCGTCGGCCGACTACTGGAACGCCGATGGGCAGATCGCGCTGCTGCTTGAGTACGGCGACGAAACCGACTTTGCGGTTGTGCTGTTTGATGCCAACCGCTGCCTCCCCGATACGAACAACGATGGCGTCGTCAACCCCACCGACTTCACCGCCTGGGTCATCGCCTACAACGCCCGAACCCCCGCGTGCGACCAGAACGGTGACGGCCTCTGCACTCCGCAAGACTTCACCAGCTGGGTCCGGAACTTCAACGCCGGCTGCTAGTTACATCGCGAACCGGCGCCTGAAACGCCCACCTGCACAGCTACGTCAGAGAGCATGAAACCTACCCTCCGGGCTTGTTCGGCCGGGCGATTCCATGTAGCGTCTGGCGATGAACACCCATGCACGCATCGCGGCTATCGGTCTCTGGTCGCTTCTCCCGCTCGCGGGCGGGGCCTGGGGCCAGTCGGCCGAGCTGACCGTCGACCCTGCGCAGTCGACGATCACGGTCGTCGTCGAGCTGGTGACGCCGCTCGGCAATCGCACGAGCCAGGACACGTCTCCGATCCAGGGGACCGCCTCGATCGAGATCGATGATGCCGACGCGCCGGCGTCGATCACGCTCAGCACCTACAGCTTCACGTCGCAAGATGACCTGACCTTCAGCCTCGACTACAGCTTCCTCGGGGCGGTCAGCGGAGTCGGCAGCGGGCTCGGGCTCCGGCAGCCGATGGGCAGCCCGCCGACGACGGGCCCGGTCGACGGCGCGGGCGCGTTCACGCTGCTCGGTGTGCCGAACGAGAACGTCGGCACCGTTGACGCTAGCGGCACGGGAACCGTGGGCAGCGCGATCGGCATGGTCTCGATCGACCTCGCCACGCTCGGTCAGGCGTTCG
This sequence comes from Planctomycetota bacterium, assembly GCA_039821685.1. Lineage (GTDB taxonomy): Bacteria > Planctomycetota > Phycisphaerae > Phycisphaerales > UBA1924 > JANQQZ01. The sequence continues at coordinate 71,828 of JBCBNT010000004.1, read as the reverse complement.
TGGATGCGCCGGGCACGGTTGCGATCGTGGGCGACCAAGCCACCGTGACGGTGAGCGTGCCGATCTCGGCGACCGAAGAACTCCAGCCCGGCGTGACCGCGAACATCACCGGCTCGGCCTCGGTGGTCGCTACCGGAACGTTGATCGACCCCTGCCCGGCCGACACCAACGGCGACGGGCTCGCGACCCCGCAGGACTTCACGGCGTGGATTCAAGCGTTCAACGCCCGATCGGCCGCGTGCGACCAGAACGGCGACGGCCTCTGCACCCCCCAGGACTTCACCAGCTGGGTCGTGAACTTCAACGCGGGCTGCTGAGCCCACCGAAGTGCCGCCGAGGCTGGCCAGAACGCTGCTCCGGCTGCGCCAACCACGGTCCGCACGCCGGCCGATAACAGACCTTTCTCTCCGCATGTTGGTCAAACACATCGATGCATGTACACTTCGCCCGCGTGGTATACACCCCCGCGCAGGAGTCTTTTGATATGACGAACCGTCTCCCCGCCGCAGGCTCGATGTCTCCGCTGGCCCTGCTGGTTGCCGGCCTCGCCAGCAGCGCCTCGGCACAGCTCGACAACGACGTGCAGTGGCAGGGGGTGAGCCACCTGGTCGAGTACGACCTTCGGCCGCGGGTGCCGATGAACGGCGAATCGTTCGACGTGGTGCTGCAGACGTTCCGCGGCGATGTATCGTCGGTGCGCGTGCGTCACGTCGCGGGCGCGGCCGGGTTTGTGGAGGCGCAGGTCGAATCGAGCCGCGGGCCCTACGACATCTGGCACGCCACGGTGCCGGCGACGGCCTCACCCGTGCTCGGCTACTCGATCGAGCTGACCGACGGCACGGACACCGATTACTACTCGGCAGCCGGCATGTCCGACACGCTCGCGGGTGCACAGGACTTCGTGCTCGATTTCACCACGCTCGACCACGCGCCCGAGGGCGCGACGCCGGTCGGGGGCGGCACGGTCTTCAAGGTCTGGTCGCCCGCGAGCTCGAGCGTCCGTGTGCGGGGCGAGTTCAACAACTGGTCGACCGCGAACCCGCTGACGAAGGTCGGCGAGCACTTCATCGGCTTCGTGCCCGGGGCCGAGGCGGGCGACATGTACAAGTACTTCTTCAACAACAGCGTGTGGAACGCCGACCCGCGCGCCGCCGCGCTGGTGCCGACGAACAACTACAACTCGGTCATCATCGATCGTGACGCGTTCAGCTGGTCGGTGCCGGGCTTCAGCGCGAGGCCCTTGGAGGAGCTGGTGGTCTACCAGCTGCACGTTGGCACGTTTGCCGGCCGCAACGACCCTGCGGGCTTCGCGCCCAATCCCTCGAGGTACGAAGACGTGACGGCCCGCGTGCAGCACCTAGCCGACCTGGGCGTGAACGCCGTGATGCTCAATCCGATCCACGAGTTCCCAGGTGATTTCTCGGGCGGGTACAACTCTATCACGCCCTTCGCGATCGAGAGCAAGCTGGGCACGCCCGACGACTTCAAGGCGATGGTCGATGCGCTGCACGGCGTGGGCATCGCGGTGATCCTCGACATCGTTCCCAATCACATCTCGATCAGCGACAACCTGCTCTGGAACTACGACGGCACGCAGCTCTACTTCGACTCGCCGAACGTCGACACGCCCTGGGGCGCGCAGTGTGACTTTGACAAGGCAGGCGTGTTCGATTTCTACCTCGATTCGGTCGAGCACATGCTGACCGAGTACCGGCTCGACGGGTTCCGCGTGGACGCGACGATGTACCTGACGGACTCGAACCTGACGCCACAGTGGTCGAGCGGGCAGGCGTTCGTGCGTGCGATGAACGACCGGATGGACAGCCGGCACGCCGACAAGCACTCCATCGCCGAGATCTACATCGATAGCCGCTGGGTGACCGACCCGACCAGCAGCGGGCTCGGCTTTGATGCGCAGTACCACAACGAGTTCAAGGAAGCGGTGCGGTCGGCGATCTTCAGAGCCGCTTTCAACAGCGCGAACATGCAGCGCGTCGCGAACGTCCTCGACGGCCAGGGCTTCGGCGTGTCGGGCCAGTCGGTCTTCAACTACTTCGAGCTCCACGATGACGCCTGGCCGCTGAACGGCGCGGAGCGGGCCGTGCGAGAGATCGATACGACCTTCCCCAACGACGACGACTTCGCCCGCGGGCGCACGATCATCGGCAACTCGCTCACGCTGCTGAGCCGGGGGGTGCCCGCGATCCTGCAGGGCACCGAGTGGCTCGAGAACGACGGCTTCGAAGCCAGCAAGATCGACTGGTCTCACAAGGCGACCTACGGCGGCGTTGTCGACTACTACAGCGACCTGATCGCCCTGCGCACCACAGAGCCCGCGCTCTTCGCCAACAGCCCGCTCAGCGCGTTCCACGTCAATGAGGGCCTCGACGTCATGGCGTTCGAGCGGTTCGTCATCGGCGGCGGCTCGTTCGTCGCGGTGGTCAACCTCTCGAACAGCGACCGCAACGGCTACCGCATCGGCATCCCGCGCGATGGCCGATGGGACGTGGTCATCAACTCGAACGCGACGGAGTACGGCGGCCTCGGCGGCGGCACCCCCGCTGGGCCCGTCGGCATCGACCCCATCGCCAGCGGCCCGCACCCGCGATCGGTCGCGCTCGATCTGCCCCCGAGAACGATCCTGCTCCTGCAGCACGAGCCGCCCCTCGCTTGCCCGGCAGACGCCAACGGCGACGGACTTGTCACCCCCCAGGATTTCACCAGCTGGGTGCTCGCCTTTAACATCCAATCGCCCGCGTGCGACCAGAACGGCGACGGCCTCTGCACCCCGCAGGACTTCACGAGCTTCATCGTGAACTTCAACGCCGGCTGCTGACCCGCCGGGCAGCGGACCGCCGGATCATTTCGTCCGAGAATGCGCGGCACAATCGGCGCACGAAACCCACGTTCTGCCCGCATTTCCGTTGACCGGCTGCGGGCAGGGGTTAGATTCTTTCACTATGAAGCACACCGCCGTTATCGCTGCCGCCGCCCTTTGCGGGGGTCTCGTCTCCGCCCAGCCCGTTGTTCGCATGGGCGCCATCGGCGACTCGCTGAGCGACGAGTACCTCGAGCAGAACTACGGCGCCTATGCCATGAGCTGGACCGAGATCCTGAACGACCTCCGCAGCATCGACTTCGGCCCCACGGCCGCCGACGCGGGCGTGGGCAACTGGGGCGAGCCCAGGCGCGAAGGCTTCCAAGACAACTGGGCACGCTTCGGCGACACCATCAACGTCGACGACAGCGACTCCACCAGCGCCCTCACCCGAGGCCAACACACGGGCCTGGCCGACGGCATCGTCAACCGCGGTGTCTCCCATGCGGTCATCTACATCGGCGGCAACGACCTCTCGCCGTTCCACGGCCCCTACGCCTCGGTCTACAACGGCAACTGGACCATGCAGCAGATCGAGGACTACGTCGACGACCGCATCGATGGCCTCGAGACCATCCTCGATACCGTCGACACGGGCGGCGTGAAGATCCTGCTCGCCAACGCGTTCGACTTCGGCGACATGCCCCGCGTCGAGCGCGACTTCCCCGACGACTCCGGACGCGCGCTCGCCTCCGCCCTCTACGACCGGTTCGACGTCCGTGTGCGCGAGGTCGCCGAGCAGCGCGGCCTGCCCCTCGCCGACATGCTCTCGCTCAACCGCGCCATCTTCGGCACCGCGGGCGCCGAGACCTCCTCGCTCGTCGTTGGTGGTATCAGCTTCGACGTGAACAACGGCTCGGGTAACCGACGCACCGACATGTTCGTCAACGACGACGTCCACCCCCGCACCGTGCTGCAGGGCATCTGGGCCAACCTCTTTATCACCGGCCTCAACGCCGCCTACAACACCGGCATCACCCCGCTCACCGAGACCGAGATCCTCTCGGTCAACCTGCAATCGCCCACCGGCCCCGACGCGCTCGAAAGCCAGATCGGCTCGCTCGATACCTACATCATCCTGCCGACCACGCCGCCCACGGCATGCCTCGCGGACGTCAACAACGACGGCGTCGCCACCCCGGCTGACTTCACGTCCTGGGTCGCCGCCTTCAACTCGCAGGGCCCCAAGTGCGACCAGAACGGCGACGGCCTCTGCAACCCCCAGGACTTCACCGCCTGGGTTATGAACTACAACATGGGCTGCTAGAGACGGGGACGCCGATCGGCGAGCGGGCGATCAGCCTGCGGCGTTCACAACCTCAAGCAGCATCGATTCGAGCTTGTTCGCCGTCGGCGAGCCGGGCGGATAGAGCGAGTAGAAGAGCCGGATCACGGCGCGGGTGTTTCTGACCGAGCGGCGGTGCTCGAGGATCCCGCCGAGCGACATGATCTCTGGATAGACCCGTTCGCCCGCCTCGGCGAAGCGGTCGCGGTAGATCACGATCTCGCTGATCGGGTCGCGGCGGTCGATGATCGTGCCCCAGCCGTTGCGGGTGATGTAGCCGTCCTGCGTGAACAGCCACTGCTGCACGGGCTCGCTGGCGGCGAGATGGTTCTCGGCCCATTCCTGGTGCAGCGCGACGAACAGGACTTTCTCCCGTGTGTTCCGCTTGCCGACGGCCTCGGCGAACCAGCCGGTGGACTCGTCGTGCAGCGCCGCGGCGGGCTTGCCGTTGTACACGCCGATCAGGCCCTCGGTGAAATACCGCCGAACCTCTGTGTCGGCGGTGAAGACGCTGTCCGCCCAGCGGGGGAACTCGATCGATTCGACCGGCAGGCCCTGCGCGTGCCGGTCCTCGATCGCGGCGTACCACGCCCGGCCGATGTCGCGCTGCGCCTCGACGACAGACGCGACAGCGCTGGCTTCGATCGGCACCATCGCCGCAACGAGCCCCGGGTCCGTCGCACCGTCGGTCAGGAGCAGCCCGAGCTCGGCGTGCCGGCTTACCCCGAAGCCGTCGGGCAGGGGCTGCCAGTAGAACTCGTCCGTCACGCGTGACGGCACCAGGGCGAAGCGGTCTTCCGCGAAGCCGCCCGCCGTGTAGAAGTGCGAATCGACCGGCCACGTGTCCGCGAGCGTTGTCACGGTGATGCGGCGCTGGCCGTTCGATGTGCTGAACGTGAGCACCTTGGTCGCTTCATCGACGAGCGAGACGGGATCTGTTGCCGAGGCGAGCCGGCGCATCCGGTCGGGTGTCGTGGCGTCGTCGATCGGCACAATCAGGAACGATTGACCGCGGACCGCCTCGTCGGGGTGCACGCGCTGCAGCTCGAGCGGGCCGGCCGCGAGACGCGCATCGAATACGAGAGGATGCGGCTCGTACCCCTGCGATGCGAACCGCTGGGCCTGCTCGAGCTGCCGCTGCGCCGCGCGGCGTTCGGCCTCGGCAGCGACCCTTGCCTGCTCGGCCTGCCGCGCCGCGATCGCCTCCTGCTCGCGATGCTCGGCTGCGGCTTCCATGCTGTCGAGCCGCTGCTTCGCCTCCGGCCCGAGGTACTTGAGCGCGGCGGATACGGCGCGGTCGGCGAGGAAGCCGTAGCGGAACCGGTTGGGATTCATCCGATCGACCCCCTCGGCGTCGCCCGTTGCTTTGCGAACCACGACGCCATCCGAAAACGTGACGTCAAACGTGCTGGTATCGACTCGGACTTGCCGCAGGGTGCCGATCCGCTCAGTCGGGTTCGGGCTGCTTGTTTGCCGAAGGTCCACCTCGACCGAGCCGGGCGACTCGGAGACCACCTGCGGGCGGAAGGACATCCGGTATGGCTGCTTGCTGCTCCCGGCAGCACAACCGACGGACAGCAGCGATGGAGGTGCACCGCTGCCCAGCAGCAGGATCAATACGGCGGCGGCGCGAGAACGGCTTGGGGCAGTCATGGTGTCCGGCTCCTCCACGGATTGTGTCGGCGGCGGACCAGGAGGCCCGATCTGGCACACCGGGACTATGCCGCCGGCAGTATGTTAGCAAACAATAACACAGACAGGTCCGACCAGGCAACCGGCGCGGCTTCAAGAAAGAATTCATCCGCCCGCGATCGATGCCGGCAGCCGGGGCATCATCCGCTTCTTCGAGCGAGACCTCGACGGCAACCAGCGCCGGCGCGACGACCCGGGCATCCCCGATGCCGGCCGCAACGGCTTCGTCGACATCGGCGCGTACGAGTTCCAGGGCACCACCTGCCTTGCCGACACCAACAGCGACGGCCTTGCCACCCCCGCCGATTTCACCCGCTGGATCGCTGAGTTCAACGTGGGCGGCTCGCTCGCCGACCAGAACCGCGACGGCGAAGTCACCGCTGCGGACTTCACCTCCTGGGTCCTCAACTACAACCGCGGCTGCCCGTGACCGGTGCCGGCGGCGGCGACACAAGGGCTGAGCGTCCGATCATCCGGCCGATGCCGGCAAACCGCCCAGACCCGAAGAAACCCTGGCCCGCGGGGCTCCGCCTAACCCGTGGCGGGTGTAGGCTTTAGGCCATGCGAACCCCGACACACGCCCAGCTATCGCTCGTCCTGCTCGCCACGACCGCCGCCGCCCCGGCCGGCCCTGCCTTTGCGCAGCCCGACCCGGACTACTACGACGCCGTGACCGGCACCACCGGCCCGACGATCAAGAGCCAGCTCACCACGCTGACCAACGACGCGATCTTCCGGAGCTACGACCAGGCTCGCAACATCCTGCAGGTCACCGACGAGGACCCGACGAACGAGGACAACATCATCCTCGTGTACTCCGACGCGTCGATCGCCTCGGGCTGGACGAGCGGCTCGACCTGGAACCGCGAGCACTGCTGGCCTCGCAGCCTGGGTGTCGGCAGTTCGGGGAGCGACAACTCCGACCTGCACATGCTCAGGCCCTGCAACCCGAGCGTGAACAGCTCGCGCGGCAACAAGGCGTTCGGATCGTCCGCCGGCCGATGGGACCCCGACCGGTTCGGCGGCACGTATCGAGGCGAGATGGCGCGCGTCGCTTTTTACGCCAACACGCGGTACACCTACCTCAACATGTCCGTCATCGGCACGCAGTCCGAACTCGTCGACTGGCACTTTGAGCAGATGCCCGACGCGGCCGATATCGAGCGCAACAACCGCGTCGAGATCTACCAGAGCAACCGAAATCCGTTCGTCGATCGGCCCGAGTGGGTCTGGCCCATCTACGGCACGTTCCCGAGCGACGCACGGATCGATGTCGCCGGCACTACGACGATCGACCTCGGCCGCTTCATCGCGGGCGGCAGCCCCACCCAAGCGACGATCGATCTGGTCAAGACTGGGGTGGCGCCTACGACCTACCTCGTTTCGGCATCGGGCGATATCTCGACGCCCGCCGCCACGGGTCTGCAGGCCGGGTTCATGCGCAATACCCAAGCGCGGTCGATACCGGTTTCCATCGTGAGCACCCTCGGCCCGATTTCGGGCACGGTCACGATCGATACCACCGAGCCGACGTCGGCCGCCGCCGGGCAGGGATCTCAGGACCCGACCGACACCGTGACGGTGAGCGGCACCGCCCTCGCGCCGGCTGTTGCGTCGCTCGATCAATCATCGGAAACCGGCTTCGCGACGATCGACCTCGGCGTCCTTGATCCATCGGGCCCGGGCCGCGCGGTCACGATCTGGAACCTGGCCGATCCCGCCACGGGCGCAGCGCTCGATATCGACGGCGTCTCGCTCGTGGGCGACACCTCGATCGATCTCGTCGGTGCTCCGATCGTGGGCGTGCCGGCGGGCGGGAGCGCTGACCTCTCCGTCGTCGCTGCCGAGGGCGCGGCGAGCGGGCCGTTTGTGTCGGTCGCGACGGTGACCGTGAGCGACGAGGACGTGCCCGGGGCGGCCTCGCGGCAGCTCACCATCACGCTCTCGGGCACGATCGGGCGGGGCTGTCCGGCCGACGTCAACGGCGACGGCATCCTCGGCCCCAACGACTTCTCGGCGTGGATCTTCGCGTTCAACAACCGCGACCCTGAGTGCGATATCAACGGCGACGGCCAGTGCCTCGCCAACGACTACAGCGCGTGGATCCTGGCGTTCAACGCGGGCTGCCCGTAAGCCGCGAGGTGGACCGTCTTGGTCAGTCGCCCGCACCGCCCCCGCCGCAGCACGTACCGAGCCCGCGGAGCAGCGCCGTCGCTCGTGGCTCTGGCCTGCGCGTTCGCTGTCTCGCTCGGGGTGGGCGTCTCGGCGTGTGGTCAGGCCATGCCGACCACGGGCTGTGCGTCGTCGGTCTTTGCCGGCGTCGACGCCGCAATCGTCGGGCTGATGGAGGAGCACGCCATCCTCGGCGCGACGCTCGCGATCGCGTACAACGGCGTGGTCATCTACGAGCGGGGCTATGGATGGTCCGACCGCGAACAAGCACACCTCATGCAGCCCGACGCGATGATGCGGATCGCGAGCGTGTCGAAGCCGATCACGGTCGCTGCGGCGCGGCGGCTGATCGAGTTCGGCACGTTCGAGGTCGATGACTTCGCCTTTGACCTCGGCCAGCGCCCGCGGGGGCTGCTCGGCATCGAGCCGTTCCCGTCGCTCGGCGATGCGAGGCTGGCGGACGTGCGTGTGAGCCACCTGATCGAGCACACGGCGGGCTGGAATCGAGGCATTGCCGGCGACCTGACGTTCAAAGAAATCGAGATCGCCGAACAGCTCGAAATCGACTCCCCGCCCGACCGGGAGCAGACAGTCGCGTGGATCCTGGGTCAGCCGCTGCAATCGGATCCCGGAAGCGATCGCGTGTATTCGAATATCGGCGCGACCGTGCTCGGGCTCATCATCGAACGGGGCGCACGCAGGCCGCTCGACGAGGTCATCTATCGGCTTGTGCTCGGGCCGATCGGCGTCGCCGACGGGGACCACATCGCGACCGGCAGGACCATGCGAGAGGACCAGGACCCACGTGAGCCGTGGTATGCCGCGACCACCACGGCGGCGAACGTGTTTGATCCAGAGGGCCCCGAAGTGGAGAGGCCGTACGGGGGCTGGAATCACGAGGCCCGCAGCGGGCACGGCGGGCAGGTCACCACCGCCTCGACGCTCGCGGTCTTCGCATCGCACTACTGGGTCAACGGCCCCGATATCGGCAAGCCCAAGCCGCCGACGCTCCGCGGCGAGTGGCGATGGAACCACGGCGGCAAGCTCGAGGGAACCTCCGCTCTGATCAGGCAGATCGGCACGGGCGTGACGTACGCCGTGCTGATGAATACGTCGGGCTTCGCGGGCGAGTCACGCGAGGCGGTCGACGAGGCCCTCGCAGAGATCGCCTCGTTCCCGACGCGGCCGCCCCGCTGCGACTGATTCTGGTAGGACTGGCCCGCTCTGACGAAACAACACGCGTGCCCATGCCGACGCCGGACTTCGCCCTTCCATCGGCCCGCAATATCTGTCACAATGATCGCCTGCCGCGGCTGTCGCGGCCTGGGGGAGTGCTCTATGCGTCTGTTGGTGCCTGTTGCCGTCGCCGGTCTTGCGTTCTCTGCTCATGCGGACATCTTGCGAGTGAGCATCGATGCGTCGTCCGGGGGTGACGGCTCGAGCTGGGGCCGCGCGTTCGACTCGCTTTCCGACGCGCTCGCCGCCGCCCGCCCGGGAGACGAGCTCTGGGTCGCTCAGGGCGTGTACAAGCCCGACACACCGGGCGGCCGCGACGCGACCTTCACCGTGCCGCAGGGCGTGCAGCTCTACGGCGGCTTCCGCCGGGGAGGGGGAGAGACGAGCAGGAACCAGCGCGACTTTGAGAACAACGTCACCGAGCTCTCCGGCTCGGGTGTCAGCTACACGGTCGTCACTATCGCGGGTACCAACACCGTGATCGATGGCTTTCTCATCACCGATGGTCTCGCCGACGGCTCCGGCGGCGCAGCTCGGTCGCGCGGCGCCGGCGTGTTCGCCCGAGACGTCGCGCCCATCATCCGAAACAGCACGTTTACGGGACACGAGTCCTCCTCGGATGGAGCCGCGATCTCGCTCTTCGGCAACTCAACAGATCCGGCGCACATCGAGGGCTGCGCCATCTCGCAAAGCGTTGGCAGTTTCGCCGTGGCGACCGATTTCCCGCTGGTGATGACAGACTCGGAGATCTCGTCGAACCAATCGGCGGCGCTCTGGCTCGAAGGCACCGGCGGCTATTTCATCACCGGCACGCGCATCCGGGACAACGATGCCCCGGTCGATACCGTCCGCGTCGAGCTGACCAGCCAGAGCTCGTTCACGCAGATCATCGACTGCACGATCGAAAGGAACACCGCGTCGCAGTCCGGTGGCATCGCGTACCGAGGGCGGGGCGACCACGAGATCATCTCGAGCCGTATCCGGAGGAACGAGCAGACCGTCACCGTCGGCAGCGGCGGGATTTACATGGTCCTCGACCAGGCCGCCGATAGCCTCGCCATCGAGAACACCACCATCGTCGGAAACATCGGCGCATCCACCGGCGGCGGCATCCGGAAAGACAGCCCCGCTGAGCTGAATGTCATCAACGCCACCATCGTCGGCAACAGCGTCCCCGGTCCGACGGGCGCAGGAGCCAACATCACCTCCGGCATCACGCGCTTCCGGAACACCATCGTCTACGACAACATCTTCACCGGCCCCGGCGGCAGCGAGCGAGCGTCGATCCTCGTCGCCCAGGGCGATGTCGTCAACACCGAGTACTCCTGCATCCAGTTCCTCGGCTCCAGCCCGGGGCTCGGCACCATCACGTTCTTCCGGAGCATCGCCGCCGACCCCGGCCTTATCGATGCCGACGGCAACGACAACATCTTCGGCACCGCCGACGACAACCTCAGGCCCGCGGAGGGTTCGTTTGTCATCGACCGCGGCAACAGCCTCTTCGTCGGCCCGCTTGTCTTCAGCGATATCTACGGGCAGCCCCGCTTCCGCGACGACACCGGCACCGATGACACCGGCGAGCCCGACGGCACCGGCTTCGTCGTCGACATCGGCGCCGCCGAGTTCCAGGGCACCACGCCCGGCGAAGACTGCCCCGCCGACACCAACGGCGACGGTCTGGTCACCCCCCAGGACTTCACGAGCTGGGTCCTCGCGTACAACACACAAGCCCCCGCCTGCGACCAGAACGGCGACGGCCTGTGCACCCCTCAGGACTTCACGGCATGGGTCGCTAATTTTAACGCCGGCTGCTAAATCGCCGGCGGCTCGAGAGTCCGCCGTATCCATCGCGAAGACTCCGCGAAGGTCTTTGCGGAACGAGGACAAGGGGGTAGTCTGTCGGCACATGCACCCGGAGCGCCGACATGACACCCACCCCGCGACCGACCCGAACGTTCCTCGCCGCCGTGATCGGCCTCGCGTGCATCGTCGTCGGTGCGGCGGACGCGCAATCGCTCTCGTGGCGGATCACGCCGCCGAGCTTCTTTTCGAACACCCAGAGCGGCGGCACGACCGGCGTGGTCTTCCGGGTCACTGAGCCGATCACCGTCACGCGGCTCGGCTTCTACGACGACGTGTTCTTCTCGCAAGCCGGGCTCGCCCAGCCGCAGCAGGTCGGCATCTACCGCGACTCGACCCAGCAGCTGCTCACCAGCGGCACCGTTGTCGCCGGGCCGGTCACCCCGCTCGAAAACTTCTTCCGCATGGTCGACGTGCCGCAGGTCACACTGCAGGCCGGCATCGACTATGTGCTCGCGTCCACGCTCATCAATGACGGGTTCATCATCTCCAACCAGAACGATGAGCTCGACGTCGACCCGCGGATCGTGCTGGTCGAGGAGCGGGCGGGCCCGGGGTCCGTGCTCAGCTACCCGCCGACTTTTACAGGCACGATCAACTACGACATCGGCCCGGTCTTCGAGTTCGCCGAGGCATCGCTCGCACCTGCGCCCGCGTGGGACGTGCCGAGCCCGAACAACGCCGGCGGCGGGAACGCGAACGTCTTCGGCACACGCTTCTCGCCCAACGAAGACATTACCGTCGCCGCGCTTGGGTTCTACGACTCCACCCTTTTCGGGAACCCCGAAGGCCTCGCCGCCGCCCACGAGGTCGGGATCTACGACGACAGCAACTTCCAGCTGCTGACCAGCGTCACCGTGCCCGCCGGCACCTCCGCCGAGCGCACCGGGAGCCACCGGTACGTCGACATCCCGCCCCTCGACCTCGTCGCCGGGCGCTCGTACACGATTGCCGCCACGATGGCGGGCGATCCGAGCACCAACACCACGCCCGGCAGCTCGCTCGCCGTCGACCCGCGTATCAGCACGTCCGCCTGGGTCGCCGCATCGGGCGCTTCATCGCTCACCTACCCCTTCTCGCTCGTCACAACCTCGACCCGCGTCATGGGCCCGGGCTTTCTGATCGCAGCACCGGACGATGAGCCCTGTCTGCCCGACGCCAACGGCGACGGTCTGGTCACCCCCCAGGACTTCACGAGCTGGGTCCTCGCGTACAACACACAAGCCCCCGCCTGCGACCAGAACGGCGACGGCCTGTGCACCCCTCAGGACTTCACAAGCTGGGTTCGCAACTTTAATTCCGGCTGTTAGTGCCCCGCGGTCGGCATCTACACGGACCTTTCGCAATTCACCGGCCCGGGCCTCTCGATATTTTGATAGACTTGTCCTGGGCGCGTGGGGGTGCCCGGGTGAGGTGTGCTATGAAGAACTGGAGTCTCGCGTGCGTCGCGACCACCGTCGGCCTCGTTTCGGCGAGCGGCGTGGCGGGCCAGGTCGGCCGGGTGTCGGTGTATGAGATCCCCGAGACGCCGCCGGGCGTGAACGGCCCGTACACATTTGGTGGGCTCGACAGCCTGCGAGTGAACAACGGCGGCCGGCTGGTCTTCGGTGCAACGCTGCGGCGCGAGAACGCGCAGGACAGGTACGGCGTGTTCGTGATGGGCGGCGGCGTCCCGCTGACCAACGTGCTCGATACGAATACCGATACCGTCGCAGCCGAGTTTGGCACCGATGGCGTCGCCGGGATCACGAGAAGCTACATCATCCGCGACGACAACACGTTGCGGCTCAACGCGAGCCTTGACACGCCCTTCCCCGCGGCGGACGGCATCGATTCAACCAACGCCGACCTTGAATGGAGCGGGGCTGGCAGACCCGTCGTCTCTGTCCGCCGCACCGCTGATATCTTCGTGCCGGGCAACGTTGTCAGCTCGTGGCACGGCACGTTCTTCAGTCCCGATGAGACCGAAGGCTGGGTCTTCAACGGGAGCACGACCTTCAGTAGCGAATCGCTCTGGCCGATCGAGCCTGACGGCACGCTCGGCGCGCTCTTCATGCAGCACCTCGGCCCGGCCTCAACGAACGGCGGCGACCTCCCGGGCCGCCCGAACGCGAGCATCCGATTCCCCGACTTCCCGACCGTGGGCGACTCGGGTTCGGTCGCCTTTCGAGCCAGGCTCCGCACGAACGCCGGCGATCCCGAAACGTCCATCACGTTCTTCGGGCGAAAGGGCGAGGGCTACGGCCCGCTGTTCGACCCGCGCGAGACCGCGACCGAGTTTCTGGGCGCCTTCCCGGGCTACCGGGTCAGCGGGGCGCTGCCGCTCGGCATCACCGACAGCGACGCCGTCCGCGTCTATGCGACGTTCATCAACGACGGGACCAACATCAGCGATGGCCACGGGATCTGGTCGTTCCGAGACGACGGCCTGCCCGGCACGCTGCTGTTGCAGGTCGGTCGCACGGCGCCGGGGCTCGAGCCCGGCGAGCGGATCCGGTTCCCCTTGCAGAGCGCGACGACGACGCGTTCGGTCGCCATGATCGAAGGCTCTCACATGCGGGTCCTCTCCACCGCGCAGGACGCCTCGGGCGAGCAACGCTACGTCGAGTACAACATCGCACCGGACGACACGGTCACGCCGGTGTTCTTCAGCACAGACACCTTTGAAATCCCCGGCGCGAGCGGCGGCCCGTTCGTGATCACATCCATCTCTGATCGAGACATCCGCTGGACGGACGACGGCAGGCTCGTCGCGCAGGGGTCGATCGAAGATACGACCGACAGCACGAACCGAGCCAGCGCCATCCTGTACGTCGATGACACCGGCACGGTCCGGACGCTCGCCGTGACCGGACAGATGTTCGACTTCGGCTCGTCGCCCACCGGCGGGCAGCGGGTCGTTCAGTCGGTCGATCTCGGCGAGGTGAGCTCCGGGGGCAAGGTGGTCTTCGGGGTACGGCCGGTCGGAGGCAGTAACGAACCGTTCCGCTATGCGGTTGCGGACATCAATGCCCCGCTCTGCCCGGCGGACACCAACGGCGACGGCGCGATCTCACCCGCCGACTTCACCGCGTGGGTCATCGCGTTCAACGGGCAGACCGCCGCCTGCGATCAGAACGGCGACGGGCTCTGCACGCCCGCGGACTTCACCGCCTTTATCCTCGGGTACAACGCCGGCTGCCCGTGACCGTCCCTTGCCCGGCTGAACGCGTTACAGATTGAGCCGCGGCCTCGCGCGAAGGATGTCGATTGATGATGCACGATTCGGGCTTCGCATGCTTGAGGCATTACCGGTCCGGCGCCCGGCCTGCCGCGCCGCTCCGGCTCGCGGTCGGCTTGGCGATCTGTTTCGCCGGCGTTGGGTCCGCGTTGTCTCACCCCGAGGCAGAGGGGCTCATCGGCGCGGGCAACGCGGGGTCGGCCGCGAGGTTCGGCTTTGTTGAGAGCTCGGGCATGGTCCAGCTCTCGCACCTGAGCCTCGAAGAGCTCGATACGCAGTTCGGGTCGTTTTCCGCGAACGACTGCTGGGGATACACCACGCCCGGCGGCCGCGAGATCGCGATGATCGGCCTGCGGAATGCGACGGCGTTCGTCGACATCACCGAGCCCTACACGCCCGCGCTCATCGGCCTGTTCGAAAGCCCGTCGAGCCTGTGGCGCGATATCAAGGTGCTCGACGACCACGCGTACGCCGTGAGCGAGGGCGGCGGGTACATCCAGGTGTTCGACATGTCGCAGGCTGACGAGGGCGTCATCGCGGATCTGGGCTCGCCCATCATCGGCGGCGGCGAGCGGACGCACAATATCGCTATCGATGAGACGTCGGGTTTCCTGCACCGCTGCGGCGCCGACGGGTCGCTGCACGTCTACTCGGTCGGCGCGCGAGGCCTTGCCGGCTCGCCCACCCAGCCCGCCGAGGTTGCCGACATCTTCGCCGGCTTTTATGTGCACGATGCGCAGATCGTGACGTACACCGAAGGCCCGTATGCCGGCCGACAGATCGGCTTCCTTTCTTCCGTCCGAGATGTCCGCATCTGGGACCTGACAGACAAACAGAATCCGTTCGAGATCTCGACGGTCCGCAGCGATCGCCCTGGCTACATCCACCAAGGCTGGCTCGACGACGAGCGGCGTTACTTCTACATGAACGACGAGCGGGACCGCGGCCCGACGAAGATGCACATCTTCAACGTCGAAGACCTTGAGAATCCTTCGTATGTGAAAGTCTGGCAGAACGGCGTTTCGTCCGTTCCGCACAACTTGTACGTCAGGGGCGATCGGCTCTTCGCGGCGAACTACACCACCGGCCTGCGTGTGTTCGACATCTCCGACCGCGAGAACCCGGCCGAGGTCGCATGGCTCGACACGTTTCCCTCGCAGGACGGCGGCCGATTCGACGGGGCATGGTCCAACTTTCCCTTCTTCCCGTCCGGCACGATCATCGTGTCGGACATCAACTCGGGCCTGTTTGTGGCGAGGCTCGAAGAAGAGAGCATCGTGCTCGCGCCGAGCGAACTCCCCGGCGATATGTGGCAGCCCGCCGGCGGCGAGCTGCTCCGTTTCGACATCACCAGCCGCGCGACAGACGCCGCGGCGGGATCGGCCGAGCTCGTCATCCGCACGGCCGGCGGTAGCGAAACACGTATCCCCGGCACGATCGACGGCCCATCCGTCGAGTTCACCTCGCCCGAAATCCCCTGCCTGGCGGACATCGAGTGGTGGGTCGAGATCACCGCGACCGACGGCGGCGTCTTCGGGTTTCCGGCGCCCTTCGGTGTGGACCCGGTGCGAAGCCTCGTTGCGTCTGAGGGGATGGTGGCCTTTGCCGACGACGCCGAATCCGACCCGGGATGGGAAGTTGGCGGCGACGCCTTCGACGGGGGCTGGGAGCGCGGCGTGCCAGTCAACGCCGGCCGAGGCGATCCGGAAGCAGACGCCGACGGGTCCGGCCGCGCTTGGCTGACGAGCAACTCGTCGTCCAACGGCGGCAACTCCGATGTCGACGGAGGCTCGGTTACGCTCACCAGCCCGAGCTTCTCGCCTTTGCGAGACGGCGCGCTCTCGTTCCGCTACTGGCTTGGCGACACCGACTTCTCGCCGTTCGGCGAAGGCGATGGTCTCTCGGTGCAGGTCGACGCCGTGCGGGGCTTCGGCTGGGAAACGGTTCGGACGTACACCGAGCCCACGGGGCAGTGGGTGCAGGACCGCCTCATGCCGGGCGTTGACTTGCCGTTCGGGGGCTCTTTCCGGGTGCGGTTTGTCGCGACCGACGACTTTGAGGAGAACGTCGTCGAGGCCGGAGTGGACGACGTCCGATTTGTCGAGCTGACGTGTGAGCCCTGCCCGAACCCGGCGGATGCCAACGGCGACGGAGCGATCACTCCCGCCGACTTCACCGCGTGGATCGATGCGATCAACGACGGCTCGCCCGCCTGCGACCAGAACGGCGACGGGCTCTGCACCGCGCAGGACTTCACGTCGTTCATCCTGAACTTCAACCGCGGCTGCCCATAACTCATCGTCGGACGCTGCGGGGCTGTCCGCGGCACGGATGTAGGCAACGCCCGGCCTTTCTGGTATTCTGGACCAGTCGATGGGTGTGCCGCGTGCAAGGCGGTCGCGCATCGACTGCTTGTCCGTGGGGACAGAAAGTGATGCCGGCCGTCTGCCGGAGAGGGGATCACGATGCATGCTCGCTTACTCGGACGCCGCGCCGCCGTCGCGGCTTCGCTCGGTGCCGGCTGTCTGCCGTGCGCCGTCTTCGCGCAGGACGCAAGCCGAGCAAGGCCCATCGAGGTGTCGCTGGCCGATGCCCGGCGCGTCGTGATCACGAGCCTCGGCCGGGTCTCGGCTGACCCCATCGACACCGCCAACGAGCCGGGCGCAGCCGGCCGTGGGGGCGGCGACGAGTGCCAGCTGACCAGCGGCTACCCGAGCGAAGGGTTCGCCGGCGGCACGTACAACGTGCAGGCGGGCTTCGTCGAGAACGAGATCGCCGCAGCCAGCTATGAGCTGAGCGCGTCGCTCTTCCCGATCCGCATCGACCTGATCGAGGCGCTCATCGGCACCGCCGGCACGACGGTGCCCACCACGACCGAGTACACCGTCCTCGTCTGGGACGGCACGCCCGACACGGGCACGCTTGTCGCGAGTTTCTCGAGCGACGGCTCGATCATTCCGCACGTCGAGATCCCCGCGGGCCCGGCGCAGGCCGTCAACGTCAACTTCCTCGTTGACCCCGGCGACCCGCAGCAGATCTTTGTCAACAACACAAGCGGCACGAACACATTTACGATCGGCCTGCGGATTGACCGCCACAACAACCAGGCGGGCAACGGCTGCTTCCCCGCGCCGCTTCAGACAGCCAACGCGTTCCCGATGACCGATACCGACGGCGCGAATCAGACCGACAACTGGATCAACGCCATCGACTGCGGGCCCCTGGGCTGCCCCTCGGGCTGGAGCAGCTTCCAGACGTTCCCGGCCCTGTGCAGGCCGACGGGCGACTGGATGCTCCGCGCGACGTGGACCAGCTTTTCCTGCTCCGACCAGACCGGCGCGTGCTGCGACGGCGACGGCAATTGCTTCGACCTCACGCAGGGCGAGTGCGACTCGATCATGGGCTCCTACGAGGGCGCGGGCACGAGCTGCACCGGGTTCACCTGCCCGATCCCCGAGGGCGCCTGCTGCCTGACGAACGGCAACTGCCTCCTGCTGTCCGAGTCCGACTGCGACCTGCTCTCCGGCGAGTGGCAGGGGGGCAACAGCGAGTGCAACGGCAGCCTCTGCCCGGTGGGCGCCGCCTGCCTGCCCGACGGCACGTGCATCGGCGGCATCACCGAGCTCGAGGCCGGCATGCTCGGCGGCACGTTCCTCGGCGTCGGCACCGAGTGCCAGGGCGTCGACTGCCCGCAGCCGCGCGGCGCCTGCTGCATCGCCACCACGCTCAACTGCCTGCAGTTCACCGAAGAAGAGTGCGACCTGATCCCCGACGCCGTCTGGGGCGGGGCCGACAGCATCTGCGATACCGACGGCGATGGCCTGTCGGACGGCCGCTGCTTCCCGCCGCAGGTCGTCTGCCTCGCCGATACCAACGGCGACGGCGTCGCCAGCCCGCAAGACTTCACCGCCTGGGTGCTGGCCTACAACAACCAG
This sequence comes from Planctomycetota bacterium, assembly GCA_039821685.1. Taxonomy (GTDB): domain Bacteria; phylum Planctomycetota; class Phycisphaerae; order Phycisphaerales; family UBA1924; genus JANQQZ01. The sequence continues at coordinate 53,550 of JBCBNT010000004.1, read as the reverse complement.
ACCGCCGCGTGCGACCAGAACGGGGACGGCCTGTGCACCCCCCAAGACTTCACGGCCTGGGTCGGCAACTACAACGAAGGCTGCTGACCGGCCTCAGTCAGCGAGCTGCGAGCCTTTGCCGTTGCGCGGACCGAGTGTTGGGCGGGCCTTCAGTCTGATCTTGCCTCTTCGCCCTTCCGCGGCAAGCCTCGACGCGATGCCTCTTGGCCGTGTGTATCGCGAATTCCAACCAGTGATGCCCGCAAAGCCCATGTTTTGGGCACACTTCTCTCGTAAACGGGCCGCCGCCAAACCGCGCCGAGCAGGTATGATCTGTCCGGTGGATGGTGCAGTGCCCGGCCGATCTCGTGAGCCGTGGCAGTCTGGGGAGTTTGATAGATGATTCTGATGGAAAAGACCGCTTCGACTTTCGCCATGTGTGGGCTTGCCGGCGCCCTTGCGGGCCTGCCGGCGTTCGACGCGGATGCGCAGCGGGCACGGCCCGACCTCACCTGGAAGACAGTGATCGCGGATTCGCCGCTCGTCGTCGACGAACGGCCGGCGTCGTCGGTGCACGTCACGCCGATCGCCGTCTCGCGTGAGCTCATCGAAGAGATCCGCGGAGCGAACCAGGTCATGCTCATGGGCGTGCCCCTGGGCGGCGGCGAGCAGGCCGACCTCGATATGACGAGCATCAGCGTCACGGCTGCGCCCGACGCCAAAATCGTCAACGGCCGCGGCCCGGTCCGCACCCAGTCCGAGCTCGGGCTCGACGGGCGGAGCCAGTTCCTGGGCGGCGAGGTCGCCGGCGCACCGGGCTCCAAGGCCTTCCTCGCGATCACGCCCACAGGTGTCAACGGCTTCGTGCAGGTCGACGGCCAGCTCCATGTCATCACCAACGGCGACCCGACCCAGCCGTCCGATCCGGTGGTGTACAACATGACCACCCTGCCCGAGGGCTCGATCCACTGGGCGAGCTTCGTCTGCAACGCGATCGAGCCGCAGACCATGCAGACGCTCAATGAAACCGAGATCACCGCCGAGGCGATCGAGCGTCACGACGCCGCGAACAACAGCGGGCGCCGCGGCATCCCCGGAGCGCTCGAGCGGGCACGCTCCGCCGAGCAGGGCGTCTCGATCGAAACGGGCGGTGCGCCAACGTCGTCAGCCGGCGATCCCGTGGGTTTCCGCATGGGAGAGGAGCCCATCGACGACTGCCGCATCCTGAACGTCGCGATCGAAGTCGACCAGGAGTTTGGCGACCGCTACGAAAGCCGGGAGGACCCGCTCGCCGCCGTGACCGACTACGTCGACACGCTCATCGCCGCGAACAACTTCATCTACGGCGCCGCGATCAACGTGCAATTCCGCAAGATCTACCAGCGGACCTGGCTCTTCGAGCCCGAGGGCTCCGACCCGTGGGAAGGGTTCTCGACCGCCGACCTGCTCTTCCAACTGCAGGACGAGTGGACGCCCACGTCCGCCCCGGACAACGTGACCGAGTGGCGCGGCGTGCACCTGCTCAGCGGGCGGAACCTCGGCGGCGGCATCGCCTTCCTCCGCGCGATGTGCAACAAGGACATCGCGCACGCCGTCTCCGCTGACCTCTTCGGATCGTTCCCGGTCGTTGACGGCACGAACGAGCCGATCTCGAACCAGGGCAACAACTGGGACATCGTCGTGACCGCCCACGAGTGGGGACACAACCTGGGTGCGCCGCACACCCACGGCACCAACCCCACGATCGACGGCTGCGGCCTCGGCGACTGCACCGGTGCCGAAAACGGCACGATCATGAGCTACTGCCACCTCTGCCCGGGCGGGCTCCGCAACATCGAGCTCGTCTTCGATCAGCGGATCATCAACGAAGAGGTCAGGCCCTACATCGAGACCGCCGGCTGCAACTCTGTTGCCGCGAACGCCGATGCGTGCGTCGTCGTGCCCGAAGAAGTGTGTGCCGCGGACATCAACGGCGACATGCAGCTCACGCCGGCCGACTTCGTCGCCTGGGTCGTCGCGTACAACGCGGGCGATCTCGTCGCCGACCTCAACGGCGACGGCAGGCTGCTGCCCAACGACTTCAACGCGTGGCTCAACCTGTACAACGCGGGATGCGAGTTCTAGAGACACGACACTCTGCAACCGGCACCGGGTCCCATGCCGTCTGAGCTGGGTCCACTTGAGCCCACTTGCGTCCGTTTCAGCTCGGTCCGATAACCCGTCCTTCGTCGCTCTGGGGAGCCACCACGCGGCGATAACGTCCGCTCTGCACCGGGTTTCGGCCGACTTTCGACTCGCTTCGCCGCAGGCGGGTTGAATCGCGAGCGGCTCGGTGTAGCTTCTCTGAGCAGCGATGCGGCCCCGCCGGCCGATCCGGCCCCCCGCCAGCGAGCGTGGGGGGCAACTGGGTGGAACCGCCGGGTCAATCCCCTCGAAGGGGGTAGATGCCGCAAGGCAAGTGCAGCGGGTCGTTTCCGTGCTCGGTTCCGAGCCGCGGCGATCCTGACGTTCGGACGACGCGGCCCTCGGGCAATTCTGCCCGGCGGGCCCACTGGCAGGCGAGTGGCAGGCAGGTTCGCAGGCAAGAGGAGAGCGGGCAATGACGGTTCAGGCGTGTTTCGGGGCGGTCACCGCCTCTCTCGTTGTGGCATGTGCCGGCTCGACCCTTGCTCAGGCGCGGGCCGATCTGCTCGCGGGCACGCGAGCGGTGGGGGTTTCGGCGGACGCCTCGTGGACTCTGCTCGACGGCGTGCCTCAGGCAATCGCAGCCCAGCCGGCTTACATCCGTCCGGATCGCTTCGCGCCGGCGGTGCTCGATCTTGCTGCGGTCCGCGGCACGCTCGACGACGCCCCGACCGAGGCCGCCTACTTCGACGGCGCGGAGCCGGCCGTGATCGACCTGCCCATGCCCGACGGTGGGTTCGATACGTTCCTCGTCTACGAGACGCCGATCATGTCGCCCGGCCTGCGGGCGAAGTTCCCGTTCATGAACACCTACGCGGGCGTGAGCGTGAGCGACGCGACCGCGACCGCACGCATCACCGTCACGCACCACGGCTTCGATGCCATGGTCATGCGGGCCGGCCCCGACGTGTACGTCGACCGCTACAGCATGGGCAACGATTCGTTTTACACCAGCTACCTCGAGGTCGATCTGCAGCGCGAAGACCTCGACTTCACCTGCCACGTCAGCGGCGAGCGGATCATGCGGGCCGCCCCGGCGATGGAGCCCGGACAGCGCGGCCAGCTCAACACGCCCGCGGCGTCCCGCGGCACGTCGCCCACGACACTCCGCACCCTCGAGACCGCGATCACCACGACCGGCGAGTACACGCAGTTCTTCGGCGGCACCGTCGCCGACGGGCAGGCCGCCGTCGTCACCGCGATGAACCGAGTCAGCGGCATCTACGAGCGCGAGCTCTCCTGCCGCTTCCAGCTCGTGCCCAATAACGATCAGCTCATCTACACCAACCCCGGCAGCGACCCCTGGCCCAGCAACCCCAACAGCCTGTCTCAGATCGACGGCGTCATCGACAGCATCATCGGCTCGAGCAACTTCGATGTGGGCCACCTTGTCGATACCGGTTCGGGCGGCTTCGCCCAGCTCGGCGTGCTCTGCACGGGGAGCAAGGGCCGTGGCTACACCGGCCTGACCCCGCCCAACAACGACCGCTTCTACGTCGACTACCTCGCGCACGAGCTCGGCCACCAGTTCGCCGGTAACCACACGTTCAACGGCGACTCGGGCTCATGCTTCGGCGGCAACCGCAGCGGCAGCGACGCCTACGAGCCCGGCTCCGGCACCACGATCATGGCCTACGCCGGTATCTGCGGCAACGACAACGTGCAGACCTTCAGCGACGACTACTTCCACTTCAACAGCCTCAACGAGATGTCGAACCACCTCGCGAGCCGCACCTGCGACGTCGAGACGGCAACCGGCAACAACGAGCCCATCGCCAACGCGGGCTTCGGCATCGCCGTGCCGCTGAACACGCCCTTTAAGCTGACCGGCGCCGGCTCTGATCCCAACCCGGGCGACGTGCTCACGTACACGTGGGAGCAGGCCGACCTCGGCCCGCAGCGAGACGTCAGCGCATCGGACAACGGCTCGAGCCCGATCTTCCGCTCGTTCAAGGGCACCACCAACCCGACGCGCTACTTCCCCAACCCGGCCGACTGGCGCGACGGCAGCCTCGCCCGCGGTGAGAAGCTGCCGACCGTCGCACGCACGCTCGACTTCATCCTCACCGTCCGCGACAACAACCCCGCGGGCGGCGGCTACGACCTCGATAGCACCACCGTCCAGGTCGTGTCGGGCACCTCGCCCTTCCGCGTGCAGGGCCCCAACTCGCCCGTCACCGTCACCGACGGCCAGCTCACCGTCACGTGGGACGTCGCCGGCACCGACTCGTCGCCATTCTTCGAGTCGTCGGTCAACATCCTGTTCTCCGAAGACGGCGCGCAGACGTTCCCCTTCGTGCTCGCCTCGGGCACGCCGAACGACGGCAGCGAAACAGTCATGCTCCCCAACATCAGCACGACACAGGGCTACGTCATCGTTGAGGCGGTGCTCAACGGCTTCTGGGATATGAACAAGGCCCCCATCACCGTTGACATCCCCGCGGTGCCCCTCGAGTTCACCTTCCCCGGCGGCCTGCCGACCACGCTGACCGAGGGCGAGGCGACCGAGTTCACCGTCAACATCGATCCTGGCTCGCAGGGCCCGATCAACGACGCGTCGGCGTTGCTCTTCTACGGCTACGACATCGTCGGCCAGCCCTTCCTGCCGAGCGTCATGACCCCGGCCGGTGGCAACAGCTTCACGGCAACGATCCCCGCAGGCGACTGCGACCAGGTCGCGTCGTTCTACGTCACGATCGCCAACACCGACGGCGACGTCTTCAACGCGCCCGCCGATCCGACCCAGCCCTTCCAGGCGACCGTCAGCGACTGCCAGGCCGACGAGTGCCTCGCCGACGTCAACGGCGACGGGCTGACATCGCCCGCCGACTTCTCGGCATGGGTCATCGCCTTCAACGCCCAGGCACCCGAGTGCGACCAGAACGGCGACGGGCTCTGCACGCCGTCGGACTTCTCGGCCTGGGTGGTCAACTTCAACGCGGGCTGCCCATGAGGCCCGAGGCCCGCACGTAGGTTCAGGAACAAATTCAAGAGTGCACCCGCGGCCGGTGTTTCAGGACGGCCGCTCGTTTGAGACCAAGAGAGGAAGCCATGATCCGATTCACTTGCACCACCGCGATGGCGCTGCTGGCAGGCCTGGCCTGCTCGGCGGAGCCGCTCGACGTCAGCCCTGCGCCCGAGGGCGTCGATCAGGCTGAGCACAAGCACATGTACCGTCTGATCCAGATGCAGACGTTCTACAGCCTGCCCGAAGCGCACCGGGCCCAGATCATCAAGACCGCCGAGGAGCGAGGCATCGAGCTCCCGATGAACTCGGACGATCTGAACGTCGAGACCGACGCGTCGATCATCGAGCGGAACCGCCCGCTCGCCGAGGGCGAGGGCGACGAGCTCTACGCCGAGGTGAGCCACGCCGTCGAGCGTGAGGTCTTCGATACCTTCAGCCCGCTGCACCAGCGCATGCTGTCGAACTTTGCGGTGATCTCCGCCGACCGCGAGGTCCCGGCGCTCCCCTGCTTCGTGCCGGGCACAGACCGCGCGTTGATCGACGCCTTCGAGGCGATCGTCTTCCCCGCCCCCAATCCCATCGCCTTCCAGCAGACGACGCGCTGGTCGACGACGGCCCTGAACCCCGGCGGCAGCGCGGCGCAGGGCACGCCGACCATCCTGACCTACTCGTTCCCGGCTGATGGTACCAACGTGCCCAGCGGCGTCGGCGAGCCGACGGCACCCAACGACCTGAACGCGTGGCTAGACGGTATTTACGGCAACCGCGCCACCTGGCGCGCGTTCTATGACGAGATTTTCGCCGGCTGGGGTGAGCTCAGCGGCAACACATACGTGCTCGAGCCCAACGACGACAACGCCTCGCTCGACTTCCAGGGCGCCGACTCGGCTCCCGGCATCGCCGGTGTCCGCGGCGACCTCCGCATGGTCGGCAAGCCCATCGACGGCAACAGCGGCACGCTCGCCTACAACTTCTTCCCGCCCCGCGGCGACATGGTCCTCGACTCCGCCGACAACTTCTACAACAACACTCAGCAGCGGAGCCGCCGCCTCCGCAACATCCTCTACCACGAGCACGGCCACGGCATGGGCCAGCTCCACGTCTGCCCGCTCGACAACCAGATGCTGATGAACCCCTTCATCAACCTCAGCTTCGACGGCCCCCAGTTCGACGATGCGCTCAACGCCCAGCGCTTCTATGGTGACCCCAACGAGCCCAACGACTCGACCGCGACCGCGACCATCCTCGGCTCGCTCAGCGTCGGACAGACCGCCAACGTCGGCGGAACCGTCGAGAACGGCGCGGCAAACAAGGACAACGTCGACTGGGTCTCGATCGACGACAACAACGACAGCGACGTCTACGAGGTCACGCTCGCGGAGGACGGCCTGCTGACCGTCGTTGCGACACCACTCGGCTACACGTACCTGGATAGCACGCAGACGAACAACTGTGACACGGGTGTCAACTACCCGACGCTCTCGTTCGGCAACCTGCGCCTCCGCATCTTCGATAGCAGCGGCACCCAGCTCGGCACCGCCAACGACACCAGCTTCGGCTTCGGCGAGACGCTCGTTGAGAACCTCGACGCGGGCACCTACTTCATCGAGGTCGACAGCGCGCAGACCACCAACGACGAGATCCAGGCCTACGTGCTTGATCTCGACGTGGGCACGCCCGTGCCCCAGCCGCTGGGCCTGACCGTCGGCGTGCTGCCGACAAACATCGCCCCGGGCGTGCCGGGCGTGTTCGATGTCACCATCGATATCGACGGCGACACCATCATCAGCGGGCCGGACCTGGTCGTCACCAACCCGAGCGGCACCACCACCGTGCCCCTCAGCGACCTCGGCGGCGGCTTCTTCCTCGCCAACATCCCGCCGCAGCTCTGCGGCGACGATCCGACCTTCTTCATCGAGGTCGAGAGCCTTCTCGGCGGCATCACCCGCGCACCCGAGACCGGCGAGTTCACAGTCGTGATCGGCTCGGTGGAGAGCATCGATCTCGTCGCGAGCGACTCCGGTGACAACTCGATCGGCATCACGGTCGGCGGCAACATCACGAGCCAGGCGGCAGGGCAGTGGACCGCCGGCGCGCCCGAGGGCAACGACCGCGACGATCCGCCCGTCGACTTCGACGGCAACAACCTCGCCTGGCTCACGGGTCGCACGCCCGGCAACACCAACAGCGACGTCGATGGAGGCTTCACGACCATCGAGACCGTTGATTACAACTTCTCGGCCGGTGGCTCTGTCAGCTTCGCCTACTGGGCAGCCGACAGCGTCAACACGCTCAACGAGGCGACCGACGGCCTGTTCGTCGACTACTCGATCGACGGCGGCAGCTCGTGGATCACCGTCCGTGACTTCGGCACCGCCAACCAGTGGTTCACGAACACGATCACCGCGTCCGAGCTCGGCAACGCGTCCGCCGCTCGCATCCGCTGGCGCGCGGTCGAAGATGGCGACGGCGACGTCTTCGAGGCGGCTGTCGATGCCATCGAGATCACCGCCGGCGTTATCAGCTGCGAGAACCCCGTGACGTGCAACAGCCCCGCCGATGTCAACGGCGACGGCGACATCACCCCCGCGGACTTCAGCTCGTGGATCTCCGCCTTCAACGGCCAGACGCCCCAGTGCGACCAGAACGGCGACGGCCTCTGCAACCCGCAGGACTTCAGCGCGTTCATCCTGAACTTCAACGCCGGCTGCCCGTGAGCCGCGCCTGAACTCATCTGACCATCCGTCCCCGTGGGCTACCGCCCGCGGGGGCCTTTCCGAGAACGAAAGAGACGAGAGAGGAACGACCCATGCCCGCGATCCGCGTCGCCACACGAGCAACTCTGTGTTCTGTGCTCCTTTCGGCGGCCGGCGCCGCGGCAGCGGCCCACCCCGAGTTCGAGGCGCTCCGCGGCATCGGCGATGCGGGCGAAGCCGCCAGGCTCAACCAGTTCCCGTCGTCGAACGTCACGTTCCTTTCCCGGGTAAGCATCGCGGAGATGGACCCGGGCTCGTCCGACGCGCAGGACTGCTGGGGCTACGTCTCGCCCACCGGCCGCGAGATCGCCATCATCGGCCTCCGCCAGGCGGTGTCGTTCGTCGACATCACCGACCCGGGTGCGCCCGTCATCCTCGATACCTTCCCCGCGCCGAGCAGCCCGTGGCACGACATCAAGACCCTCGGCGACCACGCCTACGTGGTCAGCGAGGGCGGAGGCCACATCCAGATCTTTGACCTGTCCGATGTCGACAACGGCAACGTCATCAACCGCGGCTTCACCAGCTTCGGCGGCTCCAGCGCCTCGCACAACATCGTGGTCAACGAAGAGTCCGGCTTCCTCTACCGCGTCGGCGGCGGCAATAACCTCGGCCTTCGGGCGTACAGCGTCGGCCTCAACGGCCTGCCCGGCTCACCCACCCAGCCCGTCCAGTCACTCGTCCAGAGCGACCTGTACGTGCACGACGCCCAGGTCGTCACCTACGACTCGGGCCCGTTCGCCGGCCGAGAGATCGCCTTCTGCTTCTCCGGCTTCGGCAACGGCAGCAGCGATACCACCCTCCGCATCTTCGACGTGACCAACAAGAGCAGCATCCAGCAGATCGGCATCCTCGACGCCTCCGGCTCAGGCCGGTACCCCGGCGCGCGCTTCTCGCACCAGGGCTGGCTCAGCGAAGACCGCAAATACATCTACATGAACGACGAGATCGACGAGGGGCAGTCCCGCTCGACGACCACGCTCCACATCATCAACGTCGAAGACCTGACCAACCCGACCTACGTCAGGGCATGGACCAACGGCAACTCGTCGCGCGATCACAACTGCTACGTGGACGGCGACTACCTGTACGCCGCCAACTACCGAAGCGGCCTGCGCATCCACGATATCTCCGACCCCGAGAACCCCGTCGAGGTCGCCTGGATCGATACCTTCCCCACCAACGACAACAACGACGGGACCGGCGGCTTCGACGGCGCGTGGTCGAGCTACCCGTTCTTCCCGTCGGGCAACGTCATCATCAGCGATATCCAGCAGGGCCTCGTCGTGGTCCGCCCAGAGATCGAGACCCTGGCGTTCGATGCGTTCGTCGATCTCGGAGACACCACCGACCCGGCCGGCGGCGAGCAGGTCGTCTTCTCCATCATCGAGAACGACGTGACCCTCGACCCCTCATCGGTCCGCCTCGTGATCACGCTGTCCGACGGCACCGAGATCGATGTCCCCGGCAGCGTGACCAACAACGTCGCGACCTTCGCCGTGCCGCCGCTCGAGTGCCTCGAAGCCTTTACCTACCGCGTCGAGGCGAGCACCACCCGCGGTCAGACGTTCCAGTCCGAGACGCTCTCGGCGGTCGTCGCGACGGGCGAGACGCTGGTCTTCAGCGACAACGCCGAGTCCGACCCGGGCTGGATCGTTACGGGCAACGCCTCCGACGGACAATGGAACCGCGGCGTGCCGGTCAACGCCGGCCGAGGCGACCCGTCCGCCGACGCCGACGGCTCCGGCCGCGCCTGGCTCACCGACAACTCGTCCGCCGACGGCGGCAACTCCGACGTCGACAACGGTCAGACCATCCTCACCAGCCCGATCATCGATGCCTCGGCCGGCGGCCTGCTCCGCTTCAGCTACTGGGTCGGCGATATCGCGGGCGGCCCCTTCGATGCGCAGGACGTCTTCCAGGTGCAGCTCTCGGCCGACGGCGGCGGCTCGTGGACCACGATCCGAGACATTACTGCCGCAACCAACAGCTGGATCGACGACGAGGTCACCCTTACCGGCGCGTTCGCCCAGACGAGCGAGCTCAGGATCCGCTTCATCGTCGCAGACAACGACCCGCAGAGCGTGGTCGAGGCCGGCGTCGATGCCGTGAGCCTGCTCTCCATCGAGTGCGTCGATCCGGGCTGCACCAACCCCGCCGACGTCAACGGCGACGGCTCGCTCACCCCCGCCGACTTCAGCTCGTGGATCCTCGCCTTCAACTCTCAGAGCGAAGCGTGCGATCAGAACGGCGACGGGCTCTGCGTCCCGAGCGACTTCTCCGCCTGGGTCGTCAACTTCAACGCCGGCGGCTGCGACTGATCGTCGGGAGACTCGTCCGCATCGTCCGCATGGCCCGCTTGAGGCCACAGCCTACTCCGGCGCGATCCGAAACACCGTGATCGGGTAGCGGTAGACCGTGTTGCCCTCGTTGTCGGTGCCGTCTGGATAGATGCCGCCGTCGTACACGGGCACGAGCCGATGCGCGAGCCCCGCCTCGACAAACCGCTCCAGCTCGCTCGAACCATACTGATCGGTATCGCGCCTGAGCACGGCATACCTCGCGAGCCCCGCCGGCGCCGCGGGCAGGCTCGGCCCGTCGGCCTCGACCGGGTCCCACGATGCGCTCCAGAACACACGGAGCTCGCGGCCGAGTTCCTCTCCGCGCCGCTCGGTCGCGAGCAGCGTCTCGGGCCGCGCCTCGATCAGCTCGTCGGCCCACAGCTCGATCGGCAGCGAGGTGTCCTCGGCGAGCGCATCGGCGATCGCGATGCCCGGCTCACGCCCGCTCTTGATCGCCTCGCGCCGCTCGACCAGCACGTGCCGCGCACCCGCAGCGACCACCAGCACCGCCAGAACGATCCGGGGCGAACCGAGCGTGCCCACGCCGCAGAGAAGCCGCCGCCACCCGCCGAAGCGGTGGGCAAATCCATCGATCGCCCACGGCACCACGAGGCACGCGAGCCCGAGGGATGGAAGCACATACCGGTTGTTCGACACGCCGAAGAGCATGAACACAACGATGGAAAGGCACCACGCAAGCGCCGCCGCACGCGCCAAGCGGTCACCCGGCCGCGAGCCACGCCAGCCGAGAAGCGGCAGCATCGCAAGTCCCGCCGGCAGGTGCGACCCGAGCGCCGCGATCGGCAGACCGGCGATCGCGAGGAGCCGCCCCGCCTCGAACGAAAACGCCAGCGGGCTCTGCGTCACGTACGGCTCGGACCGCTGACGAAGGTCGCCCATGAAAAGCGAATAGAGCCAGAGCGACACCCCGCCGGCGACCACGACGCCCACAAGGATCGCGGGGCTCGCGATCGATCGCCACCGCCTGGGTCGGCCCGCAAGCAGCACGCCCGCGATCACCGCGCCGATGATGCTCGGCGCGCCGGCGGGCCCTTTGGTCAGCAGCGCACCGAGCAAGGCGATGCCGAACGCGACGCCGCCGATCACCGCGCGATCCAAGGCCTTGCCGGGCTTCCGCAGCACCAGCTCGATCGCCAAAACCGCCGCCGCCGTGACGAACAGCCCGTGCAACGCCTCGATCTCCGCCGCCCGGCCGATCGGCAGCACCACCGGTGAAAGCACGTACGCCGCGCCCGCCGTCCAGCCAACTCGCGATCCGAACCATCGGCTTCCGATCATCGCGAGAAGCCCGCCGGTCAGGATGACCGAAGCCGCGCTCACGAGCCGCGCCGAAAGCTCCGTCCAGCCGAACGCCTCGGAGCTCAGCATGATCGCGATCGGCATCCCGGGCGGCTTGCGCAGGTAGGGCGTGTCGAACATCGTCGGCACGAGCCACGAACCCCGCTCGGCAAACTCAACCGCCGGCACCACCCGATGCCCCTCGCTCGCCCCGAAGCCCCGCGACCCGAGCCAGGGCAGATACACCGCAGCGCCGATCGCGAGCACCGCAACCACGCCCAGCAGCGCACCCCGGACCGACCCGGCACCCCGCTCGCTCATGCCCCGGTGTCCGAAGGCGTCGGCACCGTGTGCTTGTAAGGCGAGTCCGCGTCGTACCGCGGGTGATCGACGCCGAACCCCTCCGGATCCGTCAGCGGAACCGGCACCGGCGTGGGCTCGATGCCCCGCACGTCGTCCCCGCTGCGCACCGCCTCGAGCACGCGGTCGCCCCATACCTCAAGCATGCCGCGAAGATCAGGCTGGGTGCTGTTGCGGTAGCGCTGGGCCTCGTCCATGAGATCGTCGACCGACGAGGCGACCGATCCGCCGCCTTCGTTGGCGCGCCAGAGCGCGACGAGGCAGCCGGTCCGCTCGCTGCCCGCGGCGCAGTGAACGAGCACGGGCCTGTTCGCCGGATCGTTCATCAGCCGGATGGCGTGCGCGTACTCGTTCGGGTTGCCCGTCGCGTCGCCTTCGAGGTCGAGGCGGTACCGGGTCACCCCGAGCGCGCTGGCAGTCCGCTGGGCCCGCCGCTCTTCCGCCGAGCCCGGCACGAACGCCCCGAGATCGATGATCGTCTTGATCCCGCGATTCTCGACGACCCGCCGCGTCGCCGTGGGTGAGAGCCGGCCCGAGCGGTACACCTCGCCGGCCTCGACCACCGCGAAATTGCGCGCCCAGACGTGATCCCGCACGCCATAGCGCAGGTACCAGCCGAGCAGCGCAGCGCCGCCGATGATCAGCAAGGCCCGCCCGATACGCCGCGATGATCCGCCTTCGTTCATCAGGCGCATCGTAGGGCTCGCGCCCGCCCGCCCGAGTACCATGACCCCATGACCGGCACGGACAGCCGAGCACCGGGGGACGGATCCCGCGGCGGGAGCGAGCGCCCCGCCCGCGTCAAGCGATCCCTTGCCTACCCCGCGCCGGTCGAACGCCTGCTCGACGAGCTCGCCCGCCTCCCCGGAATCGGCCGACGCAGCGCCGAACGACTCGCGTTCCACGTGCTCAGAAACGACCGAGAGAACGCCGACCGGCTCGCCAAGGCGATCGCCGACGTCAAACGCGCCATCGGCCACTGCTCGATCTGCTCCAATCTCACCGAGGCCGACCCCTGCCCGATCTGCTGCGACGAGGCCCGCGACCGGACAACCGTGCTCGTCGTCGAGCAGCCCAAAGACCTCATCGCCCTCGAACAAGCCGGCATGTACCGCGGCCTGTACCACGTGCTGCTCGGGAGCCTGAGCCCGCTCGACGGCGTCGGCCCCGACGACCTCACACTCGCCGACCTGATCGAGCGCATCCGCAATCTAGAGGCAAACGCCGGCGGCGTGCGCATCCAGGAGGTCATCCTCGGCATGAACCCGACCGTCGAAGGCGACGGCACCGCGCTGCTCCTCATGGACCGATTGCAGGGCCTGGGCGTCTCGATCAGCCGGCTCGCACGGGGCCTGCCCGCCGGCTGGTCGATGCAGCTCGCGAGCAAGGCCGTGCTCGCCGATGCCATCGAGGGCCGCGTCAGGGTGGAGCCGTAACCCGTGTCGATGCACTTCAACCAATCGCAGTCGATGAAGCTCGGCCAGTCGATGAAGCTTGCGCCGCGGGTCATCCAGTCGATGGAGATCCTGCAGCTCCCGCTCGCCGAGCTCGAGGAGCGCATCGATCAAGAGCTCGAGGGCAACATCACGCTCGAGCTCGCCGAGCCCGAGCGCGACGAGCTCGATACCCCCGAACGCACCGACGACCACGCGGACCACGACGAGACCAGCGACAGCTTCGAACGGCTCGACGAGTTCACGAGCGACGTGCCCGACGTCGTCGAGAACGAGTTCGACTCGTCCGCCGCCGCAGCCGACCGCTTCCGCGACACGGACACAGGCCGCGCCAACACCCGGCTCGACGGCGAGCCCGACGCCCGCGCCGAAGCCATGGCCCAGGCCCCCGCGAGACAGGGCACGCTCCAGGACCAGCTCATGGACCAGTGGCGCATCGCCGACATCGACGAACCGATGCTCAAGGCCGGCGCCCTCATCATCGGCTCGCTCGACGAGGACGGCTACCTCCGCGTGCCGCTCGCCGAGGTCGCCGAGAAAGCCCCGGCGAACCTCGGCGTTTCGGAGCCGATGCTTGCCGATGCGCTGGGCGCGGTGCAGCTCCTCGTCGACCCGCCGGGCACCGCCGCGCGCGACACCCGCGAGTGCCTGCTGCTCCAGCTCGATGCGATCGAAGACGAGCCGGGCGAGCGCGACGGCGAGCTGCTCGCGGCCGTCCGCACCCTGATCGAGTCGCACCTGGACGACCTCTCGCAGAACCGCCTGCCGAAGATCGCGGAATCGACCGGCATGACCATGGACCGCATCAAGGCGGCGATGGAATTCATGCGCCGGCTCAGCCTCGCCCCCGCCCGCGCGCTCGCACCGAGCCGAAGCGAGTTCGTCATGCCCGACGCCGCGGTGGAGTACGACGAGGAGCAGGATGCCTACATCGCCTACCTCACCGAGCGACGGCACGCCAACCTGCGCGTCAATCAGGAATACGCCAAGCTCGCGCAGGACAAGAACCTCGAGAAGAAAGACCGCGACTTTGTCCGCACAAACGTGGCAAACGCACAGTGGCTCATCGATGCCGTGAGCCAGCGCGCGAGCACGCTGCTCCGCGTGCTGCGGGTCGTGGTCGACGCGCAGCGAGACTACTTCGACTACGGGCCCGACCAGCTCAAGCCCCTCCCAATGACACAGGTCGCCGAGCAGCTCGGCGTCCACGTCGCGACCGTCAGCCGAGCCGTGGCCGACAAGCACATCCAGACACCCCGCGGCATCGTCCCCCTCCGCGGCTTCTTCACCGGAGGCCTCGCGACCGATTCGGGCGAAGAAGTCAGCTACGACGCCGTGAAAGCGGCCCTCCGCGAGGTCGTCGACAACGAGGACAAAAGCAAGCCCCTGTCAGACGACGCGCTCGCCAAGGCCCTGAAAGATCGCGGCATCGAGATCGCGAGGCGGACGGTGGCGAAGTACCGAGGCCAGCTCGACATCCCGAGCGCACGGCTTCGGAAAACGTTCTAGCGCCTTACCTCATTCCCGCCAGCTTGCGCACGGTGAAGTCAAAGTTCCGCACCATCTGCCCGTGGATCGCGTAGACAGCGACGATGTACGCCGCTGCGCCGACGATCGACCCGATCGCCAGCGCCCCGCGGGCCACGCCGAACGCCGATCGGCCCGTGAGCGAATCGCCGAGCCCGGCCGCCGGGTCGATGAGCGCTCGCACGAGGCTCCCGGGGCTCATCGCGACCAGCGCCGGGCCGACCGTCGGGATCGAGTCGCCCGAGAGGAAGCCGCACAGGCCGACCGTGCCCGCGACGACCGCGATCACACCCACAGCCGACACCACCGATGCCAGCGTCCCCCGGCTGCGCAGCGAGAAAAACAGCCCGATCATCACGCAGCACGCCACGAACGCCACGCTGATCACCGCGACCAGCGGCAGCGCCTCCGGCAGCACCACCGGCACCTCGACGGTCTCGGTATCGATCACCTCGGCGACCGTTGCCGTCGGAAGCCCGCGGACGCCGGCGAACCACGCGTAGCCGCCGGCCATCCCGATGGTCGCGACCGGCACAGCGATCAGCGGCAGCAGGTACGTGATCAGCCCGCGCAGCTTCCCGTTGAGATACGCGGCTGCGGTCAGCGGTGTCGTGAGCAGCAGATCGAGCGTGCCGTCTTCGCGCTCCCGGCTGATCGCCGTCGCGCTCATGTTGATCGCCACGAGCGAGGTCACCGCCAGCTCGCCGAGCACGGTCGTGCCCAGCGCAAGCCGGAACGACGCGGCGTCCATACCGCCCGTGTGGTACACCCACACGAGCCCCGCCCCGAACGCGCCACCGAGCGCGACAAACGACCACCGCGCGACAATCCTCGCCAGCGTGCTGTTGCGGGCCGCGGCCTCGCGCCAGGCTACCGGGTTGTCCCACACCGTCCGAGGGGCGCGGTGCTCCTCGCCGTCACGGACCGTGCGCTTCATCAGCCTGCGGTGCAGCGGCACGCCCCCGCCGCCGCCGGCCATCGTCGCGAGCCCGCCCGCGCGCACCGAGATCGAGCTCAGCAGCATCATCGCAGCGCTCAGGATCAGGCTGCCCGCGCACCACGCCGTGACGGGCGTCGCCAGCATGAGCCGCGACAGCGGAGAGAGCGCCGGATCGAGCGCGTCGGCCCGCGGGTAGTTCGTTGGCTCGAGCATCGCGTTGAGCGCGAGGAAGGGGTTGATGGCGGTCATCCACGTGACGCCGCGCCCCAGCTCGCCCGAGCCAAGCCCCGACTGCACGAGCCAGCGGTCCAGGCCGAACGTCACCGCGAGATAGCTCACCACGGTGACGTAAAACGTAAACACCGCGCGTCGGCCGACCACCCGGCTCGAGCTGAGCGCGATCGCGATCGAGCCGACCAGCGTCGCCGCCGCCGCCGCGATGAGATACGCCGCGAAGATCGACCGCCCCGGCACGCCCCCGTAGTACTGCGTCAGCGCGAACAGAGGCAGCGAGCAGAGCAGAAGCGTGATCACGAAAAAGAGCCGACCGAACAGGCTGCCGAGGACGATCTGGCCCGGGCTCATGGGCGTGGTCAGCAGGATGTCCCACGTGCGAGGGTTCGCCTCTTGCCTGATCGCGCCGGCCATAAACACCGGCGCGATCACGCAGATCAGCCCGATCTGCAGGTACGCGATCCACGCGAACGACGTCGCGCCCGCCGCCGCGAGCGCGCGGTAGTCCGCGACGCCGCTCTCTGTATTGAGCAGAAGCAGCCAGAGCAGGACCAGGATCATCGATCCGAGATAGAGCGAGCGGATGTAGAGGTGCCGCCGACGCTTCGAGCCGCCCTGCACGAGCCGGACGGCGATCGGATTGATCGGGCCGAGCCTGAGGATGTATCGCACGATCGCGGGCATCGGCGGATCGTATTCGAGCGGGGCGATGCG
Source organism: Planctomycetota bacterium (assembly GCA_039821685.1). GTDB lineage: Bacteria > Planctomycetota > Phycisphaerae > Phycisphaerales > UBA1924 > JANQQZ01. The sequence goes on along the minus strand of JBCBNT010000004.1, from coordinate 36,793 downwards.
GCGCTCGGGGATCGGAAGACGCCGGAAAAGAAAAACCACCCGATCCGCTTTCGCAGGTCGGGTGGTCCACAGGTTAGAGAGAGACAGAAACAGAGAGACAGGTTGCTCGTCCCCACGGGTCGCAGTCCCAAGACGAGCAAAGCCGCGGCCGGCCGGTTGAGCCGGCCGCGGGAAGAATCAGGCAGTGCCGATTAGCGGCGACGGCGGGCCGAAGCCAGGCCACCGAGGGCCAGCAGCGCGGCCGAAGCCGGGGCCGGGATGAAGCTCGCGGTGAGCTTCGTCTCGCCGACGGCGGTCGAGGTCGACGTCACGTCGAAGGCCGACTCGCCGAAGGTCGTGTTGAAGTTGCCGACCGCGATGAAGTACTGACCATCAGCCAGGGCACCGACGTCGTCGCTCGAGAGCGCCGAGGTCAGGATGTCGTTGCCGAAGTCCTCGTCGTCGTTGGTGGCGATGAGGTTGCCGGCCGAGTCGTACAGGCCGATCTCGGTGTCGTTGTCACCGAACGCGCCGCCGGTGTTGGTCGAGCCGGCAAGCGAGAGCGACCAGGGCTGCGCACCGGCGCCGCCCGCGACCTCGAAGCTGAAGAACTGAACCTCGGCCTCACCGATCGCGGCGGTGGTCATACCGTTGGGGTTGGAGCCCAGGTCAGCGACGACCGAGGGCTGGCCCACGACATCGAAGCCGAGGGTGATGTTGATGTTGTCCCAGTTGGCGCTCGAGCCGGGGAAGGTCTGCAGAGCGTTGAAGAACAGCGAGTCGCCGCCCTCGTACGCCGGGGCGAGGAAGCCGCTCCAGCTGATCGACTGCGCACCACCAGCGGCAGCAGCGTTCGGTGCAGCACCGGGATCGGCGTAGAAGATCGTCGCGGTGTCAACCGGGGCGTCGGTAAAGGCGAAGATCGCCTCATCGGCGAACGGGATGCCGGGGCCTTCGAGCCAGTCAACGCTCACCTCGTACGAGGTGTAGGTGCCAGCAGCGATGCCAGCGCCGTTCAGGTCGATGCTGAGCGGAGTGTCGCCAACGACCTGGTTCGGAACGGTCAGGTTGACCTGACCCTGCGACAGGCCGGCAAGACCGGCGGCGGCAACAAGAGCAATCGTCTTCTTCATCATGATCTCTTTCTTCTCTCTTCGCACCGGTCGCCCGATGCAAAGCCACAGTGATACCACGGTCCCACGTGCCGTGGACTTGGTCGCGAGATTCACACACCTCACGCGAAGAGATCGGCCCACTAACCGCCAGCGCACCGATCGAGCTCTTATGTCGCGGCTTCGTTGCCTTCCGGCACACCGACCGCAGCGGCATACGGACAGACCTGCCAATCAGGGTGGTCCCACAACACACCCAAGGCAGACGCATCCGCGTGTTGAGTTGGGGAAGAGTCCCGCGACAGACGCCATCGAACTGACGAACACCACAGGGAACCAGCAAGCCGATTCAAAACCAACCTGGTCAGAACCAATTTCGCTGGAGTGCACCCACTTTCGCTGGGTGCGTTCTCTCGCCCACCTAACCGCTATCTCTTGTTCCGAGCCGAGGCCGCATGCCCCGATTCAGAATCCCACTGCAGCAAGATACTCAGCCCTCAGACGAAGTACAAGACCGTTTACTGGTTTTTTGCGGTTTTTCTGGCACATCGCAGATCACGCATACGAGAAAGGGGCCCCACTCGAAAGCGGGGCCCCTTGAACTTTACCTGGCTTACCACCCGAGGCTCACTACTCGCACCGGTCGCGCTGGCCGGTAATCGCGTGACGCGATCGCGGCTGCTTACGTCGAGCCCGCGCCTGCCTCGATCGGCTTGTCGCCATCCTCGGAAGCGTCGTCCTTCTTCTCGTCCGCCGGCCGCTCGGTCGGCTCGAAGAAGAGGTTCTCCGCCTCGTCCTTGCGCGACACGCTCACGATCGAATCGTGCGCGATCTCGCCCGCGAGCAGCATCTCACTGAGCGGATCTTCGATGTAAGTACCGAGCGCCCGACGCAATGGCCGCGCACCGAAGTCCGGGTTGTACCCCTTGTCGATCAGGAAGTCCTTCGCGTCCTGATCGAGCACGAGCTCGATGCCCTGCTGCTTCAGGCGATCGCCCACCTTGGCGACCTCGTACTCGACGATCTCGACAAGGTCGCCCTTGGTCAGCGGGCGGAAGACGATGACATCGTCGAGGCGGTTGATGAACTCGGGGCGGAAGAACCGCTCGATCTCCTTCATCAGCACGCTCTTGATGTTGTCGTAATCGACGCCGTCGGACCGCTTCTGGAAACCGAAGCCGCCGCCGCCCTTGATCAGGTCCGCGCCGATGTTCGACGTCATGATGATCACGGTGTTGCGGAAGTCCACGTGCCGGCCGAACGAGTCGGTCAGCCTGCCCTCTTCCATGATCTGCAGCAGCATGTTGAAGACGTCCGGGTGCGCCTTCTCGACCTCGTCGAGCAGCACCACCGCGTAGGGCCTCCGGCGGATCTGCTCGGTGAGCTGCCCGCCCTCCTCGTAGCCCACGTAGCCGGGAGGCGCGCCAACGAGCCGCGACACGTTGTGCTTCTCCATGTACTCCGACATGTCCAGATGGATCAGGCTGTCGGCGTCGCCGAACATGAACTCCGCCAGCGCCTTGCTGAGCAGCGTCTTGCCCACGCCCGAAGGCCCCACGAAGATGAAGCTGCCCATCGGACGCTTCGGGTCCTTCAGCCCCGCACGCGCCCGCCGGATGCTCTTCGACACCGCCTTGATCGCGTCGTCCTGGCTGATGACCGCCTTGTGCAGCTCGTTCTCGAGCGAAAGCAGGCGCTGCGCCTCCTCCTTCTCAAGCCGCTGCAGCGGCACGCCGGTCATCTTCGAGATCACCTCGGCGATGACCTCCTCGTCGACGACCCCGCCCGTCTGCTGGCTCTTGTCGCGCCACTCAGCCTGGATCGTTTCCTTTTCCTTGCGGAGCTTCTCGGCCCGGTCGCGCAGCTCGGCCGCACGCTCGTAGTCTGCCGCCTTCACCGCCTCATCCTTCTCGATCGAGAGCTTCTCGATGTCGCTCTCGAGATCCGCCAGGTTTGGCGGCTTGGTCATGCTCTTGATCCGCACCCGAGCGCCCGCCTCGTCGATCACGTCGATCGACTTGTCGGGCTGCACGCGGCCCGTGATGTACCGCCCCGCCAGATCGACCGCGGCCTTCACGGCATCGTCGGTGATCTGCACGCGGTGGTGCTCCTCGTACTTGTCCCGCAGGCCCTTGATGATCTCGACGGTCTGATCGTTGCTCGGCGGCTCGACCGTGATCGCCTGGAATCGGCGGGCCAGCGCCGCGTCTTTCTCGATGTACTTGCGGTACTCGTCAAACGTCGTCGCGCCGATGCACTGGATCTCGCCTCGGGCCAGCGCCGGCTTCAGCACGTTGCTCGCGTCGATCGCGCCCTCCGCGCCGCCCGCGCCAACGAGCGTGTGCAGCTCGTCGATAAACAGCACGACGTTCTTCGCCTTGCGGACCTCGGTCATCACCGCCTTGATCCGCTCCTCGAACTGGCCGCGGTACTTCGTCCCCGCGACCATCATCGCCAGATCGAGCACGACCAGGCGCTTCTCGTGCAGGATGTCCGGCACCTCGCCCGCCACGATCCGCTGAGCCAGGCCCTCGACGATCGCGGTCTTGCCCACGCCCGCCTCGCCCAGCAGCACCGGGTTGTTCTTCGTCCGCCGGCAGAGCACCTGCACCACGCGCTCGATCTCACGCTCACGCCCGATCACCGGGTCGAGGTCGCTCTCCTTCGCGAGCTCGGTCAGGTCCCGGCCGAAGCTGTCGAGCGCGGGCGTCCGGCTCTTGCCGTTCTTGCCCGATCGGCTCGGCGAGCCGCCCTCGCCCCCGCCGCCGCCGGCGAGCGTGCCGCCCTCGTCGCCTTCCTCGCCCGAAGCACCGAGCAGGTTGAGGACTTCCTCGCGGACCTCCTCGAGCTTCAGGCCCAGGTTCCGCAGGACCTGCGCCGCCACGCCGTCGTGCTCACGCAAAAGGCCCAGCAGCAGGTGTTCCGTGCCCACGTAGTTGTGGTTCAGGTTCCGCGCCTCTTCGATCGCGTACTCGATGACCTTCTTGGCCCGGGGCGTCTGCGGCAGCTTGCCCATCGTGACGATCTCGGGGCCCTGCTTGACCAGCTTCTCGACCTCGAGGCGCACCTTCCGCAGGTCGACCCCGAGCGCCTTGAGCACGTTCGCCCCGACGCCCGAGCCCTCCTTGACGAGCCCGAGCAGGATGTGCTCGGTCCCGATGTACTCGTGGTTGAACCGCTGGGCTTCCTGGTTGGCCAGGGCCATGACCCTGCGGGCGCGGTCTGTAAATCGCTCGAACATAGCTGGCTCCCTCCGGCACGCTGGGCTATCGCCCGCCGAGGTGGTGCTGTGATCCGCCGTGCGGGATCCCGATCAGGGTAAACCCGCCTGCGGTGTCGGTCATTCCGGTCCGGAAACATGACGGCCCGGCCGGAAGGATTCGCTGGGCGACGCGGACAGTTGCGTCGCGCCCGAGGCTCTATCGGTGCGTAGGCGATGCCACCTTGCTCGGACCTCGCGCAGACCCGCAGATCCGCTGCTCACGTCGCGAGGCGGGGGTTCTGTCATTTCTGTAGCCGTCTCGGCCCTGCCGGTGCGGTTTGCCGCGGCTCATCGGCCGCCGATTCGGCAGCAGCCACCATCCAGAGATCGGAGCGCTGCCGCTCGTCACTATCTGATGGAGCCCGACGCGAATCCTGGGGAGAACCCACCCTGTTGTGGGGGAGCTGGATCCGGATTCCGGCCGCGGTCGCCGTCGCGGTCGTTGTTGGCGCGAAGGCGGCTCGGCCCAGAATTCAGGACTGAAGAATCCGCAACAATGCGGATCGCCAGTGTCGTTTCGTCCTGGGCTCCGCTCACCTCGTCGATGATTCGGATACGAAGGTCGTATTCGCCGACGCTCAGGGTCGGGGGCAGTTCGATCGGCGTCGCCACAAACATATCCCGAAAGCCGCGTCGGCTTGTCCGCGGGAGCCAGTCGACCTCGCGCTGCCACGTCGGCTGATCGTCGCCCTGGCTCAGGTAGAGCTCCATCTCTTGCTTCAGGTCGGCTGCGACGCGATCGCCCTCGACCGCCGCTTCCGCCTCGGTCGCCGGCCGCAGCCCGAAGTGCTCGAGCTCGGCGTACACAACAACCCGGTTGGTCCGGCCCGCGAGGAATGTCCGCCGCTCGATCGGCAGGTAGCTGCCGAAGCCCGGGGCCCGTGTGCACAGCTCGGCCCGCTCGATGCGGATCTGTGCGTGCTCGCGGAGGCTCTCGGCCGCCTCGAGCAGGGTCTGCCTAACGCGATGGGGGTCTCCCGAGGCGTCGGAGCCGTCGCCGATGAGCCTGACAGCGAGCTCGCGGAGCGAGGCGAGCGCGACCCGCTCGCGTTCGGTGAGCATCAGTCGGCCGCCGCCGGGCAGGTCTGCCTCGGGAAGCGAGCCGGCCGCGACCGATTCGAGCAGCGCCGCCGCGACCAGCGGCCGGGCCGGGTCGTCGCTCTCGGCGGATTCTTCTTTCAGCAGCGATGCCAGCTCGCCCGCGAGCTCGGCGATCCGGGCGCCGCGGTCGGGGGCCGGCGCGGCCGCGTCGTCGTTGCCGGCGGCCTTGGTCGGCTTGGGCTCTGGGGTGGCAGCCGGGGGCGCTTCTGCCAGCACCCCCGGCCCGCCTCCTGCGAGGGACAAGGCCCGGAGCAGCCCGTCCATGGGCTGCGGCGTCGTTGGTTCGTCGGTCCGGCCCAGGGCGACGGATCCGCGGCTATTCGTCCGTGTTGGCTCGTAAAGAGTTGGCTCGATCCTGAGCGGTGGGGCCCGGTCGAGCATGGCCGTCTGGTCTTCAGGTTGCTCGGCGCCGCCCGAGGCCGCGAATCGCTCCAGATCGCTCGCCTGCCGGGCGATCATGGCTTCGAGGCCCGAGCTCGGGGCATCGCTGGCTTCGGTCTCGGTCCAGACCCAGTCCGGATCGCCGATGGTCGCGGGGTCCGGCGAGGATCGGGACGAGGCGTGGTTCGGGGGCGCTGCGCAGCCGGCGAGCAGGCACAGACCGGCCACTGAGAGCCCGAGTGCCGTGTTGGTGCGCTCCGCGCGTGACATCGCCCGACTCCGCCGGCCGCGGGTCCTCCCGCGTTGGAAGGTCATCGGCCGATCGGGCCGTTCGGCATGCAAAGAGAGCTCGCGAGATCGTCACCAGCCGCAGCCGATCGCGGTAGTCTGGACTAGGCGGTCGACATTTGGGGGGAGCAGACGATGCACAGCGTTCGTGCTTTGATGGTTGTGGGTGCCTTTGCGGCGTTTGCCGGAGCGTGGGCCTCGGCCTTGGGGGCTTGTGCGGGAGGGGCGTCGGCGCGTGCGGCCGATCAGCCGGCTTTGAGGGTCGTCGAACCCGGAGGCATTGAGTTTGTGGACATCGAATTTGTGTCCGACGGCCTGCGTCACTCGGGCACGCTCGTGCTGCCGGCGGCGGAGGGGCCTCACCCCTGCGTGCTGCTGGCGCCGGGGCGGGGCTGCTACACGCGGGAGGGCCGCCTGCCGCTCGCTGAGGTCTTCGCGGAAGCGGGCCTCGCAGCGATCGCGATGGACATGCGGGGCATGGGCGAGTCGGAGGGTGAGTGCGGCACTGCGGTGTTTGAAGATCTGGTGCGGGATGCGCGTGCGGCTCTCGCCTGGGCGAGCACGCATCCGGCGGTTGATCCCAAGAGGCTGGGCGTGCGAGGGTCGTCCGCCGGCGCGTGGACGGCGCAGGCGCTGGCCGAGGGCCCTGTGGGCGCTGCGGGTGAGCGGCTGGCGTTTGTCGTCACCTGGATCGGCCCCGCGACGAGCATCGAGCAGCAGCAGCGAGAGTCCGGAGCGCAGTACGCCGAAGACCTTGGCCTCGAGCCCGAGAGCGCAGCGCTCGTGCAACGCCATATCGACATCGCGATCGACGGCTCGCTCACCGATTCAGAAGCCTTCGAGGCGTTCCAAGCGGTGCGGGCCGTCGCCAAGAGCGAGGGCTGGTTCGGCTCGATGTTCGCGGCCGACGACTTCCCCGATACCGCGGCCGATGTCGGCTCGATCTTTCTCCGACGCTTCCGCTTCGACCCGAAGGCGAGCCTCGAAAGCCTGAACGACACGCCCTACCTCGCGGTGTTCGGCGAGGACGACAGCATCGTGCCCGTCGGATCGAACACGGCAAAGCTTCGTCGGGCGCTCGCTGTTGCCGGCAACGAGAACGCGTCGATCGTTGTGCTGCCGGGCGTGGGGCACGAGGTGACAGATGCGTTTGTCGAGATCACGATCGGGTTTCTGCGTGAGCGGGGGCTGATGGCGGAGTAGGCCTACCGCCGGCTGCGACCGGCGACCTCGAGCGTCAGGCACTCGAGCATCCGGCTCGGCTTGCCGAGGCCCGACTTGCTCTTGCGGTCGGCGTCGACCGCGAGGCTCAGCAGCTCGCTGGCTTCGCGGGCGTCGAGCCGCCGCGCGATGCCGAGGATGGCGTCGCGGCTTGGGCCCCAGAGCTTGAGGCGTTTGGCGATGTCTGCGGGGTTCATGCGCTGCTCGAAGCCGCGCGCGGCCGCGTGCAGCTTCCGGCAGAGGTCCATGGCGGCAAAGAAGGTCACGACGGTCTGATCTTGCTTCGAGTTGCCGAGGATCGTGCGGAGCTGGGTGAGCAGCTCTTCCGGGCCGGCGGTGAGGATGAGCTCCTGGATGGTCCAGACGACTTCTTCGCGCGTCATGCCGACGAGCTCGGCGACCTGCTCGGCGCCGATCGTGGGCACCTTGCCCTTGCCGGCGGGCGGAGCCTCGATGGCGAGCTTGCCGAGCTCGGAGTCGATGCGGCCGAGATCGCCGCCGACGCGTTCGACCAGCAGCTGGGCGGCATCGCGCGGCAGGGTGGCTCCGTGGGCCTCGACCGCGCGAGCCGTGGCCCACGCGAGGGCCTGCTGCGGCGAGACATCTTCGCACTTGACGATCTCGCCGCCGGCCTTGGTGATGAGCTTGTCGAGGTTGCCGCGGTTCCACGTATCGCAGCGGAGCATGAGCGTGGCGGCTTCGACGGGCGATTCGGCGTAGCGCTCCATCAGCGGGCGGGCATCGCCCTTGATCAGCTGGTCGGCGTTGTCGACGACCACGAGCTTGTGCTGCTGCATGAGGCCGAAGCTTCGGCACTCGTCGAGCACCTCGGCGACGGGCGTGGTCAGGCCGTCGAAGTGCAGGGTTTCGAGGTCGCCGTGGGTGTCAAGGAGCTTGGCCTTGAGCTGCTGGGTGTAGTCGGCGCGGAGGAACGTCTGCTTGCCGTGCAGGACGACGAGCGGGGACGCGGGGTCGAGCATGGGTCCCGCGGCGGCGGGCTTGCGTGCCATGCTCTGATAATAGTTGGGCGAGCGGAGGCGCGCAGCGTGCGCTAGGGTCTGCGCATGCAATTGGTCGATGACCAACCGGATGCAAGCGGCGGCGAGATGAGCGAGCCGACCGGGAACGGCGGCGAGGGAGCGGCGTCGCAGCAATCCGAATCTGGTGGGCTGCTGCTCGGCGATCTGCCCTACGCGGAAGTCATCGAGTGGCTCGTGCTCACGGCGCTCGTGATCGGCGCGCTCGTCGCGATCAACTATCTCATCCTCGTCCGGCCGACGATCGAAACGCGCGTGAAGAACCAGCGCCGGTGGATCATGCTCGCGCTCACGATCGTGGCGGCGCTGCTCGTGCTGATCCAGCTCCCGGTCGAGGACGACACGAAGAAGACGATCATCCAGGCCCTGGGTATCGCGGTGACGGCGCTGATCACGCTGAGCTCGACGACGATCGCCGCGAACCTGATGGCGGGGCTGATGCTGGGCCGGGTGCAGGCGTTCAAGCCGGGCGATGTGATCCGGGTGGTGGGGTCCAACGGCGAGACGTTCGGCCGGGTGACGGCCCGCGGGCTCTTCCATGTCGAGGTGCAGACCGACGAGCGCGACCTGGTCACGCTGCCGAACTCGTACGTCATCACGCACCCGGTGCGGGTGGTCCGGCAGAGCGGCACGATCATCACGTGCGACGTGAGCATCGGCTACGACGTGCCGCACGGCAAGCTGGAGACGCTGCTGGTCGAGGCCGCGACGGAGTCGGGCCTGAGCGACGCGTATGTGCTCGTGCGCGAGCTCGGTGATTTCAGCGTGCTCTACCGGGCGGCCGGGTTCCTGAAAGACACGAAGTCGATCCTGTCGGCGCGGAGCAAGCTCCGCACGCACATCCTCGATTCGCTCCACGGCGCGGGCGTGGAGATCGTGTCGCCGACGTTTATGAACCAGCGCCGCGTCGAGGACCCGGTGATCGCGGTGCACGAGAGCGAGGATGAGAAAAAGGCCCGCAGCGCCGAGTCGCCCGAGTCGATCGTCTTCGACAAGGCGGACGACGCGGAGCGGGTCGAGCGCGTGCGGAAGGCGCTCGAAGAGGCGCGGAAGTCGCTCAAGTCGCTGGAGTCTGAGCTGAGCGACGCGTCCGACGACGAGCGGAAGGCGGAGCTCAAGGACGATATCGAGCATCAGAAGACACTGATCGAGTACCTCACGAGCCGCGTCGGCCGGCTCGAGGAGCAGAAGCCGGCGGACGACGAGTGATCGAGCTTGCCCGGGTGACGAAGCGGTTTGGCTCCGCGGCCGCGGTCCGTGGCGTCGATGCGGTGTTCGATCGCGGCACGGTGACGGCGCTGATCGGCCCGTCGGGCTGCGGGAAGAGCACGCTGCTGCGGATGATGCTGGGCCTGATCTTGCCCGACGAAGGAACGGTCTCGGTGGAAGGCCGACCGGTCGACCGCTGGGACGCGACATCGCTCCGCGCCCGCTGCGGCTACGCGATCCAGTCGGGCGGGCTGTTCCCGCATCTGACTGCGCGGCAGAACGCCGAGCTGCCGGCCAAGGCGCACGGCCGGGCGCTGGACCCATCGCGGATCGAAGAGCTGTGCGAGCTGACTCGGTTTGAGCCTTCGCTCTTGTCGCGTCTGCCCGGGGAGCTTTCGGGCGGGCAGCGACAGCGTGTTGCGCTGATGCGGGCGCTGGTGCTCGATCCGGAGGTGCTGCTGCTGGATGAGCCGCTCGGCGCGCTCGATCCGCTCGTGCGGGCGGAGCTGCAGCGTGACCTGCGGGGGCTTTTCGAGGCGCTCGGCAAGACCGTCGTCATGGTGACGCACGATCTCGCGGAGGCGGCGTACCTCGCGCCGCAGAGCATCGCGCTTCTGCGGGACGGCAAGCTGGAGCAGCGGGGGTCGTTCGCTTCGCTGCAGGGCTCGCCGGCAAGCGGGTTTGTCCGCGAGTTTCTCGATGCGCAGACCGAGCGGGCGCGGGTGCTCGTCGCCGGGGGGTCGGCATGATGCGCCGCGTGCTCCTCACCGGCGTCGCGTGCGTGCTCGCGGTGTTTGCGGCGATGACCGATGCTCAGGACCGCATCGTCGTGGGCTCGAAGAGCTTTACAGAGTCGGCGATCCTCGGTCACATGCTCGTGTCGCTCGCGGGCGACGCCGGCGCGGACGCCGAGCTCAAGACCTTCCCCGGCTCATCGGTCGCTTTCGCGGCGCTCCGATCGGGCGACATCGTCGCGTATCCCGAATACACCGGGACGCTCACGCGCGAGCTCTTGAGCGAGCGGGGCTTGCGGACGGACGACGAGCTGCGCACCGCGCTCGCCGAGATGGGCCTGGCGATGACCGGGCCGATCGGGTTCAACAACACCTACGCGATCGGCGTCCGGCGGGACGACGCGGCGACGCTCGGCCTGCGCACGATCGGTGATCTTGCCGCGCATCCGTCGCTCCGCCTCGCGTTTAGCAACGAGTTCATGAACCGCGGCGACGGCTGGCCCGGGCTGCGCGACCATTACTCGCTCCCGAACCCGGCCCGCGGCATCGAGCACGCACTCGCCTACCGGGCGCTCGCCGAGCGGCAGATCGACGCGACCGATCTGTACTCCACCGATGCCCAGATCGCCGCAATGGACCTCGCGGTGCTCGAAGACGATCTCGGCTACTTCCCGCGGTACGACGCGGTGATCCTCTACCGGGCCGATCTTGCGGATCGGCTGCCCGATGTGGTCGCATCGTTTGAGCGCATGGCGGGCGCGATCGATGCCGACGCGATGCGGTCGCTGAACGAGCGGGCCGAGCTCGGGCGCAACGGCGACCGCGAGGCCCCGCAAGCTGTGGCTGCGGATGCGGTCGGCCGGCTCTTCGGCCTGCGGGCGGCGGCGTCGCAGGCGGGTGTGGTGCAGCGCGTCGTGCGGCGGACGGTTGAGCACGTGGTGCTCGTCGGGCTCTCGATGGCGGTGGCGATCGCGGCCGCGGTGCCTTTGGGCATCGTGGCGGCCCGCTCGCGGGCGTTTGCCGGGCCCGTGCTTGGGGCGGCGGGCGTGCTGCAGACGATCCCGGCGATCGCGCTGCTCGTCGTGCTGATCGGGCCGCTGGGCATCGGCGCGCCGACGGCGATCGTCGCGCTCATCCTCTATTCGCTGCTCCCGATCGTCCGCAACACGCACGCGGGCCTGACCGGCATCCCGGGCGATCTGGCAGAGTCCGCGGATGCGATCGGGCTGACAGGCTTCGATCGGTTGCGGCTCGTCGAGCTGCCGATGGCGCTGCCGACCGTGCTCGCGGGGATCAAGACCGCCGCGGTCATCAACGTGGGCACGGCGACGCTCGGCGGCTTTATTTCCGCGGGCGGGTACGGCCAGCCCATCTTCACCGGCATCACGCGGAACAACTTCAACCTGATCCTGGAGGGGGCCCTGCCGGCGGCTGCGATGGCGATCGCCGTTCAGGGGTTGTTTGACCTGATCGATCGCTTCGCGGTCTCTCGTGGGCTGCGTCTTTCGCGGTAATCGGACCGTGCCGTCCACCGCGATTCCCCTTGGTCGGCCGGGCTCGGACCACTATTATGGAGTTCGGTCGCGGTTCGCAGCCGCGGCTTGAGAGACTGATCAAGAGACAAGAGACACAGGAGAGAGGCATGTTGATCCGCTTGGCGATGGTTGGTGTGGCGTCGGTCTCGACCGGCGCGATGGCTCAGTCAAACGTTGTCTTTGAGGCTGCCCCGAACAACGGGCTCTTCACACCCTTCAACGCGTCGACACCCGCGGACGTCCGCTACGCCGATAGCGGCTGGCTCTCGCCTTTCCAGGTTGAGACCTTCACGCTCAACTCCATCACGCTGATCATGGCTGCCGACGGCGGCAGCGCGGCCGGCTCGTTTGACATGGCCTTCTCGTTCCACGACGGCAGCCCGAGCGGGCTGGTCTTCGGCTCGGGCGCGGAGCTGTTCTCGACGGTCATCGAAGACATCGCGCTGCCGCAGTCCAACGAGGGCGCCGAGTTCTTCGAGGTCACGATCGCCCTCCCGGATATCGAGACCGCCGGCGGGTTCAACAACGTCGGATGGTCCGTCGGCGTGAGCGGCGTTGATTACGACGGCAGCTTCGGCTTCGCCGTCTCATCGACGCTCGGGCAGAACCTGGGCTTCTTCACGAACAACGCCTCGACCTTCGACGGCAGCTCCTGGAACCTGTTCTCCTTCGGCGCTGACCCGGTCACGGGCGTGGCAAACTACGCGGCGACGATCACGCAGGTGCCGGCGCCCGGCGCTGCTGCGGTGCTCGCGTTGGGCGGCCTGGTGTCGGCCCGCCGCCGCCGCTGATCGAATCGATCGGAATCGCTCATCGCTGACGACCCGCTGATCGGCCTGCACATCAGGTGGAGCGGCGGGCCATCGGCGCGCGGTCCGCGTTCGTCGATCTGCGCCGGTCTGCGCGGGGATGCAGCGGCAGGGATCCTGCGGCGTGCCACCGCTTGGCTAGCATCCGGTGCCGAACCGGGCCCGTGCCCAAGGAGCAAGCGATGGATACAAGCGGCGTGCGTGAAACAATCGGGCGGATCGCCTCAGAGGGCGAAGACGTCACCCGGCGGGTGCGCGAGGCGGTCGAGGCCGCGGCCGAGTCTCTCGGAGACGCGGGCGGTTCGGCGCAGCATCGGCTGACGTCGCTGGTCTCGGCGGCGATCGACGGGGCGTCGTCCGCCGTCGCCGATGCCACGCCCGAAGAGGCGCAGTCGACGCTCCGCCAAGTGATCGACGGCCTGGGCGAGGGCCTGCAGCGGACCGCTAACGCGACGCGGCTCGCGGTTGAGGAATCGGCGAGCGGCGGCAAGGCCTACGCGGCGGAGGACCTCCGCGGGATTGCCGACGATTTCAAGTCGATCGGCGAGCTGTTTGCGGAGACCGTCGAGAAGCACGCGTCGGGGATCATGGGCCAGGCGGCCGAGCAGGTTGCCGCGGTTCGCAGCCACGCTGAGCGGACTATTGAGGGCGTGCGGCCCTCGCTCGAATCGGCAGCATCGGCTGCGATGAAAGATCCGTCGGCTCTCGCGGGCGAGGCCGCGGAGGCGGCTGTGGATATGGCAAGGCAGGCTGCCGGCTCGCTCTTCGGCGCCGTCGGCAAGATGCTCACGGACGCGGGCGATCGGCTCGACAAGCCGAAAGGCTGATCCGGCCCGAGCTTGCTTCGCGTTCGCCTAGCCGCGGCCGAAGAACCGCGCCCAGACGAGCCTGCCGACCGCGAGGACGAGCGCTCCGACAAAGAGCGTGCCGGCGAGCCAGGCGAGGATTCCGGTGGAGCGGTCGAGGCTGTCCGCGAGGACGAGCAGCGCCGCGCCGACGATGAACGCCGCAAGCACGAGCGACCAGCTGATGTTCATGCTCGCGCGTTCGAGCTCGCTCGTGAGCCGTTCGAGCCCGCGGTGTTCGAGGTTGAGCGAGACCTGGTTCCGCTTGACGCGAGTCAGCAGGTCGCGCACCTCGCCCGGGATCTCTTCCACCAGGTCCGCGTATGCCACCGCTGCACCCTGGAAACGCTCTTTGATCGCGCCGATGCTGTACCGCTGCTTGATCAGCCGCTCGACGTAGGGCGTGACGTGTCCGACCAGGTCGAACTCCGGCGCAAGCTCCTCGGCGACGCCTTCGATCGTCGAGATCGCCTTGATGAGGTACACGATGTCGGCCGGGCACTGCAGGTTGTGGCGGCGGAGCACGTTGAAGAACTCGTCGAGGAGCGTGCCCATGCGGAGGCTCTCGAGCGTGCCTCCCTTGAAGCTGTCGATGAAGTGGTAGACATCGGTGCGGAAGGCGCGGTCGTCGGCGAGCGTTGGGTCGGTGCCGCCGAGGGCGAGGGCGGTGCGGGCGACGCTGTTGAGGTCGCCTTCGACGGTGCCGTGCACGAGCTGCGCGAGCTGCCGCATCGTTCCCGGGTCGATCAGGCCGGTCATGCCGCAGTCGATGAACGTCAGGCCCACCCGGGTGCCGTCGCCATCTTTCATGTGCGTGACGAACATGTTGCCCGGGTGCGGGTCGGCGTGGAAGAAGCCGATCTCGAGGCACTGCCTGAAGACGGCGTCGGCCGCGTGCTTGGCGAGCGTGGTGCGGTCCTCATCGGGCATCGAGGCGTAGTCGATCTTGCTGAGCACGGTGCCCTCGACCTCTTCGAGCGCGAGCACGCTGCGTCGGGTGAGGCCGTGGTGCACACGTGGGAACGCGATGCCGGGCGTCTCGGCGAAGTCGCTGGTCATCCGCTCTGTGCTCCGGCCTTCGAGCTCGAGGTCGGTCTCGCGTTCGAGCTGCCTGGCAAACTCGGCAACGACGGCCTCGGCGTCGAACCCGTAGTTGTCGAAGTAGCTCCGCGAGAGCTTGGCGATCCATTCCATCAGATCGAGGTCGGAGCGGATGACCTCTCGTATGCCCGGCCTGAGCACCTTGAGCACAAGCCGCTCGCCGTCGTTGGTCACGGCCCGGTGCACCTGGCCCATGCTCGCCGCGGCGAAGGCCTCGGTCTCGACCGACCGGAACGCCTCGTCGATCGGCAGGCCGTACTCGGCTTCGAGCTGCGCTCGCACGCCTTTGTCCCCGTCCCACGGCGCCGCGGGGATGTCGCTCTGCAGCTTCTTGAACTCGAGAGCCCAGTCCGGTGGGATCAGGTCGGGGCGGGTCGAGAGGATCTGGCCCGCTTTGATAAACGTGGGCCCGAGGTCCTCGAGCAAGAGCCGCACTCGGACGGGCAGCGGCTGCTCGGCCGCCTCGGGCGCCACATCGACGCCCGTGACGCCCTTGATGACCTTGTCGAGCGTGGTCTGCGTGAGAAACTCGCCGAAGCCGAAGCGGACGAGGGCGGTCGCGACCGTCTTCGCGCGCTGCGCGGTGCCGATGGCCTGAGCTGCACGTCCGGCGAAATCCACGGCGTCAGGGTACTCGCCCCGGCCCGCCCGCGATCAGACCGGCCGCGATCAGACCGATCCCGATCAGGTTGATCAGGATCAGAACGAGCCGGCGTTAGTGGCAGCCACCGCCGATGCCGATGAACACCCGCCCGCGGTAGGGCCTGTGGTACCGGTAGGGGCGGTGGCCGTAGCCGTATCGCCAGCCGTGACCCCAGCCGCGATACGTGTTCACCCGGAAGGAGGAGCAGCTCGAGTGACAGGAATGGCCCGAGTGGAAGTGGGGGTCGGAGTGGTAGTGATGCTCTTCGACGTAGACCTTGCCCGAGCCCTGGGAATGCGACCTGTGCGAGTGTGAGGCGTGGTACGCGTGGCCGCTGCGCGCGTTCTGATCGCCGATGACCGCGCCGGTCGCTGCGCCGATGATCGCGCCCGCGGCGGCGCCTTCGCCCGCGTTACCCGAGAGCGAGCCCAGGCCGAAGCCGGCCAGGCTTCCGAGCGCTGCGCCGGAGAAGAGCCCTTGCGGCCCGTTGTTGCAGCCGCCCATCGCGAGAGCCGCTGCAAGGCAGGGGGCGAGAAGCCATCGTGCGAGCCGCGTGCGTGGTGTGCCCATGGGTCGGTCCTTCTCGGGTCAAGCCGGGTCAGGCCGGGTTGTGTCTGCTCCGCCGGTGTTGTTTCGGCGACGTGGTGCATATTAGTGAATACATACTACATGATGCAAGCGGATTTCTCGAGCTCTCCGCAGCGATTTTCGGGACGCTGACAGGCGGTCGCGGGTTTACGCTGGATTTTTGTACAGTATTTGATAGGATTCTTCGGCCCGATCGACGAGCCGATCGATGCTGAACTCGGCCAGCGCCCGTTCGCGTGCGGCCCGGCCGAGCTCTTCGGCGTGGTCCGCGTCGCTCAGGACCTTCGTCAGCCCCTCGGCGAGCGACCGCGGATCGCTCGGCTCGGCGTGGTAGCCGGTCTCGCTTGGGATGACCTGCTCGCCGAGCCCGCCGGTTTTGGAAACAACCGCCGCGGTGCCGCGCATCATCGATTCCGCAGCGACGAGGCCGAAGGGCTCCTCCCAGATCGACGGCGCAGCTTGAACCCAGAGCCCGTCGAACGATCGTCGCAGGTCCTCGGCCGAGAGGTGCCCGAGAAACTCGACGCGGTCGTCGACGCCGAGGTCGGCGGCCCGCGCAGCCAATGCTGCGCGCAGCGGGCCGTCGCCGGCGATTAGCAGCCTCGCGCTGGGCACCCGCTCGTGCACGAGCGGCAGCGCTTCGAGCAGCACGTCCACGCCCTTCTTCGGCACGAGCCGACCGGCGAACCCGATGGTGGGCGCGCCCGGATCGAGCGGGCCGCGGGCTGGTGTCTCGGCGACGCCGTTCCAGATCACGTCGTCCACGCGCACACCCTCGGCTTCGAGCCTTTCGCGCACCCAGTGGCTATTTGTCACGAGGCGATCGATCGCATCGGGCATGAGCCGGCGCAGGGTGGCGCGCTGCGCTGCGCCGCGCGCGTGGCCCAGCGCACCGAGGCACCTCTCGCGCAGGCACACGGCGCCCGGCCGGTGGTGGCACGCCTCGCCTGTGGGCAGCGTCTTGGTGTTCATCGGGCAGATCAGGTCGTAGTTGACGACGTGGAGCATCGTCGGCACATCGCGGAGCAGCCCCATGATCGCTGGCGAGAGGTGCCACATGAACATGCGGAGGTGGACGACGTCGGGCCGGAAGCTGCGGATCGTGCGACGCAGCTTCGCGATGGCGAAGGGGTTGAGCACCGAGAGGACCGGGCGCCACGCGGCGTAGGTGCTGTAGCAGGAATCGTCGGCCTCGACCTCGACGCCGCCGATCGGCTTTGCGATCGATGAGAAGAGCCTGACCTCGTGGCCGCGTTCTCTGAGGCGTGCGCGCAGGTTGAGCGAGACGCGTTCGGCGCCGCCGGTGTCGGTCCCGAGATCGTTGATGATCAGGATCTTCACGCGTTCGCCTCGGCCGGTGCCTTCTGGGATTCGTCTTGAGTTGCGCCTTCCGTCGCGCGGTTGCTGCTGCCGCGGGTTGGTCGGAATCGTCCCGCGTCGAGGAAGGCGAGGAGCAGGGCGGCGGCATCGTAGATCGAAGGCCGACCGAGCGCGATGGCAGACCGGGCGAGCGCAGCGAATGCTCGCACGCGCGTGAGTCCGCGGGTGAGCGTGGCTGCGCGGTGCGCGGCGGGGCCCGTCAGAAAGCCAGCGATCGATGCGGGCGTCATCATGCTTTTGTGCCGACGCGCCCAGGCGATCGAGTACCGCCAGTCTCCCGAGCCGGCGGCAGCGCCCGACACCCGCGACCCGTCGTGCAGGTTCCACACGGCGAGCGGCTTGCCGGTCTCGGGGAAGACGAACCCGACCCCGGGCTCCTGCGCAGCTCGCACAATCCAATCGGGGTCGGCGTGCCGGCGCATGCCGGGGCGGAAGGGCACGCGCCGCATCAGGTCCGTGGGCGCGAGGATCATCGATGTCTGAATGAGCCCGTGCCCGGATCTGAGCGAGGCGAGGCTCCGGCGGGCGTACAGGTAGTCAGCGATGTGCTCGCCCGGCGTGGGCTCGGTCTCGGGCCAGATCAACGAGCCGCGGCCGAGCCGTGCTTCGAGGCGGCAGCCGACGACCGGCAGTGGGGCATCGCACGCCCGGGCGGCCTCGAGCTGCAGCGCGATCTTGTCGGGCATCCAGAGGTCGTCGTCATCAAGGAACGCGCACCAGCTCCCCCGGGCGGCGCGGATCCCCTCGGCGCGGGCTGCAGCGTGGCCTCGGTTCGTCGGCAGCTGAACGATGCGTACTCGTTCCTCGTCGATGGCGTCGATCGCGTCATTGGTTTCGGGCTGTGGGCCGTCGAGGACAACGATCGCTTCGATCCGTGTACCCGCGGGGAGGCGCTGCGCGAGGATCGATCGCACGGCATCGACGCACGACCTTGGTCGATGGAACGCAGGAACGATCGCGGACACGAGCGTCACGGCGACTGGTCCTTTGAGCTTGTTTCACCACGGCTCGGCTCGCCGCGCACCGTTTCGATGATGACACCCGCGGCGTTGGCGACCTGTGACAGGAACATGAGGCCGGTGAGGCCGATCGCCCGCGGCCCGTGCTCGACCCGGAGCGGGTGGGTGACGAGTCGGGCGTAGAACCCGAGCGGGGCGGGCACGGGGCCCGCGCTGGCGTGCGGGGTTCTGCGGCGGAAGCGGGCCGAGCCGACGCCGTAGCTGAACTGCTGGCGGATGAAGGACCGGACGCTCAGCGGATGCTCGTGCTCGACGGCGGCGCGGTCGGCCTCTCCGACGGGTCGGCCGGCGGCGAGCCAGCGTGCGCAGAACTCGCGGTCCTCGCCGGTGGGCCCGATCGTTGAGTCGAAGCCGCCCGACTCGCGGAACGACTCCGCGTGCACGGCGAGGTTGTTGGGCGTGAAGAACGTGGGCGAGGGGCTGTTGAAGACGAGCCGGAGGTAGTCGATGAGCAGGTGGCTCGCGGTCGCGCACAGGTCGTCCGGGATCGCGTGGCGGATCGCGCCGCCAACGAGGGCCCGCTGCATGCCGGGCCGGCAGAACGCCCCGTCGAGCTCGGTGAGCCAGGACGGATCGGGCGCGCAGTCGTCGGCGGTGAACGCGAGGTACTCGCCTCGGGCGGCCTTGGATGCCGCGTTGCGGGCGGCGCCCGAGCCGGCGTTGGACTGGCGCACGACCGAGACCGGCATCGCCCATGTCTCCCGCGACACGAGCGGCTCGACGGGCTCGGGGCTTCCGTCATCGGCAACGACGACCTCGAACGACGCGTGGTCCAGTCTTTCGATAGATCGGACGCACGCGAGCAGGCGCTCGGGTCGGCCGAACGTCGGGATGATGACCGAGAAGCGGGGCGTCACGCGTCGGGGTCCGTCATGAGGTGCTTCTCGGCTTTGACGAGGTGCCGGGCTCGGCCCATCTCGAAGAAGGCGAGTTTTTCTTTGACGGTGCCCGGTCCGAACGCGTGACCCAGCAGCTGGCCGATGCCGTCGAGCGTGCAGCCGACGATGAGCGCCGCGACGACCTTGTCGCCGATGCGCTTGCGCCGCGCGTCGCTGCCCGGGCCGATGAGCGCCTCGCGCAGCAGGCGGTAGCGGATGAAGGGGATCGCGGGTGCGCCCAGGATGTAGAGCCAGCGCTTGGCGTTGGACCACCGCTCGCGCTTCATGCGAGAGCTTGCGAAGAGCCGACCCGAGCCGATGCGGAGCTCGAGCGTGCTCGACCAGGTGCTCGGGTTGAGGTGGCGGACGTGCGTCGCGGGGTCGATGGCGTAGCCGTGCCCGCGGGCGACAAGATCGCCGAGCAGCCCGCCGTCGCGTCCCATCATGTGCGGCAGGCCTTCGCCGTATTCGCGCCGGAGCACGTCGGCCTTGAAGGCGACGTTGTGCCGAGACACGCTGAGCGTCGGCCCCGCGTGCTGCGCCGCGACCCACTCGCCGTAGGACATCAGCATGTTGGCCCAGCTGAGCACGGTGCACGGGTTTCCGTTTTCGATGGCGGTGCCGATTCCCGCGGTGCCGAATGTGTCGAACGCGTCCACGATCGTCTCGGCCCAGTTTGGCTCGGGGAACGCGTGGTCCTCGAGGAACGCGATGTAAGGTGCTTTCGCTTCGGCGAGCGCGAGCGCGGAGGACATATCAACATCGGTGATCTCGCCGGCGATCACGGGCGTGACGCGCATCAGCGGGCCGCGGTCGTCGTCGGACAGGTCGGCGAACGCTTCATCGTTCGGGCCGACGATCAGGATCTCGGTCTTTGGTGCGATCGTCTGCTGCCGGAGGTGATGCATGACCTTGTCGAGCGACCGGACGGTGTTGATCGTGACGAGCACGACCGAGATCGCGGGCGTGTTGTCTTCAGGCGGATCGGCAGCGGCTTGTTGCTGCTGCTGCGTTTCCTCGGGCTCGGGCGTGTCGATGGCTTGGGCTTCGGCGGGCGAGGCTGGCACGGCGATGGTCTGCGCGTCGCGGCGTGCCGAGTGCTCCGCCGCGAGCACCGCGGCGAGGCTGTGCCAGCCGTCGGCGATGCCCGGATCGCCTTCAGCCAGCGAGCCGGTGCGCACGGAACGGACGAACGCCTCGAGCGCTGGGCGATACGAGGGGTCCATCGCCGGCCGGAGCGATCGGAGCGACTGCGCAGCGAGCCCGAGGCTTCTGGCGGTCATCTCGGGCGTGGTTGCGCTGTGGCGCAGCGGCACAACGGTGAGCGTGTTGCGGAAACGATCGACGATGATCGTGCCCGCGTCGCCGATGATCTCGAAACGGTCCTGCTCCGTGCCGGTCATCGAGACGGTGCACTGCGCGACGACACCCGATCCGAGCACAAGTGTCGCTGCGGCGTTGTCGCCCTCTGACAGCACGGACCGGCGGACCGCTGATGCCCGGGTGACGCGGGAGCCGGTGTAAAACGCCGCGAGGTCGGCGTGGTGGCTCAGCAGATCGAGCATGACGCCGCCGCCCGATGCGACGGCCTTCTTCCACGCGGGCAGCTCGCGGGCGGGGGTCGTAAACGCCGATCGAATCGCGACGATCGACCCAATCTTTCCGTCGGCGATGAGCCGAGTGGCGCGCTGGTGCAGCGGGTGGTAGCGGTAGTTGAACCCCGTCATGCCGACGGTGCCCGCCGATTCGTGGGCACGCACGACCCGGTCGGCGTCGCGTGCCGACGCGGCGAGCGGCTTCTCGATGTAGACGGCCTTGCCCGCGGCGAAGGCGGCTTCGGCGGCCGCGGCGTGCATGCCGGTCGGCAGGGCGATGACGACGGCGTCGATATCCGCGCGTTCGAGGGCGGGCGCGGGCGAGTCGTAGAGCTCGACCGTTGGCCTGCTCCGCCGCGCGGCGTTCTTGGCGTCGGCGCTCGGGTCGACGACGGCGCTGAGCTCTGCTCCGTCGATCGATGCCAGGATCGGTGCGTGGACGCGTTGCGCGACACGCCCGCAGCCGATCAGCGCGAGGCGTACTGGTCCGGAAGTATCCGATCTCGGCTGGTTGGTGGTCACGTTGTCGCTCCCCTGTCGCTGTCGTTGTTGCTGGCGTTGCCGTCGGCGTCGTGGGCCCGCGGGCGCCCGCGGGCGGCGAGCGTGCGGATGCATTCGAGCAGATCGTCTCGCCCGGGACCGGGCAGCGCCCAGGCGACCGCGCCCGCGAGCATGAAGAGCGCGACCTCGGCGACGAGCAGCGCCGCGGCGGGCACGTCTTCGGCGGTGAGCGCACCCGCGGCTTCCCCGAGCACGAGCACGCCCACGAGCCCGAACGCGGACCCGAGCAGCGGCCGAAGCGTCGGCAGAACGAGGTCCTGCGGGAGCACGCGCGAGTTGCGCGTGCCGTACCACACGGCGACCGGCGCGGCGGCGGCATACGCGGCGGCGATCGCGATCGCCACGCCGATGGCGCCCTGGGTCGCGCCGGCGGCCGCGGCGATTACCAGCACCGGCGTGAGCGCAGCGGTCCATCGCAGGTTGTCGGCGCTGCGGCTCTCGCCCAGGTAGAGCCACTTGCACGCCTGCACCATGAGCCTGAACAAGAACGCGACGCACAGCCAACGGAAGAGCGGCGCGGCATCGATCCACTTCTCGCCCAGCAGCACCGGGATGACCAGCTCGGCGCGCATCGCGCCGTAGACCAGCATCGGGATCGTCACTCCGAAGAGCACGAGCAGGACCTGCCGGAACGACCGCCGGTAGCCGTCGGTCTCCTGGTCCTGCCGGCGGCTGAAGGTCGAGACCACGACGGCCATCAGCGGCTGATAGACCTGCCGCGTAGGAAACTCGGCCCACTGGTAAGACTGGTTGTACAGACCAAGCGGCCGTTCACCCGCAACAGCGCCGATTGAGACGCGGTCCGCGATGATGCCCAGCAGCCCGACGAGCCGAGTCGTGGCGATCCGTGCGCCGTGCCAGAGGTGCGTCGCCTCGCTCCCTGTCCGGAGCATCGTCCGCAGGTGCTTCGGGCTGCCGGGCACCCAGGGGCAGGCGATGAGCACGACAACGAGCCCCGCGCACGCGATCGCGACCTGCTGCCCCGCGAGCGCCCAGTGGTCGTGACCGGCCGAGGCAACGCCGATCGCGATCAGAGAGCCCGCCAGCATGCCGCCGATGTCCCTGCACGCGACGGCAACGAACCGCATCCTGCGCTTCAGCAGGCCGTCGTGCACCGCGCCGATGCCGTGAACAAGCGAGACCACGCCGAGCACGGGCATGAGCGGCACGAGCTCCGGCGAGCCGAAGATCAGGCTCAGCGGCAGCCCGCTGGCCGCGATGAGCACCGCCACGGCGAGCGTGACCAGCGCGACGCACCAGAACAGGCCACTCGCCCGTTCTTTGGAGAGGTCGGGCGCGTTGACGACGGCGGTGCCGATCCCGAGGTCGCGCACGGCGACCGAGAGCAGCAGCACCATGCCGCCCATGTAATACAGCCCGTAATCCGCGGGATCGAGGATGCGCACGAGTACGAGCGTGGTGCCGATGCCGATCGCCATCTGCACGATGTTCGATGCGATCGCGACGGCGCCGGATGAGACCGACCTCGCCGCGACCTCATTCGCGTTCGGCGTATCAAGATGCGGGCCGCTTCCCGGCGTCACAACTCGTGCTCCGGCTCGGGCTCCGAGTTGGATTCCGAGTTGGGCTCCGGGTCAACTCGGTCGAGCACGCGGTACTCGTCGATGGTCGAGCCGCCGGCGGCGTGCGTCGCAATCATCTCGGTGCGCCCGAGCACTTCCTCGCTCAGCTCATCGAAGTAGTAGGGCTCGTCGGTGCGGCTTGCCCGGATGTGCAGCACGCGGGCGCGGACGGGGTCCGCCAGCGAGCCGGTCTTGTCGACGGGCTTGCCTGAGATTCCGAGGCGGTTGAGCTGATACGTGACATCGCGGAACAGGCCGCCGTGACCGAGCACGTGCGCATCGCGCACGCCGAGCCGCTGAAGCTCCGCCGCGACCGCGGGCGCGTCCCTGTATCCGACCCAATACGCCGAACGCGCCGGGTACGGCGAGAGCGACGCGGCAGCGATCATGCCCGCCGCAAGCAGCGGCGTTGCGATCATCGCCGAGCGGTGCCCGCGGACGATCGCGGCGAGGGCCGCCGCCGTAACGAGCACGAAGAGCGGATAGCCCCACGCAAGCGACCACCACGGGGGCGAACGGAACATGGTGATCACGAGCACGGCCGCGGGCCCGATGACGAGGGCGACCCCGAGGGCTCTGGATTGACGTCGGCTGAGGAGCATCGCGGCAAAGCCCGCTAGCGCGATCGGGCCAGCAATCCAGAGCAGCGACGCGTCGAGGGGCTGGATCCACTGGGTGAGCGCCGCCCGGCTGTTGTAGACGATCGAGCCGACATCGATCGCGCGCAGCTCGCTCGGTGCGCTCTGTGCTTCGTCGATGGTGCCGATCGGGCTCGCCGATGACGTGCGGAGCGCCCACGCGGGGAGGTAGAGCATCGCTGCGGCGGCGCAGGTCGTCGCGCCCACCAGCCCAAGGCGCACGCCATGGGAGACAACCCGATGGATCGAGATGCGTTCCCCCCAGACCACGATCAGGCCGGCGGCGGTATACGCGATGCCGAGCGGATAGGCCATCATCGGCACCGCATAGAGCCCGATGACCCCGAGCGCGATGGCGATCAGGGATGCGCCGGTTCTGGCCTGGGCGAGCGCCGGCGCAAGAGCGAGCAGCCCGAGCATGCACGCGATGATGATGGGGTAGCCCCGGGCGTTGGTCGCGATATCGACCGCGAACACGCCGCCGACCGCGATCCCGCACGCCAGCAGGCCGGCACGAGCAGACAGCAGCGATCTCCCCGCGGCGTAGAGCAGCGCCGGCATCAGCAGCGACACGAGGAACGCCGGCAGGCGCACGGCCCACTCGTCGATCCCAAAGAGCCTGATACTGGTCCACAGCATCGCTGAGTGCAGGATGTGGTTGTTCGGCACCTCGTACGTAAACAGCGCGACGAACGGCGATGCCTGGCCGTACATCATGTACGAGGACGACTCGTCGCTCCGCATCTGCTGATCGAGGTGGAGCGAGGCGAAGACCGCGAACACGGCCGTGAGCAGCGCGATCATCAGCGCGTGCGGCTTCGGCATGCCCGAGATCGACTCACGGACAAGCACAGCCGCGCCCCTCAGCTCGCGGCCGAGCCACCTCGGCCCGATCACCAGGAGCCCGCACGCCGCGACCCCGATGATGCCCCCGAGCACGAGCACACGGTCTTGCACCGGCCCAAGCGATTCAACGGTATAGCGGGCGGTCGATGGATCCTGCTCGAGCGCTAGCAGGCGGCTGTTGAGCCAGGCGGTATCGACAGATGAGACCGCAACGCAGACCCCCGCAGCGGCAAAGGCGGCGAGGATGCCCGACGTCCACAGGAGCGCCGCCGGTCGGTTCTTGCTGCCGAGCTCGGCTGACCATGTGAACATCGACCCGCCGAGCACATAGGCCGCAGCGCTGTAGAGGTAATAGACCGCGTGCAGCGCCGCGCCGATCCAGAGCGCCCGCGCTCCGCCCCGCTTGGCGAGCAGCGCGAGCAGCCGGGTATTGATCAGCGACCACACGCCGCTGCACACAGCGAGCACGAGCATCGGCGCGACCCACCCGACCATCGGCACGGCAATGGGCAGCGAGACGAGCATGGCGAGCCAGACGCCGACACACAACGCCGCGACCTTCTCTTTCGCGCCCGCGTTCAGGCTTGAGAGCAGCTCGGGATGATCGACCGAGAGCTTGGCCCAGGGAAGGGCCCGCGCGAAGATGTCGGTCTTCCAGAGGTTCAGCAGCGGCCACGCCTTGAGGTGCGTGCCCTGCGCGCCGTGCACGATCCGGATCCGCCCGCCCGAGGCCCGGAGCCTCGCGCCGAGCTCGACATCTTCGATCGACGGCTTCTCGAACGACAGGTCGAAGCCGCCAAGCTCCAGGAAGGTGTCGCGCCGGAACGCCCCGAGGCCCGACCAGAACGTGCCGCCCTCGGCCGGGGCCATCTGGTGCACGTAGTGGTGCCGGAGGTTCGCGTAGATCGACGAGGCGCGGCTATCGGGCGGGTTGTCGTCGTAGCTCCCGAAGCTCGCCGCGACGCCGCCTTCGATTGGGCTCTCGGAGGCGTCGTCGATCGCACCCGCGAGCAGGCCCACGGCATCGGGGTGGACGCGCACATCCGCATCAACGAACACGAGCACGTCGCCCGACGCAGATTTCGCCGCGAGATTCCGGGCGTTCGCGGGTCCGCCGGGTGCGTCGCCGACGCGGAGCACGCGCACGAGCTCGTGCGGCGATGCTGCCCGCTTGGCGGAGCCGTCGGTCGAGCCGTCGTCGGCGATGATGACCTCGGCGATCTCGGCGTCGGACGCGAGGATCGCCTCGATGCATGCATCGAGCGTGCCCGCGGCGTTGTACGCCGGCACTACGACCGTCACGGACTGCGGCACGGGCTTACCCCTCCGCCGAAGCCGCGGCCACGCCGCCCTTCTCGCGCTTGTTGCGCCTTTCCTTGTCCACCACGAAGTCTTCGTGGTACGACCGCTCGACGTTGACCGTCCAGATGTCGTGCTCTTCGCCCAGGATGTTTCGCGCCGCGAGCATGCTCGCGAGCATCGAGTGGTCCTGGTTGTTGTAGCGGTGCATGCCGTTGCGGCCCACGCTCTGCAGGTTCTCGAAGGTCAAGAGCCACTCGCGGATCGTGTCGACGTGCCGCTTGTAGTCGGCGTCGTAGACCGGGTAGGCCTTGGGCTGGCGGATGACGGTGCCATCGATCACGCTCGAAGCCGGCGCGAGGCCCAGCTGCTCGAGTTCTTTCTTGGCGAGCTCGAGCAGCTCCTCGTTCGAGCTGTTCCAGAGCCCGTCGCCCTGGTGGCAGAAGTACTCCATGCCGATGCTCGCGGTGTCCTGGTTGGGCAGCATCGCGGCCGACCACGCCCGGAAGTTCTGGATGCGGCCGACCGTCACGTCGGGGCTGTGGATGTAGATCCAGTTGTCGCTGAACGGGTCGGCGTGATCGAGCACGAGCGTGACGATGAGGAAGTCGCGGTACTTCAGGCCTTCCGCGGCCTGCAGCACGTGGTCGGGCGCCACGGGCCGCATCGCGCGGACCAGCTCGGTGATCGGCATCGAGTTGAGCACCTGGTCCGCGGCGACGGTCGTCTCGTTGCCGTCGCGGTCTTCGAGGTCGACGGCGGTCACCCGCGTGCCGTCGCGGTGCACGGTGGTCGCGCGGGTGCGCATCCGCACCTCGCCGCCCATCTCCTCGATCTTCTCGGCGGTGCGTTCCCACATCTGCCCCGGGCCGAGACGCGGGTACTTGAACGTCTTGATGAGCGAGCTGGTCTCGGCCTTGCCCGTGAGCGAGTTGACGACCGCTTTGATCAGCGACAGGTCCTTGATGCGCTGCGCCGCCCAGTCGGCACGGATCTCGGTCGGCGGGATGCCCCAGACCTTTTGCGTGTACGTCCGGAAGAAGTGCCAGTAGAGCCGGCCGCCGAAGCGGTTGCTGACCCACTGCTCGAAGTTCTCTTCTTCCTTGCTCGGGAAGGTCTTCCACTTGGCGAAGCTGAGCGCGACGCGCATCGACTCGTACATGCCCAGGTTCTTGAGCGCGTTGCCCAGGTTGAGCGGGTAGTCGTAAAACTTATTCTGGTAATAGATCCTGCTCGAGCGGGGGACATCGATCATGTCCTCGCCCATGACCTCGTCCCAGAAGGCTTCGACGGGCTTGACCTTGGTGAAGAAGCGGTGGCCGCCGATATCGAAGCGATAGCCTTTGTACTGCTCGGTGCGCGCGATCCCGCCCACGATGTCGCCGCCTTCGACGACCAGCGGCCGGGTCGATGGGTCGCGCTTGGCGAGCTCATACGCGCCGGTCAGGCCCGCGGGCCCGCCGCCGGTGACCAAGACCGGGCGGTGCTCGCCGCCCTGCTGTCCGTTCTCTGATACCACCACGTTCCCCTCGTGTGCGTGTTCTCTTCTTCTGTTTGCCATCGTACACGCAGCGTCAGAAAAAACATGGCAGATCGGGAGAAGAGATCGGTCGTAAGTCTCTTTCTCCGGATGAATTGAGGGCCCGGCACCCGGCCCGGTCGTGCACCGGTCGCGAAAGGGTGTGATCGGACGCTGCCACGGTCAATCCGGATACGCGAAGGCGTCAATCAAGCCGCCGATGTTGGCGGACGCTCCGATCCCGAATGCGCCTCCGCCCCGATCGCGGCCAGACTTCGAACGCAGAGCCACAAATGCATCGAAATCCGCGCCGTCCCGACAGCAAGTTGAATGGGCGAGATCCATAATCCCGAGCCGTGATGGCTGGTCCCGGGGGGTGCGCCGTGTTCATGCGGATGATCTATGACGAGAAGCTCGCGCAGGCGTCGTATCTCATCGGGTGCGAGCGGGCGGGCGAGGCGGTCGTGTTCGACCCGCAGCGTGACGTGGACCGCTACGTTGCGATCGCCGATTCGCGCGGGCTGCGGATCGTCGCCGCCGTTGAGACGCACGTGCACGCAGACTTCCTGTCCGGCGTGCGCGAGCTCGCGGCCTCGCACGGCGCCCGCCCATACGTCTCGGCAGCGGGCGGGCCGGCCTGGCTCCCAACCTGGATCGAGGAGCACGACGATGCGGTCTCTCTCCAGGATGGAAACACGTTCCGCGTCGGCCTGATCGAGTTCGAAGCGTTGCACACGCCCGGGCATACCCCCGAGCACGTCTGCTTCCTCGTGACCGACCGCGGCAGCGGGGCGACCGAACCGATCGCCGTGCTCACCGGCGACTTCCTCTTCGTGGGCGATCTCGGCCGACCCGATCTGCTCGAAACGGCCGCCGGTCAGGCGGGCGCGATGGAGCCCGCAGCCCGCTCGCTTCTGCGTTCGCTCGACCGGCTCGACGGCCTGCCGGGGTTCGTGCAGGTCTGGCCCGGTCACGGCGCTGGAAGCGCCTGCGGCAAGTCGCTCGGCGCCGTGCCCACGAGCACGCTGGGCTACGAGCAGCGATTCAACGCCGCCGTGTCTCTCAGGAGCAACGAGCGGTCGTTCGTCGCGTCGATCCTCTCGGGTCAGCCCGAGCCCCCGGTCTACTTCGCGGCGATGAAGCGGCAGAACGTCGAGGGGCCGCCGCTGCTCGGGTCGCTCCCGAGGCCGCCGCGGCTCACCGCGGCCTCGCTTGCCGAGCGCGGCAGCGAGGCGGGCTCCGCCATCATCGACACGCGGCCCTGGGACGGCTTCCGCGCGGCTCATATTCCCGGGTCGCTCTCGCTCCCGCTGCTCCCGAGCTTCCCGACCGATGTCGGCTCGCTTGCGCTGCCTTCGGATGACATGTACCTCGTCGTCGACCCCGCTCGGCTCGAAGAAGCCACCCGCGACCTGGTCCGCATCGGGTTCGACCGCATCGCCGGCTGGTGCCCGGCGGCGGAGCTCGCGGACGGATTCGCGCACGGCCTGCCGCATGCGTCTATCGATGAGATCGATGCAGCTTCGGCCCGCGCCGCCCTCCGCGAGCCGGGCATGGCGGTGCTGGATGTCCGCCGGGCAGCGGAGCACGCTGAGGTGAGCATCCCCGGGTCGATCAATATCGCTCACACACGGCTCGCAGCCCGCCTCAAAGATCTCCCCGAAGGGCCGATGCTCGTAACCTGTCAGAGCGGCGCGCGCGCTGCACGCGCCGCCTCGTATCTGCTTCGGCTCGGGCGAGACGTGCGAACGCTCCGCGGCGGCATGAACGAGTGGGTCGCCGGCGATGCCACGAAAGAGGAGGCCAGACGATGACCGTGCTCGCTCCAGGACTCGAAGTGACCGACGTCCCGCCGGCGCACCTCGCCGCGTGGCTCAAAGAGCGGAACACGGTCGTCATCGACGTGCGCGAAGAGGCCGAATACGCCGAGTCATCGATCCCGGGCGCGGAGCTGGTGCCCCTTTCGCGTTTCGATGCCGCGGGCATCCGCGAGCGCCACGGCGATCGCCGCGTGGTCTTCCAGTGCCGCTCGGGCAAGCGATCGCTCTCAGCTGCGGCGCAGTACGCGCAGACCGGCGAGCCGGGCGAGCCGCTGTTCCATCTGGCCGGCGGCATCCTCGCCTGGCGCGACGATGGTCTTTCGGTCCGCCTGCCGGCCTCGCCCCCCCGGATCCCGCTGATGGGCCAGGTGCACATCGCGGCCGGAGGGCTTGTGACGCTCGGCGTTGCACTCGGCGCCTTCGTCAACCTCTGGTTCCTCGTGCTCGCCGGGTTCATCGGGCTTGGACTGATCTTCTCGGGCGCCACCGGCTGGTGCGGCATGGCGAGGCTCCTCGGGGCGATGCCCTGGAACGCCCGCAGCGCCAGCGTCTCGGCAGCCGGACCGTCCCAAGCCGGATCCTCGCTCTGATGGCCTGCTCGATACCAACCGCGATCCGTTTGCTCACACGATGGAGCGTTGCGCTGCTTGTGACCGTTTCCGTGCAGGCCCAGCTCGACCTGCCGCCGCAGCTCTCCGACGGCATGGTCGTCCAACGAGATCAGCCGATCCCCGTGTGGGGCCGGGGTACGCCCGGCGGGCAGGTGTCGGTCATGCTCGGCGACGACGTGCACCGCACGACGATCGACAGCGCCGGGTCGTGGTCCGTTGAGCTCGATGTGAGGCCCGCCGGGGGGCCGCTGGTGCTTGCGGTCGAGAGCGGGGGCGTGCGCATCGATATCAACGATGTGCTCGTCGGCGACGTCTGGCTCTGCAGCGGGCAGTCAAACATGCAGTGGCCCCTTCGGCAGACAAGCCGATTCGAGGTCGACGGCCCGACCATGATCGATGATCGGCTCAGGCTGTTCACGGTCGACCGCCGCGTCGCGCCCGAGCCGGTCCCCGATCTCGTCGGCAAGCAGCGATGGTCGGCCGCGACGCCCGAATCGATGGCGTCGTTCTCCGGCGTTTCCGCGTACTTCGGTCTTGAGCTGCGCCGCGAGGTCGGCATCCCGATCGGGCTCGTGCATTCGTCATGGGGCGGCACGCGCGCCGAATCGTGGACGCCGCGCGCCGACATCGAGGCCGGCCCGCCCATGGTCGCCGCGCTCATGGACCACTGGGCCCTCCGCCTGCCCGAGGTCACGGGTGAGGTCACCCTCGAGCAGCCCGGCTCGCTCTACAACGCGATGATCCATCCGCTCAGGCGGCAGCCGATTGCTGGCGTAATCTGGTATCAGGGAGAGGCCAACGCGGCTCGCGCCGGGCAGTACCGCGACCTGCTGCCGACGCTCATCGACAGTTGGCGGCGTATCTTCGATGATCCCGGTCTTCCCTTCGGCATCGTGCAGCTGGCCAATTTCATGCGGCCGGCGAGCGAGCCCGAGGACACGCCTTGGGCAAGGCTGCGCGATGCGCAGCTGCACGCCGCGCAGACGGTCCCCGGCGTGGGCCTCGTCTGCGCGATCGATATCGGCGATGCGAACGACATCCACCCCCGCAACAAGCGCGACGTGGGCCTGCGGCTCGCGCGGTGGGCGCTCGCAGACGTGTACGGGATCGACGTTGTGCCCTCCGGGCCGGTCGCGGCCGATCACGCGATCGAGGGCGACCAGATGCGGATCGTGTTCGAGCACGCCGATGCGCTGCAAACGACCGACGGCGAGGCGCCCCTGTCGTTCACGATCGCGGGCGAGGACCGGGTCTTTCACAACGCCTCGGCTCGGATCGAGGGACGATCCGTCGTGGTGCGGTCGGACGCGGTCAAGGCGCCGGTCGCGGTGCGGTACGCCTGGGCGAACAACCCGCGGGTCAATCTGGTGAACGGCGAGGCGCTGCCCGCGGTGCCCTTCCGCACGGACGATTGGCCGGGCGTGACCTCGGAGCGGACACACCCCTGAGCCGGTCGCGGCTCGTGTACACTCGGCTCGCATGGGGGCGAGGATCGGTCCATACGAGGTGCAGGGCGAGCTCGGCCGCGGCGGCATGGGCGTGGTCTCGCGTGCGCTCGATACCAAGCTGGGCCGCACCGTCGCGCTCAAGGCTCTGCCGGGGGAGGTCGCGGCGGACCCGCTCCGGCTCGAACGCTTCGAGCGCGAGGCGAGGCTGCTTGCGCAGCTGAGCCACCCGAACCTGGCCGGCATCCACGGCGTGGAGGAGCACGAGGGCTCGACGTACCTCGTGCTTGAGTATGTCGAAGGTGTCACCCTGGCCGAGCGGCTCGATCGCGGGCCGCTGCCGGTGGACGAGGCGATCGACGTCGCCCAACAGATCGCCGCGGGCATCGAGGCGGCGCACGAGGCGGGCGTGATCCACCGCGACCTGAAGCCGGCGAACGTGATGATCACGCCCGAAGGCCGGGCCAAGGTGCTCGACTTCGGCTTGGCCCGTTCGACCGAGGGCGACGCGACCTCGGGCACGCTCGACGCGCGCACGATCACCAGCCCGGTCGAGCACTCGCCGACGATCCCGGGCGTGATCATGGGCACGGCCGCGTATATGTCACCCGAGCAGGCGAGGGGCCGGCGGATCGACCGCCGCACGGACATCTGGTCGTTCGGCGTCGTGCTCTACGAGATGCTCGCTGGGGCGGGCCCGTTTGTGGGCGAGACCGCGAGCGATTCGATCGGCGCGGTGCTGCACAAGTCAATCGATCTGGACCGGCTGCCCCCCGAGACACCGGCGAGGGTCCGGCGGGTCATCGCGCGGTGCCTCGAGCGAGACAAGGCCAGGCGATACCGCGACATCGGCGACGCGCGGCTCGATCTCGTTGACGACACCTCGGCCGAGCCGGAGAGCGCAGCAGCGGACCGGCGCTCGATCCTGCCGCTGGTCGCGGTCTTCACAGCGGTGGTGCTCGCGCTGGTGGCGGCGCTGACGTTCTTCATGCTTGATCGGCCGGTGCCGCAGGCACCGCAACCGATCCACGCGAGCATCGTGATGCCAGAAGGCGTGCGCGCCGAGCAGGTTGTGGTGTCGCCCGATGGGCAGCGGCTGGTCATCATCGGCCGGGTGTTCGAGACCGATCGGCCCGACGCTTCGTTTCGCCACGTTGGCTACGTGCGCGAGCTGTCGTCGGGCGAGATGCGGCCGCTGGGCATGCTCGAAGACCCGTGGTTCGCCTCGTTCTCTCCGGATGGACGATGGGTCGCGTTTATGGTGGGAAGTGCAAACGGTATCGATTCCGACATCGTGCGCATGCCCGCCGACCTGGCAGGGTCGCCGACGCGGCTGTGCTCGATCGATGAGTCGGCCCGCCTGCAGGGCCGCGGCTGGTTCACATGGACGCCGGGCAACAACATCGCGTTCTTCGATCTGGCAGCGATGGAGCTGGTCGTGGTGAGCGCGGGCACGGGCGAAGAGATCCGGCGCATGCCCGTCGCCGGCGACGGCATCGACCGCACGCTCGGCGGGTTCACGGGCCCCTTCGGCGACCGGTGGGTCTCGCTCGGTCAGCCGATCTTCACTGAAGACGGCTACCGCGAAGATGTCCTGCTGATCGACACCGCGTCGGGCGAGGCGACGCAACTGATCCGTGGCGCGGCCAACGCCGTGCTCGTCGGCAGCGACCGCGTGCTGTTTACCCGCGGCTCGCAGATCTTCGAGTCGGGCATCGAACTCGCTGCGCTCCGGATCGCCGGCGAGATCCGCCCGGTGCACGACGGGCTCGCCGCGGACAACGCCTGGTCGGACGGACAATTCAGCCTCTCGCCCGCGGGACTGCTCGCGTACCGCCCGGGCGGCGTGCGCGGCACGCGACGGACGATCGTGCAGCTCGATCTGCAGTTCAACGAAACCCCTTGGTCAAACGAGCAGCGCGCGTTCGAGGCCGACGTCGCCGCTTCACCCGATATGCAGCGGGTCGCGGTCGTGGCATCGAGCCCCAACGGCCTCTACGAGGTGCTGGTCGCCGACACCGAGCGCCGCCGGTTCCGCAGGCTGCTGAGCGAGCCCGGTGCAGACTTCGCCGACCCGCTCTTCTCGCCCGACGGCGAAACCATCATCGCGACGAACGAAGGATTCAGCTCCGAATCGGCCGGCAAGATTTTCCGCGTGCCCTTCGATGGGACCGAGCCGCCCGAAGTCATCTATGAATGCCAACACGGCGAGACCATCTTCACCTACGGCGTGTCTCCCGATGGCGAGTGGATCCTTGCACAACTGAGAGACATCTCGCTCGGTCGATCGTACATCGAGATCTCCGTCGCCGGCAGGGCGGAGCCTCGAGAAATTCTTGGTCTCGAGCCCGGGTCGTACGACCTGCGGTACGCCCCGGCGGGCATCCCGCTGATCGCCTACATCTCGACGCAGTCGGGCGAGCGGCACCTGTACGTTCGCACGATTGAAGACGGCAAGCTCGGCACCGAGGTGCGGGTTTCCGACGACGAGGTGGTCGCCGCCGGCTGGCACGATGCGACGATCGAAGAAGGCGCGAGCGAGGCCGAGGTGTCCTACCTCGGCGCGGACCGTGGGGTGTACACCAGGCCCGTGTGGTCCGATGGGCGGATCCGTATCGGTGAGCGGAGCAAGCTTCCGGAAAGCGGCTCGCGGTACCTCGATGTCACTACCGCGCCCGGCCTCGGGGGCTTCGCGATCAAGCGGGGTGATGACGAAGGCCAGATCACCCGCGTCGACATCGTAACCAACTGGCTCGGTACGCTCTCGCGTTGATGCATGCATCTGCAGCCCGGGGAATTGTGATGACACGAATCGGAATGTCTCTGCGTGCGATCGCCGCGGCCGCGCTGTTCACGAGCGGAACCGCTGCGGCGCAGCAGCCCGGTGTGATCTTGCCGATGCGCGATCAGGCCGAAACGATCGACAGGCTCCTCGGTCACCGCCTGGGCACCCTCGCGGGCCCGCTCATGCGCGAGCACGGCATCGACATGTGGGTCATCATCGGCCGCGAATACAACGAAGACCCGGTTCTCAAGACCATGCTCCCCGCAACCTGGTTGAACGCCCGCCGACGGACGATCCTCGTGCTCCATGACGACGGCAACGACATCGAGACGCTCGCCGTCGCCCGGTACAAGGTGGGCGAGCACTTCCAGGCCGCGTGGGACCCGGCCGCCGAGCCGGACCAGTGGGCCCGCCTCGCGCAGATCATCGGCGAGCGCGACCCCTCGCGCATCGGTGTCAACACCTCAGAGACCTTCGCACACGCGGACGGCCTCTCGCACACCGAGCACAACGCGTTCCTGCGATCGCTGCCCGACAAGTTCCGAAGCCGGGTCGTCTCCGCCGAGCCGCTCGCGGTGAGCTGGCTCGAGACCCGCACCGATGCGGAGCTCGATGTCTACGCCTCCGTCTGCCGGATCGCACACGAGATCATGGCCGAAGCGCTCAGCGAGCGAGTCATCCAGCCCGGTGTGACCACGACCGACGACGTGAAGTGGTGGACGCGCGAGCGCATCAACGAGCTCGGGCTCGATACCTGGTTCCATCCGCTGGTCTCGATCCAGCGCGGCGGCTCGGGCACCGACCTGCTCGCCATGCTCTCGGGCAGCGAGCAGACTATCCAGCGCGGCGACCTGATCCACATGGACATGGGCATCGAGTACCTTGGCCTGCACACCGACACGCAGCAGATGACCTACGTGCTCCGCGCGGGCGAGACCGAGCCGCCCGCCGGGCTCCGGCGCGCGTTCGCGGTCGGCAATGAGATGCAGGACATCCTCACGGGCGCGTTCGCCGAGGGGCGCACCGGCAACGACGTGCTGAAAGACGCGCTCGCCGAAGCCGAACGCCGGGGCATCGACGCGATGGTCTACACCCACCCGCTCGGGCTGCACGGCCACGCAGCGGGCCCCGCCATCGGCATGTGGGACAAGCAGGGCGGCGTGCCCGGCACGGGCGACTACCCCATCCGCGACCGCACCTGCTACGCGATCGAGCTCAGCGTCACCGTGCCCATCGGAGAGTGGGGCGGCCAGGAGGTCCGCATCATGCAGGAAGAAGACGCGGTGTTCGTTGACGGCGCCGTGCGCTACCTCGACGGGCGGCAGACCGAGCTGCACGTCGTGCGATAGCCCGCCCGGCTCAGGGCACCCGCACAACAAGCTCGGCAAAAGCGGCCGACCGCGGGTCGTTCCGCTCGAGCAGCGATCGCTCAATCGCCGATCGCGTGCGAAGCACGCTCCCCTCGAATACCCGTTCACCGTTCATCTCGACGACAACCGGCTCGTCGAGATCCACGAGGCGGTCGTGCAGACGAAGCGTGATCGAGCCGAGCGTCTCGGGCATCGCGACCCGTATGGTCTGGCCCTCGACCTCTGCGGTGACTGTTGATCGCGGCTCTGCCTTGTCCGGTTCGAGCGAGAGCCAGTAGAACCGGTCGTGCGTGACATCGTCCTGATGCCACACGATGCGGCGCGGCCACGGGTCGCGAACATGCGACAACATCCACGGCAACGCTTCGGCGTCGCGGCCTTCCATCCAATGCCCCAGCCCCTCGTAGATCGTCACGCGGTGGGGATAGCCCTCCGGGTCGGCGTTGTGGAGCTCGGCGAGTTGTTGTTCCCAGTCCGAAGCGCGGGCGTTCCTGTCGTAGGCCGAGTCTTCACCGCCCATGAAGATCGCGAAGGGCAGGTTGCGCAGGCCCAGCGCCACGGTCTCGTTAGGATGCCCCGCCATCATCGCGGCCGCGGCGAACCGGTCGGCCATGCGGGGCGCGAGCTGGTACACCCCGTCGCCACCCGCGGAATAGCCAAGCAGGTACACCCGGTCCGGATCGATGCCGCGCGTGGCGATGAACGTCTCGATCAGCCTGTCAAACAGGGTGTCGATATGGCCCTGGTGCCAAAGGTTCCACGTATCTGTGGGCGCGCGAGGTGCGATATACACGCCCTCGTTTGGCTCGTAAAGCCCGATCTGATTCCG
This sequence comes from Planctomycetota bacterium, assembly GCA_039821685.1. Classification (GTDB taxonomy): domain Bacteria; phylum Planctomycetota; class Phycisphaerae; order Phycisphaerales; family UBA1924; genus JANQQZ01. Next base: position 770 of record JBCBNT010000004.1, on the reverse strand, counting down.
CCACTGCTGATCGTTGACCTCGGCTGGCGCACCTCCGCCGCCGTGCATCGAGATCCAGAGGCTCCGCTTACTCTCGGGGGCCTCGCCAAACGTGCGTTCAAGAAAGCGGAGCGTTTGCCCGTCGGCGATGAACGCGGAAGTCTCGATCTCATCGGCGCGCTCGAGTGCGATCTGCTCGCTCCGCATACGGAAAAGCGCCTCGACCATCGCCTCGGCGTCGGCCCGGCCGAGCGAGAGTTCATCCCAGAAGATCTCAATCGTCCGCGAGCGTCGGTCGGTTGCGGGCAAAGGAAGGCGTCGGATCTCTCCATCATGCGAAACAAAGAGCACGACCGGCGCGCCGGCGGCGACCCGGATCGCCGGCATGTCGTTCAGGTCGGCGGTACCGGTTTTCGTCAGCACCGCGTTGGTCGGTTCGAGGCCTTCTGGGAAGACGCGTGCGCCGATCCGCTCGCCGCCGCGAGTGGCAAAGGCGCGCACGAACAGGGTTGTCTGCCCGTCGTCGGCCGCTACCGCCGCCCGCGAGTAGCGATCGGTCACGTCCACCGCGTGCACGCTCGTATCGCTTCGATCCCACACCATCGGGAAGTGTCGTCCTGTCGGCGCGAACGACGAAGCCCACACTGCATGCTCCTCGCTGCCCGCGATCGCCCTGCTCGCATCGCCGACAAACCAGCCACGATTGAGGCCTTTCGGGTCGTACTCGTCGGCGCTGCGAGCAGGGCGATCGCGGGCAGCGAGGAGCATGCAGTGTGGGCTTCGTCGTTCGC
>JBCBNT010000003.1:0-78204 GCA_039821685.1 Planctomycetota bacterium | reverse complement strand
GGCTGCCGGGCCGAACCGTGCTCCTGCTCCGGCGGTGGTCCTGGCTGACCGCTCGCCGGTCGTGCCGAGGCTGCTCGCGGGCGAGCCGGTCGGCATTGCAGAAAATTCCCCGAACCATGCCGGGCGTGGGCAGCACATGCTCCACGGCGACGGGTCTGTCCGATGGAGCGATCGGCCCTACACGCTCTACGGCGACCACATCTACCTGCCCCGCTCGATCGAGAAGCTGCTCGCCGAGGCCGCCCGGCGGGGGCGGATCTCGATCGAGAGCGTCCCTCCGCCGCTCGACCGTGCCGACGTGTTTCTCGGGCCCTGATCGTCGTACCGCTGACTCTGGCCGCTTGCGAGATCGCCGCCTAGACTCGGGGCCCGGACTCACGCTGAGCCGGGCCGACTGACGACTACCCGCTTGGGGCGCTGACGATGCCGAAGAACAAGATCCACAAGGGGCTCCTTAAAAGGGTCCGCATCTCGAAGACCGGCAAGGTCCGCCACCGCTCTGCGTACCACAAGCACCTTTCAAGCCACAAATCCTGCAAGCGTCTCCGCCAGCTCCGCAAGGATCCCTATGCGGCTAACCCCGACGCGAAGCGGTTCGAGAAGCTGTTGTACCGCCGCCTGCGAGGTCGCACGCAGCCCCTCGCCTCGATCAAGCGGAGCCCGTCTCCCGAGCAGCGCCGCGCCGCCCGCGAAGAGGCCGCCAAAGCCGCGAGCTCAAGCTGAGCAACGAGTCCTCTCGCCGCACAATCGATCCGAACCCCGGAGCGATGAATCGCTCCCTCCACCGCCCGTCGGGATACGAAAGCCGGCTGCACAAGCCGCTCCGCCGAGCACACTGATAGGAACCGAGCATGCCACGCTCTACCAACGGCCCCGCCCGCAACCGCTCACGCAAACGCATCCTCCGCGAGGCCCGCGGCTACCGAGGTGCGCGAGGGAAGCACCGCAAGCTCGCCAAGCAGCAGATCATCCGGTCGGGTGTGTACGCCTACCGCGACCGCCGCCAGTTCAAGCGCGACATGCGCGGCCTGTGGATCACCCGGATCACCGCGGCCTGCCGGATGCGCGGCACGCGGTACAGCCTCTTCATGAACGGCCTGAAGCTCGCCGGCATAAACCTCAACCGCAAGATGCTGAGCCAGCTTGCGATCGAGGAGCCCAAGGCGTTCGACGAGCTCGTCGCGATCGCCACCGAGGCGGCCCGGGCGACGCCTGCCGCGGCCTGAATCAGCCCGCGGGCCGAGGCTGATCCATGAGCTGGTGGGTCCATGATGTCTACGGGGAGTCCGGCATCGTCGGCGTTGTCTCGTGGATTGTGATCGTCATTGGCTCGATCTGTCTCCATGAGCTGAGCCACGGCTGGGCTGCCCTCCGCCAGGGAGACCCGACGCCCGAGGCGCTCGGGCACATGACCTGGAACCCGCTCGTGCACATGCCGCAGACGAGCTTGTTCCTCTTCGCCTTTCTCGGCATCGCGTACGGGCTGATGCCGGTCGACCCGAGCCGGTTTCGGAGCAGATACGGCGATGCCTACGTCGCGGCCGCCGGCCCGGCGATGAACCTGCTTCTTGCGGGCATTTTTGTGGCAATCGGCGGGCTCGTTCTCGCGTATATCCAGCAGCTCGGTGATCCGTTCGGCCCGAACCTGCTCCGGTTCTGTGAGTTGGCGGTCGTGCTCAACGTCACCCTCGCGCTCTTCAACCTGATCCCGGTCCCGCCGCTGGACGGGTCGAGGATCCTCGGCGACTTTGTCCCGAGCTACCGCGGCCTCTTTGAGAGCGAGAACGGGCAGTGGGTGGGCCTTGGTCTTTTTCTGCTCGTCTTCTTCTTCGCCGGCCGGTTCCTCTTCCGTCCTGGGCAGTGGATCCAGTTCCACGGCATCAACTGGTTCGCATCGCTCGTCGGTCCCGCGCCGTTGCCGTAAGCGTGCGACTTTGATTCGTTTCAGGCATCGGGCCGGGTCGCGATCGCGCAGCCGGCAAGCTTGTACAGAAGCCGTGCGCCAACGTTCGCGTCGATCCCGTCCTTCTGTTCGCCCGGCGAGACCTCGACCAGATCGAAGCCGATGACTCGTCGCCCGCTCTGCGAGATCACCTGCAGCAGCGTGCACGCCTGATTGAAGCTGAGCCCGCCCGGCACGGGTGTCCCGGTGTTCGGGCAGAGCGATGGATCGAGCCCGTCGACATCGACCGAGATGTAGACGTGCTCGGGCAGGTGGTCGACCATGTCGCTCAGCATCGCCCGGATCGATCCGCCTCGATCCGCCGTTTCCCAGATGTCCGCGTCAAAGACAACCGAGACCCGCCCATCGCTCGCTCGCGCCGCTTCGATTTCCTCCTCGCAGTAGTCCCGCACGCCGATCTGCACGAGCCGCGACAGCGTGGGGCAGGCTTCGAGCGCGTTGCGCATCACCGACGCGTGCGAATACCTGTGGCCGCCGTACGCCGAGCGCAGATCCATGTGGGCATCGATCTGCACCACGCCGAGCGACGGCACCGCCGCGGCGCACGCCTCGATCGCCCCGAGTGACACGGCGTGTTCCCCACCGACGACGCCCGGCACCGCACCCGCCGACAGGAGCCGCGAGGCGGCGGATCGCACGCTTTCGTGGATGGAGCCGCCGGCCTCATTGGTGTCCGCAGCCGCCGGTGCTTCGACGCGGCAGGCTTCGGCGATGCCCGCCCGCCAGACCGATCCGAAGTGCTGATCGAGCAGGTCGACCTGGACAGACGCGGCCCGGATCGCATCGGGACCACGCGCCGTGCCGGCCCGATACGACACCGTCCCCTCATACGGAACAACAATGAGCCCAACGGCGGGGTCGGCCTGATCAGGCGGCAGACCGAAGAACGTCTCGTGCTCAGCTGCGGCATTCGGATCAAAGCTCATGCGGGGCCTCCTCTTGCGGCCGTATCGTCTGCCATGAAGTACGCGATCATCATTCCCGACGGGGCGGCCGATGTCCCGATCACGGAACTCGGCGGCAAGACGCCGCTCGATGCCGCGGAGACACCCAATCTTGATCGGCTCGCCTCCGCGGGCAGGCTCGGTGTTGCGGCAACAACACCCGAGGGCATGCTGACCGGTTCTGATATCTGCTCGATGTCCCTTCTGGGATACGACCCCGCCCTGTATCACACCGGCCGCGCTCCGATCGAAGCAGCGGGCGCCGGGCTCCGCGGCAGCGCAACGGACACGGTCTGCCGCGTCAACCTCGTCACCGTGACCGATGGCGTGATGATCGATCACTCGGCCGGCAATATGGGCGAGGAAGACGCCGCCGAGTTGTTTCAAGCAATCGTCGCCGCGTGGCGCATGTCAGGTATCGATCCGACGATCGAGTTGCATCCGGGTGTCGGCTACCGGGCGTCGCTGATCGACAGATCGCACCGGCAGTACGGCGACGCCTCGACCCACGCGCCCCATGACATACCGGGGCTTCCGGTCGCTGATCACCTGCCAACAGGATCCCCAGCAGCCGCGTTTCTTTCTGATCTCATGTCGATCGCCGGGCCGGCGCTCCGGGATCATCCGATCAACGCGAAGCGGCGGGCCTCGGGTCTCCGCGAAGCGACCGGCATCTGGATCTGGGGCGAAGGGACCTTTCCGACGCTGCCAAGCTTTGAATCGAGGCACGGGCTCCGCGGCGCGATGACGACCGCGGTCGACCTGCTTTCGGGCCTCGCTCGCGTCATCGGCTGGGATGTGCTCGACGTGCCAGGTGCGACCGGTGGCCACGACAACGATTACGAGGCGCAGGGGCACGCGAGCGTGTCGGCGATCGAGAGGTCTGACGTCGTGTGCTGCCACGTCGAATCGCCCGACGAGGCGGCACATCAAGGAGACTGGCGCACCAAAGTCGCAGCGATCGAGGCGATCGATCGGCACTGCGTCGGCCCGATCGCGGCCCGTCTCGCCGATGAGCCGGAGTGGCGTCTGCTCGTCATGCCGGACCATTACACCCTCTGCTCCACTCGCAAGCACGACCCGACCCCGCCGCCGTATCTGATCGTCGGCACGGGCATCGCGGCGGACCGATCGACCGCTTTCCGCGAATCGGACGCGGCGCATGCCCACGCCCCGGTCCGCGCAGGTCACGAGATCGTGCCGGGCTTACTGCTCGCACCGGCCGACGCCCGCTGATCGCCGCGGTTGCACCGCGCTGCGGCATGCGTCACAATCCGAAGATGAGCGACCAACCAACGCGAGACACGAGCGACCGCGCCACATCCTCGAAGACCAAGCCATCGACCGGCCTGCTCGACGCCGTCGAGTGGATCGGCAACAAGCTGCCGGATCCGGTGCTGCTCTTCCTGGGCGGTGCTGTGCTCGTGATGGTGCTGAGCCATCTCGTCTCGGTGAGCGGCTGGGCCGTGCAGCCGCAGGCGGCGGAGACGGCGATCGACCCCGCTACCGGCGAGGCCTCGGTCGTGTTCGTTCCCGAAGGCGACCCGATCCAAGCGAGCAGCCTGCTCACGGCCGACGGCTTGTACTGGTGTACGAGCTCGATGGTTGAGAATTTCATGGCGTTTCCGCCGCTTGGTGTCGTGCTCGTCGGCATGCTCGGGATCGGCGTCGCAGAGCGGTGCGGGTTCCTCGCGGCCATCCTCAAAGCATTCATGGCGGTCGTTCCCCGGTCGATGCTCACACCGACGATGGTCTTCCTTGGCATCATGAGCTCCATGGGGATCGATGCGGGCTACGTGGTCCTGCCGCCGCTCGCCGCGGCCCTCTACAAGTCCGTCGGCCGCTCTCCGCTCGCGGGCCTCGCGGCCGTCTTTGCCGGAGTCTCCGCGGGGTTCAACGCCAACCTGTTCGTCACGGGCCTCGATCCCCTGCTCGCCGGGTTCTCGCAGCTCGGCGCCCAGGTGATCGATCCCGCGTACCGCGTGTCCGCCTCGTGCAACTGGTGGTTCATGATCGCCTCGACATTCGTCATTACCGGCGTCGGCTGGCTGACGACTGCGACGATCGTCGAGCGTCGGCTTTCGAAGAAGTCAGCCGAAGACGGGGGCCCGGGCGAGCTCGACGATGCGGAATTGAAAGCCCAGCGCATCACGCCCACAGAGCGGAAGGGCCTGCTGATTGCCGCTTTGACGATGGTGGGGCTCATCCTCGTGATGGTCGCGTCGACGCTTGTTCCTGGCACCCCCCTGTTCGATCGCACGATGCCGAGCCCGACCGGCGAGGGCCGGGTGCTCGCAAACGTGGTGGGGATCGCGGACTCGGTGGCCGACACCGCCGAGCCGGCTCTTGTGGTTGCGGGCGAAGGCGCATTCGCTTCCGAAGAACGAGATCGCTTCATCACGATCAGCGGCGAGGTGCTCGAGGTGCGATCGCCGCCCTTCGCGAGGTGGGTCGATGTCGTGACGCCGCTGATCTTCCTCGCGTTCGTCGTGCCCGGCGTGGTCTACGGCGTCGTGACCGGCTCGATCCGGTCGAGCAAGGACGCCGCCAAGCTCATGGTCGACTCCATGGCAGGCATGGCCCCGATCATCGTGCTCGCCTTCTTCGCGGCCCAGTTCATCGAATACCTGCAGTACAGCCAGCTCGACAAGATGCTCGCGTACACCGGCGGTCAATTCCTGGCCACCGCCGGCCTCGGGCCCATCGTGCTCGTGCTCGCCTTCATCGCGCTCACGATGGTGTTCAACCTATTCGTCGGGTCGATGAGCGCGAAGTACGCGATCTTTGCTCCGATCTTTGTCCCGATGCTCATGTTCGCGGGGGTGAGCCCCGAGCTCACGCAGGCGGCGTATCGGATCGGTGACTCGACGACCAACATCATCACGCCCTTAAACGCGTATCTGGTGATTATCCTCGTCTTCATGCAGCGGCACGCACCGAAGGCGGGCATGGGCACGCTGATATCGATGATGATGCCCTACACGGTCGCCTTCACGATCGCCTGGGCGATCATGCTCGCGGTCTGGATGCAGCTGGGCATCCCGCTCGGTGTGCCCGGGCCGCTCGAGTACCCACCTCCGGCAAACTAGCCGATCATGAGCCGCCGAGCCAGCCGTCTCGGATACGCAGCTGCCGCTCGCTCGGCTCGTCGACTTCTCTGACCTCGAAGCCTCCCGGCTGCGGTGTATCGAGCGTCACGATGATGTCCCGCTGCCGGCCGCGCCGCGCGAGGCTCACAGCGACCTCGTCACCGAGTTCAAAGTATCCGAGAGCATCGCTGATCGAGCGGTCGGCGAGCGACCATCCGTCGATCGACGTCAGAACGTCGTCGACGTTGATTCCCGCAGCGAAAGCGGGGCTGCCTTCGGCGAGGCGTGTGACACGGAGCCCGACGCCTTCGCGTGTCGTCGATGCGCCAAAGAGCAGCTCGTCATCGGCGGTCGTGCGCTCGATCAGGACCCCCGCATGAGCGAGCGCTGCGCGGATCGGTGGCGGCTCCGTGCCATCGATGTGGCGGTCGAAGAACCAGCCCATGTCCCTGCCGGCGATATCGCTCACGATCGCTCGCACGTCCGACGGCGTGTACCCGTTTCCCTCGGTCCAATCGAAACGATCGGCGAGCTCTCGCATGACGTCATCGAGCGAACGCTCGCCGTCCGTGCTGTCACGGAGGAGCAGGTCGAGGCAGAGCGAGACCATCGCGCCGTGCGTGTAGAAATTGACGCTCGTATTGCGGTGGTCCGGGCTGGAAGGACCCCAGAATTTCAGCCACGCATCGAAGCTCGAATCGGACAGGCTCGACCTGCGTGCCCCCGGCCGGTCTTCAACGCTCGTTGTTGAGGAACCGATGCGATCGAAATATTCGTCTCGCGGCGTGATGCCGGCTCGCACGAGCGTCAGGTCGTCGTAGTAGCTCGTCGTCCCCTCGACGAGCCAGAGCATCGAGGTGTAATTCTCTTCGTTGAAGCCGTAGGGCACGAGGCCCGCGGGGCGAAACCGCTTGACGTTCCACGTATGGAAGTACTCGTGCGCGATGAGGCCCAGGAAGCCGTGGTACCGGCTCTCATCTTGGAAGGTTGCCGGCGTCGTCTGGCAGACGGTGGAGTTCAGGTGCTCGGTGCCGCCGCGACCGCCCGGGTACGCATGGATGATGTACACATAGCGGTCGAAGTGCACGTCGCCGCCAAAGACCTGGAGCTGCACGTCCGCGATCGCTGAGAAGTCTCGCTCGATCGCCTGCCAGTCTGGATCGACATCCCCCCAGATGGCGACCTCCGTGTCGACGCCGTGCGCGTCGAAGCGATGCGATGCGAAATGCCCGGCCTCGATCGGCGAGTCCATCAGCACGTCGTAGCTGTCGGCGAAGAGGTCCGAGCCTTCTTGGTCGAGCCCGCTTGCGATCTTCCAGCCGTCGGGCAGGTCGAGGCTCACCAGGTGAAGCTCGTCGCGGTGCGGCGGCGAGAGCACGAAGATGCTCGAGCCGCTCAAAAACGCGTGCGTGTCATCGACGTGCCGGGTACGCGTCCCGAGGTCGTTGGCATAGATCTCGTACGCGAAGGTCACAGTGTCGTCGTCGCCGTCTGCTTCGATCCGCCAGACGTCTTTGCGAACCTTCTGCGTCGGCAAAGGCCGACCAGCGGCATCGGCCGCTGACCACTCTCGCACGTGCGCAGCAAAGTCGAGCACGCCGTACCGCCCTGGTCGCCATACCGGAAGCACCACCTCCGCCACGCCGTCAACAGCTGGGATGTCTGCTTCGATCTTAACGATTTGCTGGGCGCGATTCGACAGATCGACCCGGTACCGGACAGCCGCGGCTTCCGGCTCAGCCGCGGGCTGCCCGGGCAAGCCAACGAGCGAGACGAGGGTAAGCAGCAGCAGCGCAGTCATAGGTGGGTCTCCAATCCGTCTACACTTTACACATGCCGGAAGAAACGAACGTACCCGCGTGGTCTGCGATGCTTGGGAGAGGGCATGCGGTTGTCGGCATGGTGCACCTCGGTGCCCTCCCGGGGTCCCCGGGTGCGACTCTACCGGTCGGCGAGATCTGCGAGCAGGCGGCACGGGAAGCGAAGGTGCTGGGCGACGCCGGGATCGATGCGATCATCGTGGAAAACATGCACGATGTGCCATACCTACACGGCGACCGGCTTGGTCCCGAGGCGACCGCGTGCATGACCGCCGCGATCATCGAGGTCGTGAGCAGCGTCTCATGCCCCGTCGGTGCGCAGATCCTGTCCGGTGGAAACCGGCAGGCGATCGCCTCGTGCCTTGCGGGCGGAGGCGGATTCATCCGCTGCGAGAACTTCGTGTTCAGCCATGTCGCGGACGAGGGGCTGCTGCCAGAAGCGGAAGCCGGGATGCTGCTCCGATACCGCCGGTCGATCGGTGCGGATCGCATCGGCGTCTTCTGCGACGTAAAGAAGAAGCACGCGTCGCACGCGATCACGGGCGACCTGTCGATCGCGGAGGCGGCCGCCGGAGCCGCGTTTTTCGGAGCCGACGCCCTGATCGTGACGGGGAGCCACACCGGCGAGCGGACAAGCACCGATGATGTGGCCGAAGCAGCGAAGGCCGGCCTGCCCGTGCTCGTGGGTTCCGGGGCCGACGCCGGCTCGCTCGCATCGCTCTTCGAGCATGCCAACGCCGTGATCGTCGGCAGCGCCCTGAAGCGTGATGGCCGGTGGCAGAACCCTGTCGACCCCGCCCGCGTCGATGCGATGATCGCGGAGCGGGATCGGCTCAGGCGGAGCTGAGCAGCGCGACAGCGAAGTCCTCGTTCGCATCGCACCACGTATGGTCAACCCGGAGACCGACGCTCTCAGCGAGCGATGCGAAACGCGCCGGCGTGTACTTGTGCGACTCTTCGGTCCGGATCCTGCTGCCGCGAGGCACGCGGACCTCGCCTCCCTCGTAGCCGATCGTGACATCACGGAGCGCGACCACGTGGCTCACCACAGCCGATCGATCTTCGTCCCACTCCGCGACGAACTCGAAGTCGTCACGCGAAACACCGAAGTCGAACTCCGTTGCGAGCCGGTCGACCATGTTGAGGTTGAACTCGGCCGTCACGCCCGCGGCGTCGTTATAGGCGGCCTCGAGCCGGGAGATGTCCTTGACACGGTCGTACCCGATCAGGCAGGCGCCATCGTCGCCCGCGAGCTTGGCGAAGCCGCGGAGCACCGCCTGCTGCATGTCGGGGTCAAAATTTCCGATGGTCGAGCCCGGGAAATACACGAGCCTTCTCCGGCCGAGCTGCGCTACAGAGGGCAGATCGATGCCCGCAACAAAGTCCGCATGAACCGCGATCACGGGGAGTTCCGGGAACCGATCGGAAACGCGCTGGGCAGCCTCCTCGAGCATGACCTCGCTGATATCGCTCGGGACATAGGCGGCGCATTCGGGCAGCGACCGCATAAGCAGTTCGGTCTTGATGCTCGCGCCGCTGCCTGGCTCAACCACCGCGGCGCCGGGACCCACGGCCCGCCCGATCGATTCGCCGTGCGCTTCCAGGATCGCGATTTCCGAGCGCGTCAGGTAGTACTCGGGCTGCTCGCAGATTTCTTCGAAGAGCTCCGACCCTCGCTCGTCGTAGTGGAGCTTGGCGGGGATTGAAGGGGCCGGCGCCGTGAGCGTCGCGATGATCTCCGACCGCAGCGCCGCCGCTTCGGGGCCTTGCTGCGCCACGGTCACTATCGTCTGGTCGCTATCCATGTCACTTGCTTTCTCGGTCACGCATTGACCGATCGCGCGAGCCGTATGCCGGCGAACTGCCAGCGGGCTTCGGGCTCAAAGTAGTTTCTGTACGTGCTGCGAATGTGGTCGCGAGGCGTGACGCACGAACCGCCTCGGAGGACATATTGGTTACACATGAACTTGCCGTTGTATTCGCCGACCGCGCCGTCGGGCTTGCAGTAGCCGGGATAAGGCCCGTACGAGCTGCTCGTCCACTCCCACGTATCGCCGATGAGCTGGCGGATGCGGCCGTCCGGCTCGCACGCCGTCCCGGGGTGGAACGCTCTGCTGCAGAGCATCGCGCCCTCGGACCCGCGCTCCCAGGCGAGCTCGAGCTCGAACTCGGTGGGAAGCCTTGCACCGGCCCATCGTGCAAAGGCGTCGGCCTCGAAGTAGCTCACGTGCACCACGGGTGAAGCCAGGTCGATCGGCTGAGGACCATACAGGGTGAACTCGTGCCACTCGCCGTTGACTTGCTGCCAGTACGCCGGGCTGCTCCAGCCGGCGGTGCCGGCGACGCGCCAGCCGAGGTCGAGCCAATGGTCGGGCCTCGTGTACCCGCCATCATTGATGAACTCGAGGTATTCGCCGTTTGTGACGAGCCGGTCGGCGAGCGTGAAGGGCTCGACGAAGACCCGGTGCTCGGGGCACTCGTTGTCAAAGATCGCCGGGTGCGCACCGAAGCACGATCCGATCGACGCGATCTGGCCATCAAAGGCCACATCGGTTGTCGGCCCGGGATCTGCGGGTGCCGGCCGCCCTTCCGATGCGTAGGAAACGCCGAGCGGGCTGCACGAGAACAGATGCTTGACGTCCATGAGCAGCAGCTCCTGGTGCTGCTGCTCGTGGCTCAGGCCGAGCTCAACGAGCGCCAGCCCGTCGTCGTCGAGGTCGCCTCGTTCGAGCGCACGCGAGACGCGATCATCGACAACCTCACGGAACGCCATGATCTCTCCCAGGCCGGGCCGGGTGAGCAGGCCGCGTTGCGACCGCGGCTGGCGGGTGCCGATCGCGTTGTAGTAGGAGTTGAAGAGGAACTCGAACCGCTCGTCGTACGCATCCGCCCCAAGGATCTGGCGGACGATGAACCGCTCGAAGAACCAGGACGTGTGCCCCAGGTGCCACTTCACCGGAGAGCAGCACGTCTGCGATTGCACGCAGCAGTCTTCCTCGCTCAGGTCAGCGGTCAGGTCGAGCGTCATCCCGCGGATCCGCCGGAATCGGTCTGCGGAAACAGATTCGGCTGTTCCGGTGGTGGGGTTGGAGAGCTGGCTCAAGAGAAACTCCCTTCGCTCTCCACTATAGCGGATCGCAGCCTCCGCCGTGCGCGGGCGGCGTAGGCTGCGACTATGCCACCGGACGGCGCGGACGCCACACATTCGTTGATTGGTCCCGCCGCCGGCGCTTTCACCGCTCTTTTATGGGTGCTCACGTCACTCTTCTTTGCCACCGCCGGCCGACGGATCCCGGTGACGGCGGTCAACACCGTGCGCATCGTGCTCGCCATCGTGCTGCTCGGAATCACCCATGTGATCCTGCACGGCACGCTTCTACCGGACATCGCGACGCAGCGTCAGTGGATCATGCTCGCGCTCTCAGGCCTGATCGGCCTCTCGCTCTGCGATCAGGCGCTGTTCACGGCGTTCGTGGATATCGGCCCCCGCCGCGCGCTGCTGTGCATGACGACGTCGCCGATCTTCGCGCTCGGCTTCGGCGCGGCATTCCTCGGCGAGCAGATCCCGTGGCTCGCGTACGTCGCGATCGCTGTCACGATCGGCGGCGTGCTCTGGGTCATCAGCGAGCGATCGACGCCCGACGATGCCGGCCCCGACGCGCCGCCGACCAGGCTCCGACGGGGCGTCATCCTCGCCATGATCGGGGCGGTCAGTCAGGCCGCGGGCGGCATGTTCGGCAAGATCGGGATGGGCGTCGGATGGCTCCCCACGGCAGACCAGCTCGATGCCCAGGGCGCCACGCTGGTCCGCATGGTGTTCGGGCTCTTCGGCATGGCGCCGATTGTTCTGATCTTTGTGGTGATTTCGCGAAAGGGCGACGGCCCGGGCGAGCCCCGCAGGTGGACGAGCGGGTTGATGCTCACCGCCGCCGGCACGATCGTCGGGCCGTTTCTCGGTGTGTGGATGTCTCTCATCGCGTTCAAGTACAGCCCGCTGGCCGTCGCGCAGACGCTCTTCTCGCTGAGCCCGGTGCTTATCCTGCCGTTCTCTCGCTACGTGCTCCGGGAGCGTGTCACCCGTCGGGCCGTGATCGGCGCGATCGTCGCGTTGCTCGGCGCGTCGGCGCTCGCGTTCAGCGAGCAGATCCAAGCGGCGATCACGGGCTGATAGCCGTTGCCGATGCTGTCGCGGGCAGCATCACGCTGGCGATGCAGCCGGTCATCCAGCAGGTCATCGCTCCAGCGAGCATCGCTCGTGGTCCGAGGGCCGCGATCTCCGCCCGTCGCTCCGGGGCCATCGCAGAGAGCCCACCGATCTGGATCGCGATCGATGGCAGGTTCGCAAAGCCGCAGAGCGCGAAGGTCGTGATCGCCGCCGCGCGCGGCGAGATGCCGGTCGCAGAATCGACCCGTTGCGCCGCGATCAGATCGCCGAGCTGCAGGTACGCAACAAACTCGGTCGCCACCATGCTCGTCCCAAGGATCGAGCCGACCGCCGGTGCGTCCGGCCCCGTGATCCCCATGAGATACGCGACCGGCTGAAAGACAACTCCGAGAATCGCCGAAAGGCTGAGAGAATCGACGCCGATCACGCCCTCGATCTGGTCGCCAAAGGTCGTCTCGCCGACCGCCTGGATGGGCCAGTTCAGGAGCGCGAGCAGCGCGACAAACGCCACCAGCATCGCCGCCACGTTGAGCGCGAGCCTGAGGCCATCACCCGCGCCGGCCGCCGCGGCATCGAGCAGGTTCGATGTTTCCCGTGGTGGCATCGCGCCCATGTCGGTCCCGGCGCCCCCCTCGGACCCGTCGGGCACAAACAGCTTGGCCATCACAAACGCACCGGGGGCGGACATCGCGATCGCGGTCAGCAGGTGCTTCGCGAAGGCCACACGGCTCGCGTCATCATGCCCGAGCACGGTGACGAACGCCGCCAGAACGGAGCCCGCGATCGTGGCGAACCCGCCGGTCATCACGAGCATGAGCTGCGAACGGGTCAGCCGCGGGATAAACGGGCGGATGCACAGCGGTGCCTCGGTCTGGCCGACGAATACATTCGCAGCAGATGCGAGCGCTTCCTCGCCCGACACCCCGAGCGACCGCCTCAGCAGCCACGCGAGGCTGCCAACCACGCGCTGCATCACGCCGACGTGATACAGCACCGCCATGATCGATGCAAAGAAAACGATCACCGGCAAGACCTTAAACGCGAACACAAATCCCCACGCCCCGCCCGGATCTGCGAGCTCTCCGAAGAGGAAACGTGCACCCTCTTCGCTGAACCCGAGGACACGTGTGAAGACGCCGGCGAGCCAGTCGTAAGCGCGGACGACCGGGCCGACACGCATCAGCAGAAACGCCAGGAGAAACTGGAGCCCGAGCCCCGCCACGATGATCCGCGGACGGATCCGACGGCGGTCGGAAGAGACCGCCCATCCGATCGCGACAAAGACGCAGACGCCGAGCAAACCTGTCCATTGACCCATCGACTCTTCCTTTGCGGAACGCTGGCTCGCGCCCGAACAGCCTACCGTCGCCGAATGGTGCAGGGGCGGCCTGACGAATCGAGTACGCCGACACGCGTCGGAAGCCTGTCCGAGGCGGCCGATGCCCTCGCGAAGCTTCTCGAGCGGTCTCCCGACGGGAGGCCGATCGTCGGCATCACGGGCCCGGTGGGCTCCGGCAAGTCCACGCTCGCCCGTCTCGTCAGCGAACGAACCGGCGGCGTCGTCGTTTCGACCGACCGGTACCTCCCCGACTACGCGCACATCCCCTCGGATGACCGCGACAACCCGGACCACGCCGACCTCCCCAGGCTCCGCGCCGACCTCCTCGAGCTTTCGTCCACCGGCTCGGCATCCGTACCGGATTGGTCCTTCCACACGCACCGGCGCGAGGGGGAAACTCGGCTCGAAGCCGCCGGAGCCGTCTTCTGCGAGGGGCTCTTCGCTCTGCATGAGGCGGTCGCGGACCTTTGCGTCTGCCGAGTGTTTGTCGAGGCCTCGCCGGCGACACGCTGGCAGCGCTGGGAAGCGATCGAACGGTCGGGCGAGCGCGGCTGGGGCGTCGAGCGGGCAAGGGACCACTTCCACCGCGTCGCGGAGCCCGCATTCCGGTCCCGCGCCGCGGACTACCGCCGGCTCGCGCACCTGATCGTCACAAACGACCCGTCGGAGCAACCCGGGTCATCCGCCCCCGGCAGCATGCCGAACTAAACTGCCGAGTTGGACGGAGGAACGCCACAACGCTCTCGCCGAAGGCGGTCAAAGGATTTCGGCGGTCGCCGCCGGGGTGATCGCCGCCCGACCATCGATTCGCGCGAGGCGTTCGGGCCCGATCGCTGGCGTATCGATCGCCTTTCGACGCAGGATCGGCGTGCCGCCCTTGAGCTGCTGGAACGATCGAAAGCGCGTGTCGAACAGCGGCGGGCGGGTGTTCCGGGCGTTTCCTATCCCGAAGGACTGCCCGTGAGCGCACGGGCCGACGAGATCAAGAAGGCGATCAGTGAACACCGGGTCGTCGTTGTCTGCGGCGAGACCGGCTCGGGAAAGTCGACACAGCTTCCGAAGATCTGCCTCGATCTCGGCCGGGGCGTCCGCGGGCTGATCGCGCACACGCAGCCCCGCCGGCTGGCCGCGCGATCCGTGGCATCGAGGGTCGCCGAGGAGCTCTCGGTGCCGCTCGGTGCCCAGGTCGGGACCAAGGTCCGCTTCAACGACGAGACGTCAGACGCCACGCTCGTCAAGGTCATGACCGACGGGATGCTGCTCGCCGAATCCCGATCCGACCGCCGGCTGTTGCAATACGACACCATCATCATCGATGAGGCGCACGAGCGGAGCCTCAACATCGATTTCCTGCTCGGCATCCTGACGCGCGTGCTGCCAACGCGTCCCGACCTGTCGCTCGTCATCACATCCGCGACGATCGATCCCGCCCGCTTCGCCGACCACTTTGCGGACGCCCTCGGGCTCGATGTTCCGATCATCGAGGTCTCCGGCCGCACATTCCCGGTCGAAACCGTCTACGCGGAGCCGATCGCGGAGGACGGCCGGGCCATGGACACGCCCGACGCGGTCGCCGATGCCGTCGAGCGGCTCGCGATCAAGGACGGGTTCGGCACGCCGGGTGACGTCCTGGTATTCCTGCCCGGCGAGCGAGAGATCCGTGAATCCGCGGACGCGGTCCGCCGCGCGTGCGAGCAGACCCGGCTCTTGCACGGCACCGAAGTCGTCCCCCTGTACGCCCGCTTGAGCATCGCCGAGCAGCAGCGCGTGTTCCGAAGGGTGCCGCACCGCCGAGTTGTCCTCGCGACGAACGTCGCAGAGACATCCCTGACGGTGCCCGGTATCCGGTACGTCGTCGACACGGGGCTCGCGAGGATCAACCGGTACTCACCGAGGCGGCGTGTCCAATCCTTGCAGGTCGAGCCCGTGAGCCAGGCGTCCGCCCGCCAACGCGCCGGCCGCTGCGGCCGCACCGAGCCCGGTACCTGTATCCGGCTCTACAGCGAAGCAGACCATGACAAGCGACCCGAGTTCACCGCGCCCGAGATCCAGCGCACGAACCTCGCCGGGGTCATCCTCCAGATGCACGCGCTCCGGCTCGGCGATCCCCGGGAGTTCCCGTTTGTCGAGCCGCCCGAGCCCCGCCGCATCAGCGAGGCGTACGACACGCTCTTCGAGCTCGGCGCAGTCGATGGATCGCAGAAGCTTACGCCGCTGGGCAGTTCCATGGCCAAGCTCCCGATTGATCCTCGCATCGCTCGGATCATCCTGGCCGCCCGCGATGAGGGAGCGCTCGCCGAAGCGTTGATCATCGCCGCCGCCATGGAGGTGCAAGACCCGCGGGAGCGCCCGTCGGAGCAGCGGGATGCTGCCGACGCCAAGCACCAGCGCTTTCAAGACAACGCGTCCGATTTCATCACGCTCCTGAACCTGTGGGACCACTACCACGACCTCAAGGCTCGACTCAGCCGGTCGCAGCTCCGAAAGACATGCCGAGACGAGTTCATCAGCATGGTGCGCATGCACGAATGGACCGATACGCACCGCCAGCTCCGAGAGGTCTGCCGAGACCTCGGCGCACGCGTTCCGAAGCGGCGTAACGAGCCCGACCGCGACGCGCTGCACCGCGCGGTGCTCGCCGGATGCCTCACGAGCGTCGGCAAGCGAAACGATGAGGGCGGCTTCACGTCGCCCTCGGCCGGGGTCTTCCACATCCATCCCGCGTCGGCCGTGCGTCTGAAGGGAAGCAGCTGGCTCGTCGCTGCCGAGCTTGTCAAGACAACGCGGCTCTTTACCCGCCTGACCGCTCGGATCGATCCCGAATGGGTCGAGGAGCTCGCACCGCACCTGATCACCCGCGAGTACAGCAACCCGGGCTACGAGCCCGATCGGGGCCGCGTTGAAGCCGATGCCGCCGTGCGGTTCGGACAGATCGAGATCACCCGAGGCCGGCGCGTTGATTACGGCTCAGTCGATCGAGCCGACGCGCGACGGATCTTCATCGAGCAAGCACTCGTTCAGGGTGAACTCGAAACCAATGCCGCGTTCCGTCGCCACAACGAAGCCTTTCTGAGCGACCTGCGTGATTCCGAGGCCAAGCTCCGCAGGAGCATCGTGCCGACAGACGAAGATCTGTTCGCGTTCTTTGATCGCCGCCTGCCGTCGGATATCTCATCTGCGCGTGCGTTCGACAAGTGGCTTCGTCGAGCCGAACGCGAGGATCCACGAATCTTGTTGATGGATGCCGAGAGCGTCGCTCTCGATACCGTCCCACGCGTTGATGCAAGCCGCGTCCCCGACACCATGGACATCGGGACCGATGGCACCGCCACGCTCGATTACACGTTCGATCCCGGCTCCGACCGCGACGGTATCGCCGCGACGCTGCACGCGACGGACGCAGCGCGCACCACGCCAGCCGCCTTTGACTGGCTCGTCCCCGCCTGGCTCCCGATGAAGGTCGAGGCGATCATCGCGGGCCTGCCGAGATCGCTGCGGAAGCAGGTTGACGCCGAGAGCGTCGCCCGACAGGTCATCGCCTCCATCCGCTTTGGTGAGGGTGATCTCTTCGTCCGTGTCGCGGAAGAAGCGTCCCGTATTACCGGCCTGAGCGTCACGCCCGCCATGTGCCGGGCCGTGCCGCTGCCCGAGCACCTGCGCCTCGTTGGCATCGTCGTCGATGCCGACGACCGGGAGATCATCCGCACGCGCGAGATGCATGCGATGATCGAGGCGGCCCGGAAGCACGACGCGGAGATCCGCCGCGACGCGACCCGCGCCCCGATCGTGCACGCGTGGCCCGCCGGCGAGAGCCGGATCGACCCTCCTCTCGCGCTCGCCGACGCTCTCACCGGTGCGAGACTGCTCGAGTTTGGCGACGCCGAGACCGCGTCGATCGAGCACTGGTTCGGCTCCAGGCGATTGGTGGGTCACTCACTCAGGCGAGAGGTGCGCGAGCTGCTCCGCCACACGCCTCACGCCGACCGGGCCGCGGTCATGCTGCAATCGATCGAATCGGCTCCCTCGCTGCTCGATGCCGTGTTGCCCCTCCTCGCCGAGGTCAACCGTCCCGACCGGGCCGAGCCGCCGCGCACGGCGGACCAGCTTGCGTCTCTCGCCGATAAGACGGCCGCATCGCTCGGCGACCGCGCAACCAGGACGGTCTCTCTGATCGCCGACGTGCTCGATGCCAGGCAGAATGCTGTGCTGAAAGCCGAGGAGCTGAGATCCCCGGCAACTCAGGCGGCCCGGCGCGATATCGAGTTTCAGGTCCGCCAGCTTGTCCATGCGGGATCGTTCCAACGCGCACGGTGGGCGACGCTCTCGAGAACCCCCGCGTACCTCCGGGGTGTCGTCATACGCATCGAGCGGCTCCGCGGCGATGGGATCAAACGCGACGCCGCAGCCCAGCGAGCCGTTGCCCGCCACTGGACGCGATGCATCGACCGCGCCGCACGACACGCCCGAATCGGACGGACAAGCCCGGCGCTCGAGCGGTACCGGTGGCTCATCGAAGAGTTCAGGCTGAGCGCTTTCGCGACCCAACTCGCGATCCGGGGCGGAGGATCCGAACGCCGCCTCGATGACGCATGGCAAGACGTCGAACGCGCGGGCTGATCGCCTACGGCGACAGATCCGCTCCTGGATCCAACCCCTCGTCCGGGTACAACCCCTCGGTGGGATCGAACAGGAAGACCTTGACCGTCGAGAACGGCTGCAAGATCTTGCGATCGAAGTACCACCGCAGGTCGGCCCGGTCGCGAAGGCCCGACCAGTTCATCGCGCCGCTCGTCCCGCCCTTATCGAGGATCCAGACCCGCCGATCGGTCGTCTCGAGCAGGTCCCACAGCGCGGCACCCTGCACCTTGACTGCCGAGCTGTCGCCGAGGTAGTACCGGGCGTGCCAGAACGCGTGCTCATCGCCCGCGACCAGATCGCCCCGTTGTCGATTCGCCGCGATGTACTCGACGGCATCCCGCCACGCAGGCCGATAGCCCCCGCCCCCGGTGTAATACCCGAAACACTGCACAAGCGAGGCAACGGCGACCAGCACCCCCGGCATCATCGCACGGACACGCGTCGGCAGATCAGCGCCGTCGGAAACACCGCCCACGGCACCGACCGCCGCGAGCAGGAGCCATGCGGGGAGGGCAACAAAGGTGTACCGCACGTGCACAAACGTGCCTGTCAGCCCGAGCGCCGCCATGGCGATCACGGGAAAGGTCGCGCCCGCCGCGAGGTAGATCGCAAGCCTGCGATCACTCGCAAGCACCCGAAGCCAGCCAACAGCTGCCAGCAAAACGGTCACCGGGCCGATGACCCACACAACCCCGAGCACGAGCTTCGGCGCCGACTGAGAGATGTTCCCCGCGAACTGCGCCCATTCGTCTGTCCGCAGGTACACATCGACCAGCAGAACCCCGGCGCACGCCGCCGCGGTGACCGCCCCGGCCGCGAACGCGGCGATCGTCAAACGCGAGGGATCCTTCGACCGGACACCGAGAGCCCAGTCCACCGCGATCACAACCCCGAGGATCAACGCCGGCGGCTGAGACATGAACCCGAGAAAGAGCATGGCCATCGAGAGCACGAGACGCCAGACCGAGCCGATGGACGTCGCGCGCCAGTACAGAAGCAGGCCGAGGTTGTAAAACAGAAGCTGCTGCACGTAAAACCGGCCGGTCTGCGACATGTGCAGATGCCACACGGATACCGCGAGAAGCACGGCAAACCACAGGGCAGCGCGAGATCCCACCATGCCACGCGCGAGCCAGCCGAGGAGGAAGACAGTGGCTCCACCGATCATCGCGCTCGGCAACCGGACAAGCGTCTCGGTGACACCGAGCTCGCGCCAGAGTTCGGGCTGCATCGCCTGCTCGGCTGCCGGCAGCGCGTCCGCGAGCGACAGCATCACGAGCGTCGGCACATAGCTGAGCTGTTTCGTCAGGTTGCCGTCGCCGAAGCGACAGCTGTGCATCACGGTGTAGAGCTCGTCGATCCAGAAGCTCGGCCGGTCGATCCACAGCAGCCGCATCGCGAGCGCAACGCCGGTTGTGCCGATCAGCGCGAGCCAGAACCATGGGGTGCGACGCTCGTCGATCATGCTCCCGCCTCCGCCGCCGCGTGGGGTCGCGGCTCATCCGCTCCGGACGGGACCTCCTGCATCTCCCCTGTCGATGCCCTGCCCGTCGCAAACACCACCCCACCGAGCACGCCGTGCGTCAGAAACGTCGCAAATGCGAGCAGCGAGAGAGCGACCGCGTCCGCTTCGCCGACGCCGTACGCGCCGAGCAGCAGCGCGAAGATCCCCTCGCGGATCCCGATCCCGTTGATCGAAACGGGCACGAGCATCACGATCGTCGCGAGCGGGATCGCGAAGAAATACACCGTCATCGAAAGCTCGAGCCCGAGAGCCCGTCCGATCAGCCAGTGCATCAGCACGACGTTGCCGATCATCAGCAGCGAGATCGCGATCGTCCGCGCGAGCACCGCCCATCTCCCGCGGTAGGGAGCGAATCCCTCCTCGAGCTTGGTCGCGATCTTCGCGAACGGACCGGGTATGCGCGCGAGCGCACCGATGACGAGCCTTGCAAAGAGCGACGTCGGCAGAAATACTGCCAACACGACCGCCGCGAGCGCGACCGCCAGCCCCCCGACGATGAAGTACGCGACGGCGGGCAGCTCGGCCGTACCCAGAATCGGCATCATCGCTGCAGCGAGCAGCACCTGCGCGAGCACGCCGACGACGCGATCCACCATCAGCGAGGCCAGCGCTGTCTGCTTCGGGGCGCCCGCCTTCCATGCGGCGTACACACGCGCGACATCGCCGCCGATCGTGCTTGGAAGCAGCTGATTAAAGAAAACGGCCGTCATGCATGCCCTATACAGAAGACCGAGCCGAACCCGATATCCGGCCGCTGCAAGCAGGCCGCCCCACCGGATCGACGTGATCCCGTAGCCGAGGAAGGGTGTCAGCAGCGCGAGCCCCATCAGCATCGGGTCGGCCTCGCGCATCCGGGACCACACCGCACCGATATCCGCCCGCGTTAGCACAAACGCGAGCAGACCGAGCGAGACAACCAGTTTGACCGCAAAGAGCGCTCGCTTCCGTGTTGCGCTGCACGAAGACCCGCTCATGACGCGACCACCGCAGCATCTTCACCCCGAACTCTGATCACCCTCGCCGGCACGCCGCCCACGATCGCCCGCTCCGGCACGTCCTTCGTCACCACGGCACCCGCCGCCACGATCGCATCGCGGCCAATCGTCACACCATTGACCACCGTCGCGTTCGCGCCGATCCAGCAACCGTCGCCGATCTCGACGCGCAGGCCCTCGACGTGCCCCTGCTCCGCGATCGAGATGTCGGTCCGGTTCGTGTGGTACTGGCCCCCGCCGATGTACACGTGGCCCGCGATCAGCACGTCCGAGCCGATGGAGACGCTGCCGCTCACTGACGAATGGATCGTCACGTTGGCTCCGAGCCCGCAATTGCTGCCGATCGAGATCGTCCCAAGCTTCGCAGCGAGTTTGGTTCCCATGCCGACCATCGTCGCGTCACCGATCCGGATCGCCTCGGGCTCTTCGGTGATCCCGTCGAGGCAGCACGCGTCGTCGATCACCACCGCGCTGCCGAGATGGATCCGATGAGGCTGCCGCAGTGCGATCGATCGACCAAGAACCGTTCCCGAGCCGCACGAGCCAAGCAGGCCCGGCAGCAGGGCCTTCCGCAGCGCGAGCCCGAAGGCGCCCGGCATCGGGCTGATCAGCATCTGCGTCGTTTCGAAGCGAACGAGCCTGAGAAACGATCGGGATCCGATGATCGCGTCCTGGTACTTCCGCAGCGCCGAGCCGCCCTGATCTGTGATGCCGTCTTTGATCGCGCCCATCGTCTCAGCTTACCCACGCATCGCCGTTGCAAGGCCGAGTGACGCCTCGACGGCTTCCACCGCTTCGTCTTCCCCAAGACCAAACGCCGCACCGATCTCGACCGCACGCCCGCGAGCCGCCGAAGGCGACGCGTACCACGTCGTCCGCCGCCGCACCACGTCATCGACCGTTGCAGCCGCTTCGTCCGATCGCATCGTGTGAACCGCATCGGCGAGCCACTCCGGATCCGGGGGGCACGCCCGCCACGCCGAACGATCGATCGGATCGGCGATCGGTCCCACCGGCTTCGCAGGGCGATCACCGAAGCCGGCGAGAGCGATTCCTCGCTCCGCGACGAGCCGAGCCGTTGTGTACTTCACGCCCGATATCGAAACACCGCCGGAGAGCCCGCCCGCTCGGCCGTGATCGACCACAACAGGACGGTCGCTCGGGGCGTCCTTCCCGCCGGAGTCGCGCGGAAGAAGACCGCTCCACACCGCCGAAACACGGTCGATCGTCAGGTCATCCCGCTTCAGCACATCTCGTGCCGCCGAGAGCAGCCGCTCGACACTCGCGCGGCTGACGACCCGCTCCCCGTCATAACGCTCTTCCCACGTTCCGACCGCCAAGCCGGCGTCGCTCGGAACGATGAAAAGCATCCGATCGTCCGCGGCTCGGCTTGTCAGCGCGACAGCCGAACCGAAACCCGCATCGATATCGAGCAAGACGTTGAACGCTCGTATCGGCCGGAAGAGCGGCGCGTGATCCCCACCAAGCATCGCGCCGACCTCACCCGACGCGGGCCCTGCGCAATTGAGCACGCGATCGCATCGGATCACGACGTCGCGTCCGTCCGGCACGGTACACCGCAGGGCAGACACCCGCCCGCCCTCGCTTTCGATCGCTTCAACGCGGGTCCCCGCGATCGCCCGGCCGCCGAGATCGCACGCCGCGCGGAGCATGCAGATCTTGACACGCTCGCTCGATGACATCAGCCCGTCTTCCCACCGACCCGCAGCGAGCACGCCCGCGGTATCCGCTTCCGGTACCGACCGGCCGAACTCGTCGCGACCGACGACCGACGCCCCTCCTAGCCGATCAGACGTGCCGCCGAAGAAGCTTTTCAGCGTGTTGTTCATGATCGACGCGCACCGAAACAACGTCGGCCGACGCGTCCCCTTGCCCGGCAGCGGCACCAAGCATTCGAGCGGCTGCACGTGCTCCGGAAAGGTCTCGACGAACCACCGGCGTTCTCGCACCGATTCCTTGAATCGCACGACGTCCAGCGACTGCAGATACCGAAGGCCGCCGTGGATAATCCGATGGCTCGACCAGCTCGTGCCGCCGCCAAAGTCGTCACGCTCGATCAGCAGCGCCCGCAGCCCCCGCCGCGACGCTTCGAGCAACGCAGCGATCCCGTAGATCCCGCCGCCGATGATCGCCAGGTCGTGGCGCTCGTCGCGAGCTTCGTCGATAGACCCACGGATCGGCCCGGGTACAAGAGCATCGGTCGCACGGGGGGTCATGTCTGCGGCATCAGCCGTTGGGCCCGGCATCCTCGCGGTCCCCCATCCGGATGATCTCGCGCACCCGGAAAGGCCGCTTGCCCTGGCTCTCGTGGTAGATCCGAACCAGCAGTTCGCTGATCACACCGAAAAGCACGATCTGTACCGTGATGCCGATCAAGATCAGTCCCAGGTGCATCAGCGGGTTACCCGTGAGCGTCGGAGGAAAGTCACCCACCCACAGGATGCCGAACCTCTGCAACGCCGCGGTCACCAGCAACGCGGCAGCCAGCACCATCGTGCCGAAGGCGACCTTGGCGAAGAAGTACAGCGGCTTGCCGAGGTAGTCGTTCAGGAACTTGACCGTGACAAGGTCGAGCAGCACCTTGATCGTGCGCACTAGGCCGTAGTTGCTGCTGCCGTGGATCCGCGCGCGGTGATTCACGGCCATCTCCGCGATCTTCGCGCCCTTCCAGACGCACAACGCGGGCAGGAAGCGGTGCATCTCGCCGTACAGAGAAACCTCTTCAAGCGCTTCCCGACGGTACACCTTCATCGCGCAGCCGAAGTCCTGGATCGGCGTCCACGTGTACTTCGCGATGATCCGGTTCGCGATCCGGGAAGGCAGCTTGCGCGAGAGCAGCTTGTCCTGCCTGTTCTTCCGCCAGCCGCTCACCAGGTCGTAGCCTTCATCGAGCTTGGCGACCATCGCCGGGATGTCGTGCGGGTCGTTCTGCAGGTCGCCGTCCATCGTGGCGATGAGCCGGCCTCGGGCCCGCTCGAAACCCGCAGCGAGCCCGGCGGTCTGCCCGGCGTTCCTCCGAAGCGTGACGAGCATGAGCCTCGAGTCGCCCGAGAATGCCTCGATCGCCCGCTCGACGGTCCGGTCCGTGCTGCCGTCATCAACCAGGATGCACTCCCAGCTCCATGACGTGCCATCGAGCACCTCCCGGATCTCCTCGTAGAGCGGCACGATGTTGTCTTCTTCGTTGCGGAGCGGGATGACAAGGCTCAGATCGATCGCGTCGGTCAACGCCGACGCGGGGATCACGGCGCCCGCGCCCGCCTGCAACGGCGTCTCACGCCTGATCCTGCTCGCCAACGCTTCTGTCACGGACCGCTCCCCCAGATCGGCAGCGAGCACGGTGCACCAGTGGCACCGCCCGGCACCGCCTCCAGATGTTAGCGGTCATCGGCCGTTGCCACGGCCGGCTTCGTTGTGCTTTCGCGGTTCTGTGCCTCAATCATCGCTCGAACCCTCAGCAGGTAGGCCCGCCTGGCAGCGCGGACCTCGTCCGCCCCGCCGGTACGCATCGTCTCGGTCGAAGCGGCCCGCTCCCCATCCCCAGAACGGGCGAGAACGATCGAGGCGGACCGCCGCCGCTCCGCAGCCGCCGAGGTGGATTCGCTGTCAGTCTCGGCATCCCTCTCGCGGACATCTGCCTCGGGCCGCTCGATCGGCCGGTTGTGCGGCAGGTCACGCCCGTAGATCGTCCGAGGCTGAGTTGGGGCGGGCGTCGCGTCTACCGCATGAAGGCTCGTGCCTCGATGGAAACCGATCCCTCCGAGCACGATCGGCCCGAAAATGCTCCGTCGCGGCAGTCCATGCTTCGACCGCGATCGGCCCTCCCCGGATCGAAGCGAGGCCTCCCGCAGCGGCGCTCGGAATCCGCGATCCGTGAGCGTGATCCGGATCGGGCTCGCGTTGAAACGCACCGCGTGCGCCGGCTGAACGTTCCTCGTGACGTATTCGACCTGCTGCGCACCGCCGATGCCGGCGAATGCCGCGAAGACCGCTCCGAGGATCCATCGATGCGTGTTCGCTCGTGTCATCCGCTGACCTCCGTGCTCAGTCTAACGCCGATCTGCGGTCGATTGTTCGCAACTGACGGCCTTCCCGGCAGTTACGCCATCGGTCGCGTCATCGAGATCGGGTCGAGCAGGCGCTCGAGGTCGTCGGCTGAGAGCAAACCCTGCTCAAGAGCGAGGGCCCGGATCGTTTTACCGGACTCGTAGGCCTCATAAGCGAGCTTCGCCGAGGCGTCGTAGCCGATGACCGGAACGAGCGAGGTGCACATCGCGAGCGAGCCCTCGATCAGCGCCTCGCACCGCTCCCGGTCCGGTTCGAGACCTTCGACGAGCTTGGTTCGGAACGTGTCGCAGGCGCCGGAGAGCAGGTCGGCCGAGTCGAGCAGGTTGGCTGCCATCATCGGCATCGCGACATTCAAGTCGAGAATCGAGCCCACGCCTCCGAACGCGCCGAGCGTCACCGCCTGGTCGTTCCCGGCGACCTGGCATGCGACCATGATGACCGCTTCGCAGATCACCGGGTTCACCTTGCCGGGCATGATCGATGAACCCGGCTGCACGGCCGGCAGCTTCAGCTCGCCGATGCCGCAGCGGGGCCCCGAGCCGAGCCAGCGGATGTCGTTGGCAATCTTGCTCAGACTGACCGCGAGCGTGCGCAGATGCCCGGATGCCTCGACGAACGCGTCTTTGGCGTGCTGGGCCTCGAAGTGGTTGTCCGCTTCGCGGAAGGGCAGGCCCGTTGTCTCGGCCACGGCCGCGGCGACGCGCCGGCCAAACTCCGGATGCGTGTTGATTCCCGTGCCCACGGCCGTGCCACCCAGCGGCAGCTCCGACAGGGTGTCCAGCGCCCGTGCGAGCCGGGCATCGGCCTGACGGAGCTGCGCCGCGAACCCGCCGAACTCCTGCCCAAGCCGGATCGGCGTCGCGTCCTGCAGGTGCGTCCGTCCGATCTTGACCACGTCGTCCCACGCGGCAGCTTTCGCTTCGAGCGACCCCGCAAGCGATGCAACAGCAGGCCTCAGCCTGTCGGCGATCGCTCTCGCCGCCGAGATATGCATCGCCGTCGGAAAGGTGTCGTTCGACGACTGCCCCATGTTGACGTGATCGTTCGGGTGCACACCGCCGGCGCCGCTGTCGCTCGCGTCCTTGTACCACGCGGGGTCTTTGCTCCTGCCGATCGGCTCGCCGTGGGCGAGGCACGCGAGGTTGGCGACGACCTCGTTGGTGTTCATGTTGGTGCTGGTGCCGGAGCCGGTCTGGAAGATATCGACCGGGAAGTGGGGGGCGAGCCCGCCGAAGTCGGGGAGGCCCGCCTCGATCTGCGAGCAGGCGTTCGCGATGTCGGCAGCCCGCCGGTCATCGAGCAGGCCCAGGTCCCGATTCACCGACGCGCAGGCGGATTTGAGCACCGCGTACGCCCTGATGACCGCATGGGGCACGGCCCGGCCCGAGATCGGAAAGTTCAGGACCGCCCGCTGGGTGCTCGCCCCGTAGAGCGCGTCCGCCGGGACCGGCATCTCGCCCATGGAATCCTTCTCGATGCGTGTCCGGCCGTCCGACGTCATGGCTCATCTCCTTCGAAACCCGGCAACGCCCGGGGCGATGGCAACGTATCGTCCTCGGCGGAGAAAGTCACTATGAAGAAGCTCGGGTCGGCACACCTTTCCGGATCGATACACGGCAGGGCCACGACGCTGCGACGCTCGGCCTCGGCCGCGGTTGTCGCCGCCGCGTGCACGCTTCCCGCGGTCTCATCAGATGCTCAGCCCGATCGCATCTCGCCGATCGTGACCCGCTCGGAGCCGCAAGACTGGCGGCTCAGAGCGACGATCAGCCTGAGCCGGCAGATCGATTCCATCGGGGATCCGTTCCTGGCCCAGGCAGGCATCGCTCCGCGCGCAACCGACGACCCCGCCCGCGACTTCCTGCTTCGCTCGATCGGCCAGGTCGAGGAGGTGCCAGTGAGCCGCGGCACGTTCTACTTCCCCTTCGCGGGCAGCGCCGCGTCGTACGAGGTCGATCGTGAGTCGGTCAGCGCGAGCGCCAGGTTTAATGGCCGCTCTGTCCCGCTCGTCGGCGGGCTCTCCAGGACCGACGCCTCAGGCGAGGGCAGGCACTCGGGCGCCGCCTACGGCATCTGGAGCTTCGGCCCGGCCGACACGTTCTCTCCGGGCGGGCTGTTCGAGATCGAGTTCGACGCTCGCGCGTGGAACACCCGGCTCGATGAACGCGCTGCCCGAACGATCGGTTGGCCGACCGGTGAATGGCCGGAGCCGGCGAGGCGGTCGCTCGAACCGATGCTCTTTATTGATCGCGGCTTCCTGGGGCCTTACGACCGGGCACCGGTTGAGGCAGCCATCGATGCCTGGATCGGCGATCGCGCCCAGTCCCAGCCGCCGGTCGTGCTGGCAAAGTGGCTCGCCGGGAAGCTCGCGCGCGAGTTCCAGCCCATCGGCGGGCTCGTCCAGCCCGACAGCATCGCAGGCAACGCTGTGCGGGTCGGTCGCTCGCTCGGTGCGATGCAGGGCT
Organism: Planctomycetota bacterium; assembly: GCA_039821685.1. GTDB lineage: Bacteria > Planctomycetota > Phycisphaerae > Phycisphaerales > UBA1924 > JANQQZ01. The sequence goes on along the minus strand of JBCBNT010000003.1, from coordinate 51,172 downwards.
TCCGGACCATCGGCGCTCCCCGAGCGGTCGCGACCATGCAGGGAGCCCCCGTCGACCTGCCGCTCGCTCTTGTGGCGCTCTACCGGGAAGCGGGCCTGCCGGCGAGGCTCGTCATCGGCTTTGTCGCGGGCGAGGAAGGCGGGCTGCCCGACCCCGTGCGACGGTCCGACGAGCCGCCCCTCGGGCTGTACGCGTGGGTCGAGTTTGCCCTTTACGACGAATCCGCACCCTCGCTTGACGAGGCGCTCACCTGGGTGCCGGTCGACATCCTCGCGATGCGCGCCGGCAACGTCGGCCGGCGTCCCCTCGATCAGCCCTGGCCCGGCTTCGGCGGCGACGACTACTTCAACGAGCTCGTCCCGCTCGCCTACCACCTCCACCCGCACGAGCTGCCCGCGGTGTCCTACGGCCGAGGCATCAGCGACGACGCTCTGACTGAAAGTGCCCCCCGCCGGCTCATCCCCTTGCCGTCGCTCTGGGGCTGGAACATCGAGCCGCGGACGCCCGACCTGCTCCGCCAGGCGCTCGCGTTCAGCGTGACAACGCCCAGCATCCGGCGTTCATCCGGCGACGGCCGGGATGAGGGCAACTGAGAATCGAGCCGCATCGGCGACTCAGCCGCGGAGCCGCTCGACCCAGTCGGGAGTCGGCAGGAACGTGTAGTCGTCCGTCGTCGCCTGCTGCTGGTCTGGCACGTCCAGACGAAGCTCGATATGAAAGTCGGCGAAGAGCGCATTCGCGCTGATCTCGGCCCCGGGGCCCCGCCCTGTGAACCACCGGCTCTCCCGATCGCCCCCGTCGTCGTAGTTGTACAGCGTGTGTGTGCCCACGAGCAGCGTCTTCGTCGGGTCCGCGATGAGCGGCATCCGCCCGCCGGTCGGAGGCACGAGTGTCGGTACCGCGTCGCGCGCCGGATCCGTGTCCGGCGCATGATCGTTGAGCGTGTAGCTCGCCCCGATCAGGTCGTACATCGAGGTCGTCGAGGCAAACTCTGGGATCGGTACCCCCGTCCGTCCTGCGCCGCGGTCGAGCGGCGATTCGAACGCGGGCACCTCCTGCACCTGCGGCGCGTCGTCGGGGATCGGGTCGTCGACACCGGCGTAGGCATTCAGCGGCCGACGCTCTGCGCCGTACTCGGCGATGCCGAAGAACGGTAGCCTGCCCTTCTTCCCCGCGAAGAGCGACCCGATGGGAGTCGGTGCCGGCCCCCCGGTATCGACAAGCACCTGCGGCAACGCGTCGCGTTCATCGATCAGGTACTGGCTCGTCGCGACGCCGATCTGCTGAAGCCGGCCGCCGCACGAGACCACGCGAGCCGAGAGCCGCGCCGTCCTGAGGGCCGGCAGCAGCAGGCCGATGAGCAGCGCGATGATCGCGATGACGACGAGAAGCTCGATGAGAGTAAACCCTGGCGTGTATCGGCGCATGCCACAAGCCTACCCGCGCCAAACCTGCGGGTTGCCCGAAAGCTGGCTGACAGCGTGTCGATCAGGCCTCGGCGCCCGCGGGCTCGCCGCCCGTCGGCTCGCCGCTGATCGGGTTGTTGAAGTGCGCGTCCTGGATCGGCACGATCACTTCCAGGACGTGCTGCAGGACGTCCGCCGGGCTGCCCACCGCATCGACCTCGTAGATGATCGAGTCGTCGTAGTGCTCGAGCACCGGCGCGGTCTCCTGCTCGTACACCCGCCAGCGGTTACGGATGACGTCTTCCTTCGCATCGTCGATGCGGTTCTCTTTGAGCGCCCGCCGGCGGAGGCGTTTGATCATCGCTTCCTTGTCGGGGCAGACGAGGTGTATGACGCCGAGCACGTTGATGTGCTCGTCCATCAGCTTCGCCTGATCGACGTTGCGGGGGATGCCGTCGAGGATTAGCAGGTCGTCGTGCGGCTTGAACAGGCTCAGCGTTGTCTGCGCCGCCACGTTCCGTACCCACATCGCCACGGTCACATCGTCGGGCACGAGCTCGCCCTTCGACGAGTGCTCGTAGAAGGTCTGGCCGAGCTCTGAGTGGATATCAAGCGACCGGAACACCTCGCCGCAGGAGAGATGAAAGAAGCCCGGGATGCGTCCGACGATCGCGCCCTGCGTGCCCTTGCCCGCGCCCGGTGCTCCGAAGAGCAGGACGCACTGGTATTTCTCGTGAGGCTCGTAATCGGGCATAACGCTGTCTCCTGCCGCAGGGTCCGACCGTCCCGCCCCTTCGTCGCAACGGTACACCCGACCATCGGCTCTGCCAACGTGTGTATACAGCGAATCCGACATCGCGACAAAAAAACCGCCCCGCTCGGAGCGGGGCGGTCGGTGTGCAATGAGGACTAACGATCAGCTGCCGGCTTCGATCACTTCCTTCTGTAGGCTCGGCGGCATCGGGCGGTACGCGAGGAACTCCATCGAGCTCGCCGCGCGACCCTGCGAGAGACCGCGGAGCGTCGTGGTGTAGCCGAACATTTCTGAGAGGGGCACCTCGGCGGTGACGGCCTTGATGTGCCCGCGGTCCTCGGTGTCGCTGATCATGCCCCGGCGGCTCGACAAGTCGCCCGTGATGTTGCCGAGGTACTCCTCGGGCGTGGTGATCACGACCTTCATGATCGGCTCGAGCAGCACGCTCTTGGCCTTGGTGACGGCCTCACGCAGTGCGAGCCGGCCCGCCTGCTCGAAGGCGACCTGCGACGAGTCAACCTCGTGGTACGAGCCGTCGACCAGCTCAGCGAAGATGTTGATCAGCGGGTAGCTCGCCGACACGCCGCTCTTCGCAGTCTCGCGGATGCCGGTCTCGACCGACGGGATGAACTCCTTGGGGATCTTGCCGCCGACGACCGAGTTCTTAAACGCGATGTTGTCGTCGAACTTGATGCCTTCGGCCTCGGCCTCTTCGGGCGTCATTGGCTTCAGGTTGATGACACAATGGCCGAACTGGCCCCGGCCGCCCGACTGCTTCTTAAACTTGCCCTCGACCTTCAGGGCCTCGCCCTGGATCGCCTCGCGGTAGGACACTCGGGGCTTGCCGACCTCGACGCCGATCTTCATGTCGCGGACGAGCCGGTTCTTGATGATTTCAAGGTGCAGCTCGCCCATGCCAGCGATGATGGTCTGGCCTGTCTCGTCGTCGTAGTGGCTCTGGAACGAGGGGTCCTCGCGGCGGATCGTCACGAGCGCCTCGCCCAGCTTGCGGTTGTCGTCGGCCGAGTTCGGCTCGATCGACATGCTGATCACCGGTGCGGGGAAGTCCATCCGCTCGAGGATGATCGGGTCGTCCGCGTCGCACAGCGTGTCGCCCGTGATCGAGTCCTTGATGCCGACCACCGCCACGATGTTGCCAGCGCCGACCTCTTCGAGCGCCTCGCGGTCTTTGGCGTGCATCTCGAAGATGCGGCTGATGTTCTCTTTCTTGCCGTTGCCCGGGTTCAGCACGCGGCTGCCCTTGGTCAGCTTGCCGGAGTAGATCCGCATGTACGTCAGGTCGCCGTGGGTGTCGTTCACGACCTTGAAGACGAGCGCCGAGAAGCCGGCGTTGTCCGAGTGCGGGCGGCTGAGCTTTTCCTCCGGATCCCGCGGGTGCTCGCCCTGCACCTCGGGCACCTCGTTCGGGCTCGGCAGGAAGTCGATGACGCCGTCGATCAGCCGCTGCACACCGACGTTCTTCAGCGCGGAGCCGCAGAAGACCGGGTTGCACTCGAGCGCGATCGTGCCCTTGCGGAGCGCGGCCTTGATGTCGTCGACCGTGATCGAGTCCTCATCCTCGAGATACCGCTCCATCAGCTCGTCGTCAAGAGCGACGGCACCCTCGATCAGCTCGTGACGCCACTTCTGCGCCCGCTCCATCAGCTCTTCGGGGATGTCCTTCTCGGTGACCTTCGCGCCCATCGACTCAACGTCGAAGTAGTACGCCTTCATGCCCAGGAGGTCGATGATGCCCTCGAGCTCGTTGCCGTGGCCGATCGGGATCTGGACCGCGATCGGGTTCGCGCCGAGCCGCTTCTTGATCGTCTCGAAGCTGAAGTCGAAGTCGGCCCCGAGCTTGTCCATCTTGTTGATGAAGCACATACGCGGCACGTTGTACCGGTCGGCCTGACGCCACACGGTTTCCGACTGGGCCTCGACGCCCTCCTTGCCGTCAAAGACCGCGACCGCGCCGTCGAGGACCCGGAGCGAACGCTCGACCTCGATCGTGAAGTCCACGTGACCGGGGGTATCGATCAGGTTGATCTTGTAATCGACGCCGTTCTTTTCCCACGGGCACGTCGTCGCTGCGGACTGGATCGTGATGCCGCGCTCCTGCTCTTCCTGCAGGAAGTCCATGGTCGCGGTGCCCTCGTGGACCTCGCCGAGCTTGTAGTTCTTGCCCGTGTAGTACAGGATCCGCTCGGTCACGGTCGTTTTGCCCGCATCGATGTGGGCGGCGATTCCGATGTTGCGAACGTTCGAAAGGTCGGTGGCCATCGTCTTCGGTCCTTGGATTGCCGGTCCGACCGGCGGTGTTCTCTGGCGGTATCGATCCACCCTCGTCGAGGGCGCGATCCGAACGGTGTCAGTGTGAGCGGGCGATCAGGCCCCGCGGGAAATCTCGAATGATCGGAGGGTATCGAGTCGTCACGGTCGGCCCTTGAATCGTGATTCGAGAGCCGAGGGCCGTTCAGCGAGCTGCGGCCGGTGTGTCGTCGTCGTCGCTTTCCACCGGCTGTTACCCTCTGTGAAGACCAATACATGCGACCTGCTTCAGCGATAAGTCGCGCATGCGGCAGGCCTTCGGCAAATAGTAGGCCCCGCTCCGTGGCCGTCAACCGCCGGTCTCGCCCCGCTTGACCAGCTCTTCACATCTGGCTCGCTCTCGCTCGGGCAGGCCGGCGAGCGGATCGAGCCTGTAGTTGTCGTCGCGCCTGAGTGCTTCCTGCGCCCAGCGTGCCGCAGAGCGGGCATCGCCCTGATCCGATTCAATCCGCGCCAGCAACGCCGGAAAGAACGGGCCGTGCCGATCGAGTTCCGCGGCCTCTCGCCAGAGACGCCGAGCCGTGTCGATCAGCTCCGTACGCCTCGATTCTCCGACGGACGGATCCGCTGAAGCGAGCCGCTCTGCGAGGCGCGCCTGCCGCCCAAGCGTCCGAGGCGATCGCTCAGCCTGCACGGCCTGTTCTGCAGCTGCGAAAGCCTCCGCAAGCGGGGCACCCGCAGCGCCGCGGAGGGACGCCAACGCAAGCCAGGCCCGCGGGTCCCTCGGAGCTGCCCGCGCGGCCTCGGCGAGATGCTCGTCCGCGAGCCTGACGGCTTCGCCGAATTCGGCCCGTGCAGCCCAGTTGCTGCCCGCCGCATCAGACCCCGTCGCGTCGAATGACGCAGAGATCGCGACGGATCTCTGCTCCTGCGCGAACGCTCGCCGGAGCGGGGCTTCCCACCGCCACGTCGAAGCGGCGAGCATGCCGAGACCAACCGCCGCGCCGGCGAGGCACACCAAGGCGACGCCACGCCGCACTGGAGCGCGTGTCGAGCGATGAGGCCCGGACCGTGCAGATCGGCAGGCCCCCGACGCGCCGAGGCCGACGGCGAACATCGCGAGCGGGATCGAGCCCGGATGAAAGAGCACCATGTCGAGCTGGCTGTGCATCAGCAGGGCGAGCCCGGCGGCAGCTGCAGCGAGCGATCCCGCGCGGGCGGACCAGGCCGCCACCGCAACCGCGATGCCCAACGCGAGCCCGACGAGCCGCGTCAGCGCGATCTCCGGGGTCGTCGCCTGCGCCTCGAGGTACGCCCCAAATGCGACGGGCACCGCGAGAACCCCCGCCATCCTCAGAATCAGCGAGCGATCGGGGAGCCTGATCACCGGACCGATCGATCGGAGACGCACCGAGGCCCCCAAGGCCCACGCCGTCCAGGACCAGACCGCAACGATCGGCAGCCCCACGAGACCGAGCATCGCGAGCCAGTCCAGCAGGGCATGGTGCGAGCTCGTCACCGATTCGGGCGCGATCGGCGGCTTAAGCACTGCGTAGCGCGCCCTGAACCCGTCAGCCCCCGTGCCCCAGGGCAGGTCAGCCGCCGCGATCTCGGCGGCGGTCTGCATGTAAAACCACCTGAACTGAAGCGACAGCTCCCCCTCGGGCAAGCCGGTGACCCCGCGCGCAACGACCGCCGCAACCGGGACAAGCCAGACTCCGACGGTGACGATGCCGCGAAGGCGATGCGGCACGAGGCCGGCCACCACAAGGCAGGCGAGCAGCGCGACAAGGACGGCGATGCCAGCCTTCGAACCCGTCAGCACGACGCCGAGCCCGCACGCGATGCCCGCAGCCGCGAGCACAACCACCACGGGATGGGTCAGACGCCGCCGAGCCCGCCAGACAATCAAGCCGAGCGCAGCGGTGCTCGCAACGAGATACGCGGCGAGCACGTTCGACAACCCGAACCACGCGGTCAGATCGGGCTGCCTGAGCCGGCGTTCGAACTGCAAAGCCGCCGCCGAGCCCGGCGTGTACCCCCGAGCTTCGAGCACGCCCTCCGGGTCGGCGTCGAACGTCGCAACAACGCCCGGGTGCTCAAACGCCAGCTGTCCGGCAGACTTCGCGAGCAAGATCACCGCCACGCCGAGGAAGGAGACCACGGCGAACCGCCGCAACGCCGGGCGGCCCGCGAGCGAGATCCCCGCGGAAAAGGCTGCGCAGCCGGATGCCCACGCGGCAGACACCGGCACCGGCTCGATGTCGCCGCGGTCGAGCCAGATCGTGCGCCACACGATCAGCACGCTCCCGACAAGCGCAGCGATGCCTGGCCACGCGAGCGGCCCACGCCGGGCGAGCACCAGTCCTGCCGCGAAGAGCACAACGAGCGCATCGAGGCCGACGTACAGCGTCGGCCCGATCCCCGTGATCGCCGACACGCCTGACAGCGGCGTGCGGTCCCAGCCTGGCATCGGCTCGGTGATGCCAAGCGTCCTCGCGACGAGGCATGCCAGCATCGCGCCGAGACAGCAGGCTGCGATCCGGCCGCGATTCACTTCTCGGCCTCCCACGGCATCCGTCGCTCGACCGCCGCCAAAAGACCCAGCGCCGCGAGCGTCTGCACCGCGACCAGCACGGACTGAGAGGGCGTGCCGATCGCGACGATGATCGCGCCGGTCGCCGTCACCGCCGTCAATGCCCAGACCGACACCGCTACGAGCGGCCGAGAAAGGCCGCGCCCTTCGAAGCGATGCGACAGGTGCTGCAGATCGCCAACGAACGGCGACCGCCCCTGTCGCAGCCGCAGCACGATGACGCTGCACAGGTCGTACAGCGGCACGGCGAGCAGCACCATCGGGATGACGATGCGATCCCAGCGCGGGCCGGCGGCGTTCGAGTCGACGTACGTCAGCCGCGTCGTGAGATACGCCAGCAGGAAGCCGAGCACCAGCGACCCGCCGTCGCCCATGAAGACCCGCGCTCGCGGGAAGTTGTGCGGCAGGAACCCGATCGCTGCGCCGCACACGCACGCGGCCAGCCCGGCAACGAGCCACTGGCCCTGCAGCGTTGCCACACCCCAGACCGCGCCGGCGATCACGGCAGCGACCCCGCCGGCGAGGCCGTCCATGTTGTCCATGAAATTCAGTGCGTTCATTGCCGCCGCGAACCAGAGCGCCGTGATCCCGATCGAAAGCCACGCGCCCCCGACGTATGTATCGAGCGCTTCGAGCACGCGCGTCTCGCCGAGCCACGCAACGGCTGCGGGCACGGCGAGCATCGCGACGAGCTTCGGTCCCCACGGCAAAGGCCGACGGTCGTCCACGAGCCCCAGCAGATGAATAACAACCAGCCCCCCGAGAAGAACGAGGCCCGCGGGGGCTTCCGAGCGCAGGCCGCCAGCGAGATCGGCCGGCACCGCCCGCTCACCGGCAAACCAGACGACGACCGCGGCAACGACGATGGGCGCAACAACGCCGGCCGCGATCCCGATGCCGCCGATATTCGGCACCCGACGGGCCTCGCGTTTGATCTGTCCTTCGACCCCGTCGCCGTCGAGCGTCCCGGCGCGGCGACCGATCCGCGTCACGATGCCAGTGACAACGAACGAAGCAACCACGCCCCCGATAAACAAGCCCAGCTGCGGCCCGATCACGCCTCTGCTCCGCGATTGCCGCTGCGCCAACGGATCCACGGCGCGTGCGCGAGGCACAGCAGCAGCGTGCCCGCGGCCCCCAGCAGCACGAGCGCCGGCAGCGGCCAGCCGATCTCGGGGAGCCCGGGCACCGGCACCGGCTGATCGCCCGTGTACATGTAGTGTGTTCCCCAGATGCTGTTGAGCCCTGCGGTCACGAGCCCGACCGCGAGCAGCGCGACGGTCGAGAACAGCAGGTCGCGCGTGCCCGGTCGAAACCCTTCGGCTGCAACCAGGTAGACAGCGCCGCCGACGATGTACCAGTGGCTCAGCCAGAAAAGCCAGAATTTCAGCGTCGCCGGCCCTTCATCGATGACCGGGATCACAAACGCGAGCGACGAAAGCCCGGTGCCCCAGTAATACAGGAGCGCCCGCAGCCAACGCCTAGGAAACGCGAACGCCGCGACGGCGATCATCCCAGCCAGATCGCACAGGTGCAGCGGCAGCGATTCGCCCCGGTCGGGCTGGAAGCCGATCCAATACGTCTGGTGCGCAGCCTGGATCAGGAGGCCCACCCAAGCGATCGTCCGCTGCCTTCGGCGGCGTGCGCTGCCCTGAAGGTCCCGCGAAACCGCGATGATCAGAAGCGTGAGCGCCGCAAAGCCGGCAACGACGAGCAGGTGCATCAAGCCAAACTGCCGGAAAGACGCCAGGATCACGCGCTGCCCCCGGCGTGCTCGTGGCGGAGCTGCCCGCACGCCGCGGCGATATCCCGCCCCCGGCTCGCACGGATATGTGCGTTCACACCCCGCTCGCGCAGGGACGTCTGGAACCGGTGCACATCGCCGTCCCGGGGCCTGCGGAACGGCAGGCCCGCCACCTCGTTGTACCTGATGAGATTGACATTCCCGCGGACCGTTTTTGCGATCTCGGCGAGCCGCCTCGCGTCATCGGGCCCGTCGTTCGTTCCGCCGAGTAGCGTGTACTCGAGGGTGATCTCTCGGCCGGTCTTCTCGAACCATCGGCCGCAGGATTCGAGCAGCTCGCTGATCGTCGTGTACGAAGACCACGGGATCAGCTCCCGCCGGAGCTCATCGGTCGGCGCGTGCAACGAGAGCGCGAGCGTCACCGGCAGATCAAACTCGTCGGCAAGCCGGTTGATGAACTTCGGCAGACCGACGGTCGAGACCGTGATCTTCCTCGCGCTGATACCGAGCCCCCAGGGCGCCGGGGCGGCGAGCGTGCGGATCGCGGCCGTCACAGCGTTGAAGTTGCTCAGGGGCTCACCCATGCCCATGAACACGACATTCGAGATCCGACCGACGCCCGGCAGATTCCCGAGCCGCCACACCTGCTCCACGATCCGTCCGGCGGACAGGTTCCCGTCCAAACCCGACAGACCAGACGCGCAGAACCGGCAGCCCACGGGGCAGCCGACCTGGCTTGAGATGCACGCCGTCTTCCGATTCGAGCCCGGGTCGAGCGACGGGATCATGACGCACTCGGTCTGCCGATCGACCCGGCCGCCGCCGCCGCTCGTCCCGTTGAGCACGGGGAGCAGCGGACCGGTCGAGATGCTTCCGGCGGCGTCCTGCTCGTCATCCCATTCAACGAGCAGCTTCTGCGTGCCGTCCGAGGCCGTGTGATGATCGATCGTCCGGCCGGTGAGCACGGCGAGCTCCCGCTCGCACGCCTTCCGGTCCTTCGAAGCCAGATTCGACCAGCCCGCAGGGTCAGAGAGCCGGTGCACGTTTACCCATTCGGCGATCTGCTTCGCGCGAAAGGCCGGCATGCCGCGGGCCCCGCACCACGAAACGAGCGCGTCCCGTGACATCGAGAAGACATGATCCGGCGGATGCCACACGGGCGGGCTCCTTCAGCGGGCAAGACTTACAAGGACCGCGGCTGACCGCAGCTCTCCGGGTTAGATCTCTGTCGGAGGCTCGCTCCGGGCCGAGACAGTCAGCGGCACCGCGCCGTACAGCTCCGGATCGATCTCGCTCGAATCAATCACGACGCTGTCGGCATCAGCCGATGCGCCGGGTACCTCACGCAGCATGCGCCGAAGCTCAGCCGGCAGGCGGAACTCAACGCTCTCGTCGATCACGTCCCATTGCTCGAGCCGCCCGCCGAAACGATCAAGCAGCGATCGGCACACGCCCGCGACGAGGTCCTCCGGCGCGCTCGCCCCGGCCGTCACCATCACCGCAGAATCAGCGCCCCGCGGGAACCACGCCGGATCGATCTCCGAGGCGTCGTCGAGCAGGTACGACGCCGCGCCCGCCGACCTGGCGATCTCCGTGAGCCTGACCGAATTCGACGAGTTGCGGCTTCCCACCACGAGCACAACATCGACCTCCGGCGCGATCTGCCGCACGGCATGCTGACGGTTCGTCGTCGCGTAGCAGATCGTCGAGGTCGACGGCTCGTGCAGGTTCGGAAACCTCGCCCGGAGCGCCCGCACGATCTCCGACGCGTCATCCGTTGAGAGCGTCGTCTGCGTGAGATAAATCAGCTTGTCAGGGTCGCGGACCTCGAGCGTCGCCACCTGCTCCGCGGATTCAACCACGATCGTGTCGTCAGGCGCCTCGCCCCGTGTGCCGATGACCTCTTGGTGGTCCGCGTGACCGACGAGCAGGATCTGGAAGCCCCGGTCCGACGAGCGCGACGCGGCCGAATGCACCTTGGTCACGAGCGGGCACGTCGCATCGATCGCGGTCAGACCCCGGTCTGCCGCCTCCTGCCGGACCGATGGCGGGATGCCGTGAGCCGAGAACACCACGATTGCTCCGTCCGGGATGTCCGCAATCCGTTCGACAAACCGGACACCCTCGCCCCGGAAGCGATCCACTACGTGACGGTTGTGAACGATCTCGTGATAGACATACACCGGCTGATCCGGGAAGTGCATCACGATGCGATCAACCACATCAATCGCCATGCGCACGCCGGCGCAGAAGCCTCTCGGGTTGGGAAGGATGACTCGCAAAGCCGCCTCTCGAAGCTGCTGCTATGGTTTCTCGGATGCCGGACGCAAGTCTAGACCAAGCGAGCCCCGAATCCGTCGCCGGGAGGCCGCCGATGGTCAACAGCGGCACCGATTCTGCGTCGGCGTCGTTACTTCCGGAATCGGCTTCAGCAGCCCCGTACGAGAATTTCCCGGTGCTGCCGATGGTGCTGCCGAGGTTGCTCCGCCCGTCGTTCGCCGCGGTCTACGCGTTCTGCCGGGTGTCGGACGACATCGCCGATGCCCCCGGCGTGCCGGCGGATGTCCGGCTCTCAAGGCTCGCCGCCTGGCGATCTGAACTCGAAGCGTGCGATCGCGGCGACCCTCGCTTGCCCCTTTTTGAAACGCTTCGTGCGACGATCACCCGCCACGAGCTGCCGATCGATCCCTTCCATCGGCTCATCGACGCCTTCGAGCAAGACCAGACGGTCACGCGGTACGCCGCGTGGGACGACCTGCTCACGTATGCGACACGAAGCGCGAACCCGGTCGGCGAGCTGGTGCTGCGGATGGCCGGGCACCGCGATACGGACAGCGACTGGCCTGCGTTGCTCCGGCAGAGCGATGCCGTCTGCACAGCGCTCCAACTCGCTAATTTCTGGCAAGACGCCCGCCGAGATCTGCTCGAGCTCGATCGGATCTACCTGCCGCTCGCCGAATGCGGGCTGAGCCGCGATTGGCTCCGCGACCAGGCGCGTGAGACAATCCCCTCGCCGGCCGTGCGCGAGACATTCCGCGAAGCGATCGAGCCGCTGGTGACCCGCACGGAGGCGATGTTCGCTTCGGCCCGGGCGCTTCCCGGCTCGGTCGCTCCGAGCGTCACCCGGCCCGTCTGGCTCTTTCTCGAAGCCGGGCTGCTCGTCTGCCGCCGCGTCCGAGCAGCCAACTGCGAGACGCTCTGGCGTCGCCCGGCTGTCCCCCGTTCCGCGCTCGTCTGGCTTGTTGCCCGGTCGTTGCTCTTCGGGCGAGGGTCGGCTGCATGACCATGCCAAGCACGGAGATGCTGAGCGCAGCCTACGAATCGTGCCGCCGGATCACCTCCGAGCGCGCGAAAAGCTTCTACCTCGGGCTGAGACTCGCGCCCGAGCCGAAGCGATCTTCGCTTTATGCGCTCTACGCATGGAACAGGCTCGGCGACGACATCGCCGACGATCCTTCGATCCCAATCGAAACAAGACGCATGGATCTGTCGCTGTTCGCCGATCGCACCAGCGCAGCCTGCGCTGGCAGCCCGCCGGATGACGAGCCGGTGTGGAAAGCGCTCAGTGATACGGCCGCACGCTACCCGATCGACCCTCAATGGCTCACCGACATGATCGACGGGCTCAGATCCGACCTCGATTCGATCGACTTTACGACCGAGGGTGAGCTTCGGAGCTACTGCGACCGCGTCGCCGGAAGCGTGGGCCGATGCTGCGTCGCGATCTGGGGCGTGCGCCGCGAGAGCGATATCGAGCGTGCCGTCGACCTCGCGAGCCGTCTCGGCTTTGCCTTTCAGATGACCAACGTGCTCCGCGACGTCGGCGAGGACGCATCGCTCGACCCGCGGCGGTGCTATCTGCCGCAGGCGTGGCTCGACGACGCGGGGCTCTCGCTCGAGGCACTGCTCGCATGGCGTGATCCGGTCCGATGCGAGACGGTCATCCGCCGCGGCGTCGGCCTCGCCCGTGATGCGTACAGAGCGGGCGTCGAGCTCGGGCCGCTGATCTCGCCGAGGTGCCGGCCCACGCTCTGGGCCATGACGCGCGTGTACGAGCGCACGCTCGATCTGATCGAGGCGGATCCGTCCCGCGCGGTCCGCCGTGCGCACGTTCGGCCCGGCCGCAGCACCGTCCTCGGAATCGCAGCAAAAGCGGTCGCGATGTCCGTGCTCGCGGGCCGCGGGGGCGTGGCATGAAGCACGTCGCGGTCATCGGCGGCGGCATCGCGGGTATCGCCGCGTCTCTCAGGCTCGCGGCGTCCGGCGCGAGGGTGTCTCTCTATGAAAGGTCCAACCGCCTCGGCGGCAGGGCCGGGTCGTTCGATGACCCCTCGCTCGACGAGCCGATCGACAACTGCCAGCACGTCGCGCTCGGCTGCTGCCCCGCGTACCTGGGGCTGCTGAGCGAGCTCGGCGTCGCCGATTCCCTCGCATGGACCGGCTCGTATACCTACATCGATGGGGACGGAAAGCGATTCCATCTCCCGATTCCCCGCTGGCCGGCGCCGCTGCATGGGCTGCCGCTGCTTGTCAAGGCCGGATTCCTGTCCATCGGTGAGCGTCTCGGCATCGCCCGGGCGATGCGCACGATCGGGTCGACCGATCGAGAGACGCACCGCGGCACATCGTTCGCCGCGTGGCTGAATGCCCAAGGGCAGAGCGATCGGGCGACACGTCGATTCTGGGGGCCGATCGTCGTGAGCGCGTGCAACGCGACGCCCGAGACCTGCGACGCCGCATCGGCGCTCCACGTCTTCCAGGACGGTTTCCTGCGCTCCGCTTCCGACGCCCGCATGGCTGTGCCCACCGTCCCGCTCCGCACGCTCTACGACTCGGTACCCGACGGCCTCGCGCACGCCGGCGGCGAAGTCCGCTTCGGTGCGCACATCACCGGGCTGACCGAAGGCGGTGCGCTCCTCCGCACCGGAGATGCGATCAAGGCGGACGCCGTGATCCTCGCGCTGCCGTTCCACGCCGCGGCAGGGCTGATCGAAACGATCGGCGAGAAGGGCCGGCGTGTCGCCGCGGATCTGCGATCGCTCAAGCACAGCCCGATCGTGGCCGTGCACGCGGAGTTCGAGCGGCCCGTCACCAGCCTGCCCCACGCGGTGCTGCTCGACGCCGACTTTGACTGGATCTTCCTGAAGGACAACGGCCGGCGTGTGCACGCGGTCGCGAGCGCGGCCGACGGGCTCGTGGACCGGTCCGCCGATGAGCTCGTGACCGGGCTGGTCGATGAGATCGCCCGCCGATTCGGGCCCAACCGCGTTACCTGGGCCCGGGCCGTGAAAGAGCGGCGGGCGACCTTTCTCGTGGAGCCCGGCTTCGACGACCGCCGCCCGGCGTGCGACGCCCTCGCGCCACGCCACTGGCTCGCCGGCGACTACACCCAGACCGGCTGGCCCGCCACGATGGAGGGCGCGACCCGGTCAGGCCAGGCCGCGGCGGACGCCGTGATCGGGCACCTCGGTCTCTGATACGAGCTCGGCCCGACGCATGGGGCAACCGACAGCCCTCGTCGAAGCAACGCCGGCCGGTTGCCCGAGTGACCCCTGGCTCCCGATCACACCCGATAGCGATCGGGCAGGTCCGTGCTTGCCCATGCAGGTCCATTCAGAAACCAAACTGTTTGTAAAGGCGTGGTGAGAATGGCGAAAGTGGGGAGCCGCTGATCGGCCTGTGCTCGCCTCGTGGGGGGGGTTCGCTACGATTTGCCTTCGCATGCAGGTCGGGTGTTCTCCCGCCCAGCTCGGATTGGTTTACGATCACGGCCTCCCGACAACCTCTGTCCGAGTCTCTTTCGCAGAGGAATCCCGGAACGCACGAGCGGATGAGCGCTCACTGACCGACGCAAAGGACGCGAACGAGATGAGCGGAGCAAAGCCCTGGCAGATCGCACTCGTCGTCATCGGCCTGCTTGCCGGCGGTGTCGGGGTCGCGTTCGCCATTTCTTCGATGGGTCCGGTCGAGACCAAATCGAGCGTGTTTGTCGCCGATGTCGTTTCCGGAGAACTGTTCTCGGCTGATACCGCGGGCAAGACCGTCCTCATCCCGATGACAAACCCGGAAACGGGCGAAAATACGCTCTACCCGGTTATCCAAGACGAAGAGTCCGGCGAATGGACCATCGCGCCGCGGTACATAAACGCGTTCCGCAACCGGACGGAAGACGGGGAAACCCCCGTCGTTGATCGCTCAACGGGGGCCGTCGCTGTCACGGGCAGCGCGAAGTCACTCTGATCGTTTTACGCTTGACGTAGAAATGGAAGGACCTGCAATGACCTCGTTCCGGCACCAGACTCAGCGGGGCTTCACGCTGATCGAACTCCTCGTTGTGATCGCAATTATCGCGTTGCTCATCGGCATCTTGCTTCCCGCTCTCGGCACGGCTCGGCAGACTGCATGGTCTCTGGTCGACCAGACTCAGCAGCGTTCGATGGGCACCGCTCAGTACGCGTACGCGACGGAGAACAAAGATTTCTTCGCAGCGATCAACACTTCAGGCGGAGCCGGCCAGCGCGAGTTTGAAGAAACTGGCGACACCTACAGCGGCAACACGACGGCCAAGACACCGATCCAGACCATGGACTTCATCTCGCCGACGATCGGCGAGGAACTCGGCTTCTCAGCCAACCGGGCACGCCGCGCCGGCGATATCTTCAATGACTTCGCCGATCCGGCCGCTCGGGTCTTCAACGACACGATCTGGTCCGGCTCAGCCGCGACAGACGAGGACGATTTCCGCGAGTACCTGGGCGAGAACCGCGGCTACAAGCAGGTCAGCTACCTCATGCCGGGCGCATTCGCCTACTGGGGTTCGACCAATTCAGGAGGTGGTGGTGGCGGGTTTGTACCCGGCCAGCCATCAAACAACACCGGCGACCCAAATGCGGCACGCCTCGGCTTTGCCCCCGACTACTGGAACGGCACCAAATCAACGCAGGTCAAGACGCCGCAACGGTTCCGCAGCCGGATCGAACAGGTCGGCATTTCGCCCGCGGACAAAATTATGGTGGCAAACGGCACGCGTTACTTCTCGCAGTCTGAGGGCTTGGACATCGACGTGACCCCGGAGGAGGACGGCGGAGTGACGTTCGGAATGTTCACGTCGGGCACACCGCAGTTCACGCGAAACACCGCGTACGGAGAGAACCCCGTGCAAGGAGGCAGTTCCGGTACTAACCAGCTTCTCTCCTTCCGACACAAGAACGAGTCGATCAACGCCGTGTTCTTCGACGGCCACACAGAAAACCTCACGAAGACCGAGGTCTTCACTGACATGTCCCGATGGGCCCCTTCCGGAAGCATTGTGGTCGGCTCGGCTTTGAGCAATCTGACGGAAGAGGCACGCGATTACGCCCGTGAGCTTCCCGAGGGGACTTCCGACACCGGTCAGAGCGGCTTCCGACTCCCGTAAGTTCCGCTCGCAAGATGAGCTGCACCAACCGCCCGGCCCAGCGTCGGGCGGTTGTCGTTTCTAGACTCGGTGATGTTGACCGAAGCTGTCTTGAAGCGTCTGGGCGAGAGCGAAACCGAGCAGATCGATCGGCTGATCGAGTGGCTGCGGATCCCGTCGATCAGCACGGACCCGGCGTACCGCGAGCAGACGGCGGCGGCCGGGGCGTGGTGCGCGGAGCATCTGCGGCAATCCGGATTTGATGTCGAGGTGCTGCCGACGGGCACGGCCGAGTCCCCCGGGCATCCGATCGTGCTCGCGACTTCCGCGGGGAGCGAGGAGTACGCCGGGCCTCACGTGCTGTTTTACGGTCACTACGACGTGCAGCCGCCGGACCCGGTGGAGCTGTGGGACAGCGCGCCGTTTGAGCCGGTGATCTCGGCGGCTTCGGGCGAGGTCGGCGAGCGGGTGGTCGCGCGGGGCGCCGTGGACGACAAGGGCCAGGTGGCGACGTTTCTGGAGGCGATGCGCGCGTGGCACGCCGAGACGGGCGTCGCGGCCGGCGGCGTGCGGATGACGGTGCTGATCGAGGGCGAAGAGGAATCCGGCTCGGTCAACCTTGAGCGGTTTGTGCGAGAGCAGCGCGATCGGCTCGCGACGTGCGACGTGTGCGTGATTTCTGACACGGGCATGCTCGGGCGGGGTCGGCCTGCGATCACCAACGGCATCCGCGGCATGACCTACACCGAGGTGACGCTGCACGGGCCGGACCAAGACCTGCACTCGGGCATGTGGGGCGGCAAGGTGCCCAACCCGCTCAACGAACTGACCAAGGTGCTCGCGCAGCTGTGGGACGACGATCGGCGTGTGACGCTGCCCGGCTTTTACGATCGCGTGCAGGAGGTGAGCGACGAGGAGCGGGCGATGTGGCGCACGCTTGGGCTCGACGCGGCGGACGCGCTGCAGGGCATCGGCCTGCCGCCCGAGGCGGATGTGGGCGAGGCGGGGTACTCGGCGATCGAGCGGGAGTGGTCGCGACCCACGTGCGACATCAACGGGATCATCGGCGGCTACACGGGCGAGGGAGCGAAGACGGTGATCCCGACGCACGCGTCCGCGAAGGTGAGCTTCCGGCTTGTGGCTGATCAGGACCCGCAGGCGGTGCGCGAGTCGTTCTTTGCGTGGCTCGACGAGCGCACGCCGCCGGGGTGCCGGTGGGAAACAGTCGACCACGGCGGCGGGCTGCCCGCGACGACGGGTACGGACAGCGATGCGATGCGGGCCGCGATGGCAGCGCTCAAGCGGGCTGCGGGTGTGGAGCCCAAGCTGATCCGTAGCGGCGGGTCGATCCCGGTGGCGGGGCTGCTCAAGGGCGAGCTCGGGCTCGACACGGTCTTCATCGGCTTCGGCCTTGATGACGACCGGGTGCATTCGCCGAACGAGAAGTTTGAGCTCGATTGCTTCCGCCTCGGCACGCGGACGCACGCGATCTTGGTTGACGAGCTGCACAAGGCTCGCGGCTAGGCTGCTGCTGCGGTCTGGGAGGTTGCGTCGATCTGGCCCGCTGGGCTCGGATCGGCGTCGGTGTCGATCGCTTCGACGATGGGGATGCCGTCGTCGCCGACCGGGCCGTCGCCGCGGATGCCGGCGAGGTATTCGTTCCGGAGCGTGTGGACATCGATCGCGAGCTGGTGCAGGGCGGTGGCGTCCTTGACCTGCATAGCGCAGGCATAGAGCACGGCCACGACGGCTCCGAAGGCGATGAGCAGGGTGAGCGTCAGCATGTGGTAGAGCATCGGCGGGCGAGTGAGCCGGCTTGAGCGTGGGCCGGTGCGTCGCGGCGGCTTATGATGTGGCCGGATGATCCGATTCGGCGTGATGATTGTGTGCGCGATGCTTGCAGCGGTGGGCGGGCCGGCGGTGTCGCAGGATCTCGGCGCTGAGGCGGCGGGGTCTGTTCAGATTGAGGTCGTATCGATCGGCGTCGGCGGGTCGGCAAAGGCCAGCGAGTGGGCGGGCGTGCAGATCCGCTTCCGCGATAGCGGCATCGTGCAGAGGGAGGTCGTCTTCGAGGTCGCGACCCGAGACGTCGACGGCGACAGCCCGCTCTACCAGCGAACGGTGACGACCAACCCCGGTGCCGGCGACGAGCTCGTCTGGGTGTACGCCTACTTGCAGGCGGCCGACATTGATCGTCCGTTGATGGTCTCGGCGTACGAGGCGGTCCCTGCTGGGCCTGCGCTGCAGGAAGAGGGCGGCGTGCGATTTGCATCGGGCCGGCTTCTGGGACGGACGACCACCGCTGGCCGCGCGCTCCGTTCGCCCGTGCTCGGGACGATGCTCGTGGTCGGCCGGCAGCCGGCCGGCCTCGCGGGGTACGCGTCGCGGCGGTCTTCGGGCGACCTCTGGCAGGCGAGGGGCCATGAGGCGACGGATATCTTCGCGGATCTGGAGCCGGCGTCGCTCCCCGACCGCGCGATCGGATACTCGGGCATCGAGACGATCGTGTGGAGCGGCTCAGAGCCGACGCGGCTGAGCGTGTCGCGTGCCGAGGCGTTGCGGGCGTGGGTGCGTTCGGGCGGTCATCTGGTGGTGTCGCTCCCCGCGTCGCCTCAGGTGTGGTTCGACGAGGTCCGCAACCCGCTCTGGCCGATGATGCCCGAGGTGCGCGCGGCGCGCAGCGTCACGCCCTCGCAGGCGCTCGCGCCGCTGCTGACGTACGACGACAGCGCTGAGATCCCCGAGCGGCTCGTGGTCCATGCTCTGTCGCGACTGGCGTCGGCGGAGCCGGATCGTGCGTGGCCGATCCTGCAAGACGCGGCGGGGCGCTCGGTCGTCGTGCGTGCCCGCGAGGGGCTCGGCATGGTGACGCTGATCGGCTTCGATGTCTCGAGCCGTTCGCTTGCTTCGCGCGGTATGCCCGGCATGCGGCCCTTCTGGCACCGCGTGCTCGGCCGGACGGGGCTGCCTCGCGATGACGACGCCAACCGAAATCTGGCGATCGTGCAGACCGAGCCGCGGTACTTCGATGCAGATCTCGTCGGGCTGATCTCGCAGGGTCAGGCGGTTGTCGTCGGCGTGCTGACAGGGTTTGGCGCTTTCGGCCTGTATTGGCTCCTTGCGGCGCCGGTGGGCTATGCGGTACTGTCACGGCTCGGCCTGAAGCGGCATGCTTGGGTGGCGTTCGTCGGTGTCGTTGTCGCGTTTACGGCGATCACGTGGGGAGGCGTGACGGCGCTCAGGCCCCGCGAGGCCAACCTGCAGGCGGTCGTGTTTCTCGACAGCGTCGAGGGGACGACCCGCGCGTCTGCCAGGGCGTTTGCGACGGTGCTCGTGCCTGACTACGGCGAAGGCGCCGTGCGCGTCGGACGCGGTGAGCCCGAAGAGGTAGCGGCGCTCGCGCCCTGGGCTGATCCTTCGATTCGCGGCGCGGGCGGCCTTGATGTGACGTTTCCGGATGTGCGGGGTTACCCGGTGTCGGGCAGGGATCCGGATCGCATGCGGTTTCCCGCGCGCTCCACGGTCAAATCGATTCGAGCGGATTGGTCCGGGGAGCGGCAGTGGTCGACGTTTCGCGCGATCGACGATTCGGGTGCACCGGGTCGGCTCGCGCTTCAGGAGGACGGCTCGGTCAGCGGCGAGCTTCTGCACGGTTTGCCCGGGCCGCTCGAGAACGTGCGCGTGATCGTTGTGCCGCCGCAGGAGCGGCTTGCCAAGCGCGTCGGGCGGGCGGACATCGCGTTGGCCCGCGTGCTCTCGCCCCAGGTCGGCGGGTGGTCGGCGGGCGAGCGGCTTGATCTTGATGCTCTGACCGCTCCTGGCGATGAGACGCAGGCCGCGGCGGCGAGGCGGGCGGACGCTGCGTTCTTCGAAGACCTGGCGGCGGCCGGGCTCCCGGAGACGCTCGGCGATCTGACCGGTGTGTCTGCCCGTAGCCGAACGACCGATCGGCTGCTCGCGGCGGCGCTGCTTTCTCGGCTTCCGCCGTCACGGCCTGACGCCCGCGGGGCACGGCCGATCGGGCTCCGTCGCTCGACGCACGGGCTCGATCTTGGAGAGTGGTTCACCCAGCCGTGCGTGATCGTGCTGGGCACGGTGGATCTCACGCCTGAGACAGATCTCCCGCTGCCGCTCTCGATCAGGGCGTCGGGCGGGTGGTCGGCGCTGCGAGGCGAGGGCACGGCCGTCGTCCGCTGGGTCTACCCGCTTCGGGCGTCGCCTCCTGAAGCAACCTCGACACGAGAGGAGAGCGCCGCCGATGGCGATGATTGAGACGATCAACCTCACGAAGCGTTACGGCGATCTTGTCGCGCTCGACAGCCTGAACCTCGTGATCGAGGAGGGCACCTGCTACGGGTTCATCGGGCCGAACGGTGCGGGCAAGACGACGACCATCAAGATCCTCGCGACGCTGCTCAAGCCATCGAGCGGGCAGGCGAACGTTGCGGGACGAACGGTGGGGCACCAGAACCGCGAGATACGCCCGTTGATTGGCTACGTGCCGGATTTCATGGGCGCGTACGAAGACATGGTCGTGCAGGAGTACCTCGAGTTCTTTGCCTCGGCGTACAACATCGCGGGCGATCGGCGTCGCAAGGTCGTTGGCGATGTCCTCGAGCTGACGGATCTCGGGTACAAGGCGACCGCCGAGGTCAACGGGCTGAGCCGCGGCATGCAGCAGCGGCTCTCGATCGCGAGGGTGCTGCTGCACGATCCGCGCGTGCTGCTGATGGACGAGCCGGCGTCTGGACTTGACCCGCGCGCCCGCATCGAGATCCGCGAGCTGCTGAAGGAGCTCAGGCGGATGGGCAAGACGATCCTGATCTCTTCGCACATCTTGCACGAGCTGGCTGAGCTGTGCAATCAGGTCGGGATCATCGAGCGAGGGAAGCTGCTCTTTTCTGGTGACGTCTCGGAGATCCTCCGCAGGGCGCGCGTCGGCAGGGTGTTTCATCTGGCGGTTCATGACCGCACGCGCGAGGCGGCCGAGCGGCTCAGCAAGGTGTCTGGCGTTTCGAAGATCGCGATCAAGGCGGCCGAGGAGGGGCGGGAGGCGAGCACCGAGGGCCAGGTGATGGAGGTCACCTTTGATGACGACGCCCCGACGAGCCCGAGCGACATGCCGAGCGTGCTGGTCAACGCGGGGTTCCGCCTCGTGTCGTTCGGCGAAGAGCCTGTGAACCTCGAGACCGCGTTCATGAGGCTCACGAAAGGAATCGTGCAGTAAGGCGGCACCCGGAGCCGCGGGCTCGGTACGATGCGGGTGGAGGTATCTGCCATGCTTCGAACCGCTTGCGTTCTCGCCGTTGCCCTTTCCGGTTACTCGGGTGCCCAGCCCGGCGACCCGCCGGCGACCGAGTCTCGCCCGGTCAGCATCGACTACCACGGCACGACGCTCGTCGACGAGTACCAGTGGCTCGAAGGGCCTGAGAACGGCGTGACCGAAGAGATCGCCGTATGGTCCGACGCGCAGAATCAGTACACGCGGGACTTCCTCGACACGATCGATGGGCGCGCCGAGCTCGAGGCGAGGCTGCGCGAGCTGATGGAGGTGCCGAGCGTGTCGGCCCCTCGCCCCTACGGCGACCGGTACTTCTACAGCCGCCGCGAGGGCAGCCAGCCGCAGGCCGTCATCTACATGCGCGAAGGCCTTGACGGCGACGAGCAGGTGCTGCTCGATCCCGAAGAGATCGATCCCAGCGGGCTGACGACGATCTCTTTCTACAGGCCGAATCACGACGGATCGCTTGTCGCCTTCGGCACCTATTACGCGGGCGACGAGAACACGACCGCCTACGTGCTTGATGTTGATACCGGCGAGTGGCTCGCGGACGTCGTGCCCGGCAAGGTCGGCTTCGACGAATGGTCGCCCGATGGCGAGGGCTTCTTCTACAACGCGCTCGAAGATATAGAAGACGCGTACTCGGGCGTCTACCGCTACCACCGCCTCGGCACGCACCCGCGCGAAGACATCACGCTCTTCAGCCAGCGCGATATCGGGTTCTTCTACGATGATGCCATAGGAACCGTCGCCGGCTACGACGAAGCGAAGCTTGAAGCCCTGAAGACGACGTGGGGACCCTTCGGCTCGGCATCGGAAGACGGCCGCTGGCTGCTCGTGGGCTACTACACGGGCACGAGCGGCGTCGATGTCTGGATCGCCAATCTCGACGAGTGGCGCCGCACGGGCGACCTCGAGCTGGTTCCCATGGCGATCGGCGAATCGGGCCGCATCGGCAGCAGCGATTTCGACGGCGACGTGCTCCGGATGACCACGCAGATCGGCGCGCCCAACAG
Source organism: Planctomycetota bacterium (assembly GCA_039821685.1). Lineage (GTDB taxonomy): Bacteria > Planctomycetota > Phycisphaerae > Phycisphaerales > UBA1924 > JANQQZ01. The sequence continues at coordinate 28,711 of JBCBNT010000003.1, read as the reverse complement.
CCGCGTCGTCGAGGTCGACCTGCACAACCCGCACGTCGACAGCTGGACCGACCTCGTGCCCGAGCGGGACGACCTGGTCATCCAGTCCGTCAGCTTCGCCCGCGGCATGTTCGGCGTGAGCTACCTCGAGAACGCCAGCACCAAGCTCGCCCTGTACAGCAACAAGGGCGCGTCGCTCGGTGATCTGCAGCTGCCGGGCATCGGCTCGGCCGGCCTGTCCACAACCGACGATCGGACCACCGGCTTCCTGACCTACACGAGCTACAACGAGCCGACGAGCATCTACCGTGTTGACCTCGCGGACATGGGCGAAACCCGCGAGCTCTGGGCACGCCCCGACATCCCTGTCGATCCGAGCATTGTCGAGGTCAAGCAGGTGTGGTACCCGTCAAAGGACGGCACCGAGGTCTCCATGTTCATCGTGCACAAGAAGGGCCTCGAGCTCGACGGCAACAACCCGACGATCCTCTACGGCTACGGCGGGTTCAACATCAGCATGCGGCCTGGCTTCAGCGCGACGATGTTCCCGTGGTACGAGAACGGCGGCGTGTACGCCGTCGCCAACCTCCGCGGCGGCGGCGAGTACGGCGCCGAGTGGCACAAGGCCGGCATGATGGAGAACAAGCAGAACGTCTTCGACGACTGCATCGCCGCGGCCGAGTGGCTGATCGACAACGGCTACACCAACGCGGACAAGCTGGGCGTCGCCGGCGGCTCCAACGGCGGCCTGCTCACAGGCGCGATGATCACGCAGCGGCCCGACCTGTTCGCCGCCGTCGAGTGCCACGTGCCCCTGCTCGACATGCTCAACTACCAGGACTTCCTCATGGCCCGCTACTGGGTGCCCGAGTACGGCTCATCCGAAGACCCGGAGCAGTTCAAGACGCTCCTGGCGTATTCGCCCTACCAGAACGTCGAGAAGGGCGTCGAGTACCCCGCGATGTTCCTGACCGCCGGCGAGAACGACACCCGTGTACACGCGTACCACGCCCGCAAAATGGCGGCTGCCCTGCAAAACGCGACGGCGAGCAGCCCGAGCGAGAAGCCGGTGCTGCTATGGGTGGATCGCAAGGCCGGCCACGGCGGCGGCAAGAGTCTCGACCAGCGCGTCCGCGACATCGCCGACCGCCGCATCTTTATGATGCGGCAATTAGGAATGATCGACGAGTGAATGCTCCTCCCGTGCTGCGTCTGCGCAGAGGAGGCCGTTTCAGCTCCACCGAATTATTACGCCCACATATTCCGCATTTGCTTGGTGTTATTCTTAAACTTGAGGCAACACGTGAGGGTGACAGATGGCATTGTCGGCGAGCGACTCAAAGAATTGGCGAGAGGAGATAAAGCCCGCCTTGACTCCCGTTGGACGGCCTACTTTTTTGTTGGGACAGGTTGTCTTGGCAATTATCATACTCGTGACCGAGTTTGCAGAGGGAGCGATTCCGGCGACGAAGGATCTAGTCACATTCGGCATAGCCACTGCGCTTAACTATTTGGTGCACGTTGGATTCGAGGCCACTGTGCGGGCAATCAAAGGCATGCGACAAGCAGCAGGCTTAACAAAGACACTTGAAGACCTTAAGGCAAAGCTCGACGGAGCTTATTACTCTTCTGATGTAATGTCTGAGTTCCGCAATGAGTCGCCCTTCACAGGCGTGCTGGGCACGCTCTACTTTCGGGCTGAGCGAGGAACTCGCATGATACGTAATGTATCGAAAGAAACCTATCTTCAACTGCTAGCAAATGCGCTACAGAATTGTACGCACTCGTACAAGACAGTTCACCGAAGGGGCGGCTTCGATTGGTTCAGGGAAGATCTTCCGTTTTTGCTAAACTTCCGAGACAAGAAACTTGACGTCAAGCTCCGCGTGCTGGTCGCATCGGGCCAGACGCAGATTACCGATTCGCAGAACGACGAAGGAGCGCTCTGCGCATATGGACACGCCGTCGGCGTGGATATGCAAACAGCGTGGATAACTGTCCATGAGCTAGAGAAGCTCTCAAAGCAAATCGACCTGCCCACTTCGGTGCGGAATGCTGATTTAGACGTTGTGATCTGTGATGACAAATTGGTGTTTACATACGACGAAGATAACAAAGTCTTGTATTTCGAACACTTTGATGACAAGCACCCCTCTGCCTACGAAAAGTTTTTTGAAGAAATCATTGCGAATCCGCACAAATATCCCTTGCTCAGAAAGCCGCTCAGCCGTCCATTAATCAGTTCTGGCCTTGTGGGTGCAAAGGGCATGATGATCAAGCCGCACCGCTTGGTCGCAAATGCGCATGCGATCGCTGGGCGCGGAAACTGTGGCATTAACTCTATGCTAGCAATTCTCAAATCCGATGCATATGGACTTGGGATTGAGAACGTCTTTCAGCCGCTTTATGGGGCAGGCGTACGCTGGTTCGGTGTGAGTACAATGGACGAGGGCGAGCTGGTCAAGCGCGTCCACATGCAGATAGCAGGGCCCGCAGCGAATACCGGAGGCCCTGAGGATATCAGGATCCTTCTTGTCGAAGGAGCTCGTGATGACGAAATGTCTGAAGTTATCCGGCTCGGGCTTGAACCGTTTGTTTGGTCCGCGACTCAGATCCAGCAGCTTGCGACGAGCGCTAAGGGGCTTGGCCGATCATGCCGCGTTCATCTCAAGATTGACACTGGTATGCGTTTCATTGGGGTGGAGGCGCCCGAATCTGACGGTGCTCCCTGCCCGCCTCTAACGGATCTCTGTGAAGCGATCGCTCGCTGCGGGCCAGAGGTCCGGGTTGCGGGTTTCGCGAATCAACTTCGCGACGGGGGCGACGCAGACTTTTCTCGAATGCAAGACGAGAAATTCTGCGAAGCGATCAGGTTTGTTCGGCGGGCGATCAACCTCCAAGAACATGTGGCAGAGGAAAACGAGCGTGACGATCTTGTGGTGCATGCCCGCAATTCCGCCGCCGCTCTGTCGGGGGTTTCGCTCGCCAGCGCGGGGCTTTACCGTGAAATCGTTCGCAGCGGAGGCGCATTATTCGGTGGGAAGCCTGGGACCGAGCTTCCCGTTGTCGTGGTCGGGACGATCCTTCGTGTTGTCGAGATTGGCGAAGAAACACCAGTCGGATACGTGGCGGTTGGTCCGATTATTGAGCCGTCTGTCCCCCCCGGCCGGTATGCGGTGGTCAATGTTGGGTACGGAGATGGGCTGCCGGCATCCGTAGTGTCCAATCCAGAATCACGTGCGGTCGTGAATGGTGTCATGGTCCCGTATGTGTCGACGATTCGTATGAATTACTGCATGCTCCGACTTGATGCGCAAGGTGACGCGGAGTCGTCTAAGCTAGACGAGGTAGTGGCGGGGATGGAAGTAACAATATTAGGTAAGGCAAGCGACCACGGCACGATTTTGCTCGCCGACTTTGCCAGATGGGCCGCGATTAGTCCTTATAACGTTCTCTGCCAATTGGGGCGATCGATGTCAAAGTCACTTGCTCGTTGACGATTACGAGTCGGTGACGATCGCTTTTATCCCAACCAATCCTCCGCCGCCAGCCGCTCGGGGACGTACGTTTCCGTCACATAGCTGATGTCCTTGGTGATCAGGCCTTCGACCTCCATCTTGAAGCCGTTGTTCAGCATCCCCTTGATCTCTTTCTGCCACGGCTTGTTGTCCGCGAACCAGGGGTACTCGGCGATCTGCTTCGCCCGCGTGATGTCGCGGTCGTTGAGCGTGATCTTCACGTCGTCGGACAGGTCGCAGCGCTGGTAGTCGCTCGAGCGGATGCCCATGAACTTGGCCTCGGGGATGGCGAGCCGCTCGGACTCGAAGGCGAGCGAGATCGAGCCCTGCTTGATGACGCTGTAGATGTAGTGCCCCCAGGGGTCGCAGTCGAGCAGGCAGATGATGGGCAGGCCGTGCTCCTTGTTGAGGCGGTGGAGCATGCGTCGCACGCCGCGGGTCGGCTGGCCCGAGCCCTCGGTGAGGATGCAGTTGTGCTGCTTCCAGAACTTGTCCTCGTTGAACCGCTGCCAGACGGTGTCCTTCTCGACGTGCAGGACGAAGTCGGCCTCGACGTTCTCGAACTGGATCACGTCCGGCTCGCAGATGCTGGGGATCGCGTAGCCGCCCGAGCCCATGCGTCGGCAGTCGATGGTGTCGCCCGAGTCGATGACGGTGATGTTGCCCACAAGCGTGCCGCGCTTCTTGGCGAAGACGTGCAGCTCTTCGCGGAGCGCCCCGATCGTGACCTCGAGATCTTCGAGGATGCTGTCGGACTCGCTCTGCTCGTTGAAGGTCTTCTCCTTGGTGCCCTGGATGGTGTGCAGTCCCTGGTAGAACATGCCGCGGAGGCTGGTGGTCTTGCCCTGGGCGATGAGGTCCTTGATGCCCTCGCCGTGGAGCAGGGTCTGCATGAACTTGCGGGCCTGGCCCAGGTTAAAGAGCTGGCGTTCCTGCGTGCCGGCCCCCATCTGCAGAATACCGCGGGACTTGTTCCACTTGGTGTTGCCCGCAGACCGCGTGGGGACCTCGACCTTGGGCTCGCGGCCGGACATCGCGGATTTGACGATGCCGTCGGCGAGGGTGGTCAGGCGGGTCGCTGTCCGCTCGTCGCGCTCGGCGACGGACTTGGACTTGGGCTGCTTTGCGGTGATTTTTTTGCGGCCGGGGGTCTTCTTTGTCGTGCGCGTCTTTGCCATTTACTGCGCCCCCTCAAACAGCCCGGCCTTCGCCGGCGACCGCTTCTTCTTGACCTTCTTGACAACTTTCTTCTTCGATGTCTTCTTGCCCGAGGCCGGCGTCGACCGCTTCGCGGGCTTCGCCTCCGCTTCCGAAGCCGGCTCGTCCTTCGGATTCGCGATCTGGCCATCGCGAACGATGATCACGTCGTCGTCCTTGGCGAGCCTGCCGTCGTCGTCCTTGATGAACTTGCCTTCCTCGTCGAGCTTGGCGTCGGCGATCTCGGTGCGGCGTTTGGCCTGCTTCATGAGGTTGTCATACAGCTCGGCCGTGTCGACGCCCGTGAGCGCGGTGCAGCTCTTGGCGATCTCGCCGATGTAGCGCTCGAAGACGTCCCGGCGTTCTCCCTCGCGCTTCATGCGTTGGCGGCGGCGGATGTACGCCCCGAGCTTTCGGCCGCACTCCTTGAGCGCGAGCGTCATCTCCTTGCGGATCTCGTCGTAGTCGGCGATTGCCTCCTTGCTCTCGCTCGTAAAGGGCACCCAGACGCTAGCCATGTGGATCATGACGACGAGCGGGCCGACGGGCGCACCGCCGCGGGGCTGAGAGAGGCCGTAGTTCTTCCAGCCGGTCTCGACCACGCTCTTGAACGCGCAGCACGCCGACTGCTGATAGAGCAGCGGCACGCGGTTGGCGAAGCGGATGATGCGGGCCTGCTGATCGCCCGGCAGGTCGCCGCCGTAGGCGATCGCCGCCTCGATCTGGAACGGGTTGCCGCGATAGACCGCCGGGCTCCGCGTGCTCGCGGTGTAAAACTCGGCCTGCACGCCCTTGAGCATGCCCGCGAGCATCTGGCGGACGCCGATGGGGGCGAGGCAGTCGGTGGGGGGGCTGCGGAGCCTGGCGTCCTGCAGGGCGGCGTAGATCTTCTCGGCTGCGGCGTGGTCGATGTTTTTGATCCAGCTCTGGCCGCTGAACGTCTTGCCTTTCACGCTCGCGGCCTTGGTGATGTCCGACACGACCGCGGGCGTGACCCGGCAGAACTCGCGCTTGAAGAAGCCGCCAAGCTGCTTCTCGTCGGTGGCCTTGAGCATGCGGAGGAAGTTGCCGAGCTCGACGCCGTAGGGGTGGGGTTTGATCTCTTCGGTTTCGGGGGGGAGCTCGCCAATGGTGCGCGGATAGACAATGCGGTCGGCGTGTTCTTCGGTTCGGACAATGCCTGAGTCGGCTGGGTCCCCTTGCTCGCGCAAGGGGCTCGTTCCGGTGTCGCCTTCGAGTTTGGGGTCCTCGTCTGCCTTATCCGGCGGGATGAATGTGATCTGCGTGTGCGGGTTCGCGATCGCCGTCTGCTCGAGATACGCCTCGACGGAGGTCTTGCCGCGGGCATACCTGGCTTCGAGTACGAGCGAGACGCGCGTGCCGGTGCCGCTGCTGGTCTCGGGGAAGTCGTCGGTCTCGACGTCGATCGTCACCTCGGGCACGTTCTTGGTCGTGTCCATGGCCAGCTCGATGTGGTGCGCCGGCTTGTTCTTCTTGGGCCGGGTGTGGATCACCATGGGCTTGCCGGTGGTCATCAGGCCGTACATGCCGGCCGCAGAGATGCCGATGCCCTGCTGGCCGCGTGACATTTTCAGCCGATGGAACTTCGACCCGTAGAGCAGCTTGCCGAAGATGTTCTCGACCTGCCGGCGGACGATACCCGGCCCATTGTCCGTGACCGTCACGCGGTACCGCCCGGCCTTCTGCGGCGAGGGCGGCGGCGTGATCTCCTCGATCCTGACTTCGATGTCGGGCAGTATGCCGGCCTCTTCGCACGCATCGAGCGCGTTGTCGACGGCTTCCTTGATCGTTGTCAGCAGCGCCTTGCGGGGGTTGTCGAAACCGAGCAGGTGGCGGTTCTTGGCGAAGAATTCGCTGACGGAGATGTCGCGCTGCTTGACGGCCATGGTCTCGGCCGTGGCGCGGGTGCGTGAAGACGTCTTTCTGGCCATGCCACCCTCCGTGGTGGGTTCGGTGCGTGCAAACCTCAGGATAGCGGGGTGATCGGTCAGCCGGCCGATCGGCCTATATTTGCGGGCAATCCGCGACGGATCGCCTTCAACCGACACACGCCAGCAGGAGCCCGATCATGGAAACCACGCTCATCATTCTCAAGCCCGACGCCGTCCAGCGGGGGCTCATGGGCCAGATCATCAGCCGATTCGAGTCCAAGGGCCTTCAGATCGTGGGCGCGAAATTGAGCATGATCTCCCCCGAGACGGCAGCGACGCATTACCAGGATCACAAGGGCAAGCCGTTCTACGACGGGCTTGTGGGATTCATGACGAGCAGCCCGGTGCTCATCCTGGCGATTAAAGGCAACAACGCGATCGCGGTCAGCCGCAAGATGATGGGCGCGACCTTCGGCAGCAACGCCGAGCCCGGGACGATCCGCGGCGACTTCGGCGTCTCGAACAGCTTCAATCTGATCCACGGCTCCGACAGCCCCGATGCCGCCGAGCGTGAGCTCGGGATCTTCTTCAATGACGGCGAGGTGCTCGACTTCGATCGGCCGATCAACACCTGGGTGTACGACATGACCGGCGGCTCGCCCGAGTAATCCTCGCCGTGTCAGGTGGACTTACCCAGCAGGCTGACTCGCGTCGGATCTCTCCCCGGCTACCCCTGGACATGCGGGTCAGGCCCGCGGAGTCGTGACGCCGTTCGGCTTCGGCTGCGCATCTCGGCCCGGAGCTTGGGCTGCTCGGCCGGCATCGTCGCTGCGCCCGGGCGTGGTTTCGACGCGGGCAGGCTTGACGTCGTCGACGATCTGCTGGGCGACCTCACGGCGATGGACTGCGACTTCTCTGGGAAACTCGAACGCGACACGAACGCGGTCGCCCTTGATCGAAGCGATCCTGACGACACCGATCGGTGACGCCGGATCTCCGATCACGACTTCTTCGCCTTCCCGGCGCGTTATGACAAGCATCGGCAGTCCTTTACGCGTGCGCGTGTACGGTCGATGAAGGATAGCACAAATGACAGTTCAACGCGACCCGGACAGCTCGCGTACATCCAGACCTTTGGGTCGAAATTGTGGCACGCTGGCCGGCGTCAGTCGACAGCTACGACAGAGCTGATCTCCGGGACGTGCTCCCGGAGGTTCTGCTCGATGCCGATCCGCAGCGTCATGCTGCTCGAGGGGCACCCGACGCACGCGCCGTGCAACCGGATGCGGACTTCGCCGTCGTCCGTCACCTGCACGAGCTCGATATCGCCTCCGTCGGATTGCACCGCCGGCCGGATCAGGTTCAGGATGCGTACGACGCGGTCGTGAAGTGGTAGAGTGCTTTCCATGGTGTACAAGACAATGCTAGGTCGCGTCGTGCCGCTGGTCGCAATCGCCGGCATGCTCGTTGGGTGCAGCGGCGGGACGCGGACCTTCGTGTCCGCTGATCCGCTCAACGACGTCGTAAACCCGTCGCTCACGAGCCGGGAGCGGGTGAGCGTTGTCTCGCAGTTTCCATCGCTGATCGAAGACGGGACCTTGGGACGCGAGTCGGCGATCGAGCGACTCAAAGCGGTCGCGTGGGCCCGCGAGGTGGTGCCGACGGAGCGCGAGGCCGCGATGATCGTTCTCCTCGGCGAGACCGCGCTGCTCGATGATTCCGAGGCGGTCTCGTTTGTCGCACAGATCCTGCCGACGGAGCCGCAGGCGTCCATCGCCCGCTACCTTGTCGGCCAGGCGGCGTTGAACGGCTGGCGTGAGCTCACGCCGGCGATCGTCCGCCGGTTCGCGCGGCCCGACGCATCGACCGCTGACACACGGAGGCCCGAGTACGCCGCTTTGCAGGCGCTGCATCCGGAGCGTGACGTTGAAGAGACGGTGTTCCAGGTCTTCCGCGAGAGCGGCGGCCTCGATGATTCCGGCCGCCTCCGCCGCGACGCGTGGAACCTGCTTTCCCGTCTCGACGCGAGCGGTGATATCCGGGTCAACCTGCTCGGGGGCCTCGCCCGCTCGCAGGAGCAGGAAGATGACCCGACCCTCGATGCCCTCCGCCGCGCACTGCTCGAGCTCCGCACGATCCCGTTGACGGGCCAGGAACTCGAATGGCTCGTGCAGCTCGCCTCGCGGGAAAACGCCGACTGGTGGCAGAGCGTGAACGTGATCGTCCGGACGCTCGACGCTCCGCAGCAGCGCGGCCTCCGCCTCCGGCACATGGAGCCTCTTCGCTGGGCGTCCACCTTTCGACGAGACTGGACACGCATGAGCAAGGGCGCGTTGCTCGATGTGCTCGAGGATCAGCTCGATGCTGAGACGTTGCACAGGCGGCGGGCGGGCGCGGTGGCGAGCGAGAACCTCGAATCGTGGCGCGATCGCCTGTCGTTCGGAGATGCCGTGACGCTGCGTGTGGTCAGTGAAGCAATCCGCGAGCCGCGGGTGATCGCCGCGCTCTTTGACCAGGCAGAAGAAGACCGTGCTGATACGACGACAGAGTACGGCGGCGTGCTCCGGCTCGCGCAGAACCGGACGAGCCGGGGGATGTTCACGGCCGTGTCGTACCCGCCCCGGGCGAGCATCCGGGAGGGCGACACGTCGTTTGTCGCGTCTCGTGAGCTCATCGATGAATCCGCGACGTCGCTCGCGCACTACCACCTGCACGCGCAGCGGGTGCGGAACAGCCAGTACGCCGGGCCGAGCGACGGGGATCTGAACTATGCCTCGCTCTACGGGCGGACGTGCATCGTGTTCACAACGGTTTCAGAGGACGAGATGAACGCCGACGCCTTCTTTCCGAGCGGCGCTGTGATCGATCTCGGGACCCTTCGGCGATCGGAGGGGCGATGAGCGATGACCGCCTGATCGCGGCGATTGAAGCGCGTCGGGATGCGCTCTTCGAGGATCTGCGGTGGCACGTCGACACCCCGACCGGTGGGAACAACCTCGACGCGATCGAGGCCTCCCGCGAGCGGATTATCGAACGTCTGCACGCCGTGGGTGGCCGAACCTCGTACACGCCGGGCAATCCTCGTCCTGAGTGGATGGGCGGCAACGACGCGATCCCGCGTTCGTCGCTGACCGAGGGGCCAGCGGGCCGGGGGCCGAGGGTCCTGGTCGCTGGTCATCTTGATACGGTGCACGATCCGGCTTCTGATTTCCGGAGCCTGACGGTTGTCGATGACACGAGGGCGACGGGACCCGGCTGCGTCGATATGAAAGGCGGGCTCGTGATCGCTCTGCACGCGATCGAGGCGCTCCACGAAGTGGGCGAGCACGTCAGCTGGTCCTTCTTTCTCAACGCGGACGAGGAGACCGGGACGTACCACTCCGACGGGGCGTTGCGGGCCGCGAGCGGCGAGCACGACTTTGGCATCGCGTTGGAGCCCGCGCTCGCGGGAGGCGAGTTGGCAGTCGAGCGGGCGGGCTCGGGGCAGTTCATGGTCGAGGTCGAGGGCCGGAGCGCGCATGTCGGCCGCGCGTTTTCCGAGGGTGTTTCTGCGGTGACGAAGCTTGGCGAGGTCATCGTTGCGTGCGGCGCGATGCCCGATGCGGACCGTGGCAAGATCGTGAACATCGGGCCGATCTCTGGCGGTGCTGCGACGAACGCCGTGCCCGATGAGGCACGGGCGTGGGGGAACGTGCGGTTCCACGAGCCCGAGGTCGCCGAGGAGCTGGCGCGAGAGCTGGACGCGCTCGCCACGTCGGGGCCATCGCTGCCGGCCGTGCGCGTGCATCGCAGCTTCAACCGCCCTGCGAAGCCCCTGATCGAGGGGACTCGGCGGCTTGCGGAGCTCGCGCGGTCGTCCGCCGAGTCGCTTGGACAGAGTCTGCCGTTCGCGAAGACGGGCGGCGTGTGCGACGGGAACATCATGCAGGACGCCGGGCTTCCCACGATCGACACGCTCGGCGTCCGCGGCGGGGGGCTCCACACGCCCGACGAATGGATCGAGCTGCCGAGCCTTGTGGAGCGTTGCCAGCTTCTTGCTGTTCTTCTTCGGCGGCTGAGCCAACAATGAAGACAGGCAGAGCAAGATTCCGGGTCGCGGTGGTCGGGCGCCGCTTGATACACCCCGATTTCGGCCCGATATTGCCTGCTGATACCGCGGTTCGGCCTCGAACGGCGAGAGGAGATACATCGACATGAGCGAGATGACACAGGCGACCACCGGGCACAGCATCGGTTCCCAGCTCGCGACCGATCCGGCGATCGTCGCGGCGGTCGATGCGATCGCGTCGCGTGTCGGCGAGCTCTCCGCTGGCATCACGGACGCCCGCGGTCCGCGAGACGGCGCTTCGGAGGACTACGAGGCGTTGATGGCCCGGGCCGCCGAGGTCAAGGGCCGGGGGCTGCTGTACCCCTACATCGGCTCGGGTCTCGGCAACGGCCCCCTCGTCGAGCTCGCGGACGGCAGCGTGAAGTGGGACATGATCTCCGGCATCGGTGTGCACTTCTTCGGTCATTCGCACCCGGAGCTGGTCCGGGCGTCCGTCGCGTGGTCGATGGAGGACGTCGCCAAGCACGGCAACCTGCAATCGGGCTTCGAGGCGTACCGGTTCGGTGAGACGCTCCTCGAGCTCGCGCAGCGGAAGAGCAACCTGAAGCATGCCTTCATCACCACGTCGGGCGCGATGGCGAACGAGAGCGCGATCAAGGTGTGCTACCAGAAGAACTTCCCGGCGAGCCGGGTGCTCGCGTTCAAGCACTGCTTCATGGGTCGCAGCGTGACGATGTGCCAGATCGGCGATTCGGCCGCGGGCCGCGACGGGATCCCGCTTACGACGCAGGTCGACTACATGCCGTTCTGGAACGACGAGGCGGCGGAGCTGGTCGGAGGCAAGACGAAGTTCATCGATCACGCGTGCTGGCGCTTGCAGCAGGCGATCGACCGCTACCCGAAGATGCACGCGTGCTTTATCTTTGAGCTCGTGCAGGGCGAGGGCGGGTTCAACACCGCGCCGCGGGAGTTCTTCACGGCGCTGATGGACATCTGCAAGGACAACGGGATCGCCGTCTGGGACGACGAGATCCAGTCCTTCGGCCGCACCGGTGAGATGTTTGCCTATGAGACGTACGACCTTGGCGACTACGTCGACGTCTTCTGCGTCGGCAAGATGACCCAGGCGTGTGCGACGCTCTATACCGAGGAGTACAACCCGCGCGGCGGCCTGCTGTCGGGCACGTTCACCGGTGCAGGGCAGGACTTCGCCGTCGGTACGCGGATCCTCGAGCTTCTGCGCGACGGGGATTACTACGGCGAGTCCGGCTCGATCGCCAAGCACCATGCGGCGTTCCGCGAGCAGGTTCAGGGGCTGAAGAGCCGGCATCCGGACTGGTTCCCCGACGCGCGGTTCGCGGGCGGCGACGTCGCGGGCGCCGGCATCGGCGGCATGATGCGGTTCACGCCTTTCGGCGGCGACAAGGCCAAGATCGCCGCGGCGTGCAAGGCGTGCTTCGACGAGGGTGTGATCTTGTTCTGGTGCGGCCACGGCCCGTACCACGTGCGGATGCTCCCGCCGCTGGGCGCGATGGATGTCGCGGACTGGCCGAGGGTCTTCGAGTGCATCGAGCGGGGGCTGGCCAAGGCTGCTGGCTAGGCAGTGTGATCGGCGGGTCTGGCGGAGTCCCCGCGGCTTCACTGCTCGAGAGTCGGGCGGGAGTCACGAACGACGCGCCGCAACGAACCTCATCGGAGGTGACCCGTGTTCCGCATCAGACGAGCCAAGCTGGACGACGCGCCGACGCTGCTGAAGCTGGCGAAGATGGTCCACTTCATCAACCTGCCGCCCGACAAGGACATCGTGCAGGCCAAGATCGTGCACAGCCGCAACTCGTTCCTGAAGGTCTGCGGCAGCCGCCGGAAGCCGAAGCCCGATGCGGTGCCGGCGACGGTGTCGGCGGCGCCTTCATCAAACGGAAAGCTCGCAGGGTTTGGCGCCTCGACGAACGAGAGCGATCTGTTTATGTATGTGCTCGAGGATACCGAGAGTGGCGCCGTGCTCGGGACAAGCCAGGTCATCAGCCGGATGGGCGGGCCCGGCAACCCGCAGGTCTCGTTCCGGCTCAGCGAGCGGGATTTCTTTTCGACGGCGCTGCAGACCGGCACGAAGCACATGGTCGCAGAGCTGCATCTCGATGAATCGGGCCCCACGGAGATCGGCGGGCTGATCCTGCAGCCGAGTTACCGCGGGCACCCGAAGAAATTGGGCAGATTTCTGAGCCTCGTGCGCTTCCACATGATGGGGCTGCACCCGCGGCGGTTCGCCGACAGGGTGCTCGCCGAGATGATGGCCCCGATCTCGAGCGACGGGCAGAACCTGGTCTGGGATTACCTGGGCAGGCGGTTCATCCCGCTCAGCTACGAGGAAGCGGACCGCTTCTGCCAGTACAGCCGCGAATTCATCACGAGCCTGCTGCCTCGAGAGCCGATCTACCTGAGCCTGCTGCCGCCGAACGTGCGGGCCGGCATCGGCGAGGTCGGCGAGGACACGAAGCCGGCTCGGCGGATGCTCGAGCGGCTCGGCTTCGAGTTCAGGGGCTTCGTCGATCCGTTCGACGCGGGGCCGTACCTGGACTGCATCACCAAGGACATCGCGCCGGTGCGGGACACCACGCGGATGACCCTGGGCAGGCCGGTCGCGGAGAGCCGTTGCAAGATGCCGTGCATCGTGAGCACCCTCGATAGCGACGGCGAGTTCCGAGCGGTCGATGAGCTGGCGCTCATCCGCGGGGAGACCATCTCGCTGACGGCGGATGCGACCCGCATCCTCGGTGCCGATTTGGGCGCGGTCGTCGGTGTGACTCCGCTGATTCCGGCGAAGGGCCCGCCATCGAAGCCTCCATCAAAGCGGCGTCCTCGCCGGGACAAGCAGAGCAAGGCCGTTTCGAAAAGATGATCTATTCAAAGGGCGGCGTGTCGCGTCGCGGGAGCGTGCATGAACCATCCAGCGTTGCAGAACGAGCCGAGTGATCTGATCGGTGGCGAGTTCCGTTCGATCAGAGGCGACGGCATCCGGTCTCTGAACCCGGCGCGCCCCGCCGAGACGATTTACGGGTTTGATCCGAACATCGACCACGTCGATCAGGCGGTGGCCTCGGCCTCGGCGGCGGGGCGCGTGTGGGCCCGCTGGCCGATGGAGCGGCGGATCGCCGTCCTGCGGCGGTATCAGGCGTTGTGCGCCGAGAGGAAGGACTCGCTCGGTTCGCTCATCTGCGATGAGACGGGCAAGGCGATGTGGGATTCCATGGCCGAGGCGGGCATCTTGGCTGGCAAGGTCGATATCACGCTCGATGATTCCGAGCACGGCGGTCTGAGGCGGGTGACAGGGTACGACGTGCCGCTGACCGACACGCGGACGGGCCGGTGTTCGTTCCGGCCGCACGGCGTGATGGCGGTGATCGGCCCGTACAACTTCCCGGCCCATCTGCCGAACGGGCACATCATTCCTGCACTCGCGACCGGCAATACCGTTGTTTTCAAGCCGAGCGAGAAGACCCCGGCGGTCGGGCAGGCGCTTGTAGAGATGCTCGACGAAGCGCTCCGCGCCGAGGGCGCTCCCGCTGGCGTGGTCAACCTCGTGCAGGGCGGACCCGAGACGGCGATCAGGCTCACGACGCACGCCGGGATCGACGGGATCCTGTTCACAGGCTCCTGGCCCGTCGGGCGGAAGATACTGGAGAGCAACCTTGATCGGCCCGGCCGCATCGTCGCGCTCGAGATGGGCGGGAACAACCCCGCGATCGTGATGCCCGATGCGAACATGCGTCAGGCGGCGATCGAGGTCACGCGTGGGGCGTTCATCACCACCGGGCAGCGCTGCACCTGCACGCGTCGGCTGATCGTGCACGAGTCGGTCGCGGATCAATTCGTGGCGGCGGTGTGCAAGATCGCGGGCAACCTGGTCGTCGCGCACCCGCGGTCGGAGCACCCCGTGTTTATGGGGCCCATCGTGTCGGCCGATGCCCGCGATGCCGTGCTCGCGTTTCAGGAACGCCTGGTCGAAGACGGCGCGACCACGCTTCTCGCGAGCACGACCAGGTCGCTCGATGCCGAGGGCGATGACGGGTACTACGTCACGCCCGGCGTGCTCGAGATCGAGCGGTTTGTCGCGGACGAATCCCGCGATGCCGGCTGCGACCTCGAGGTGTTCGGCCCGCTCCTGCGCGTCTGCCGGGTCGGGTCGCTCGACGACGCGATCGAGCAGGCGAACGCGACGAGGTTCGGCCTGGCATCCTCGATCTTCACGACCGATCCCGAGTCTCGGGCGAGGTTCCTCGCTGAAGCACGGGCGGGGTGCGTGAACGTGAATACGGGCACGGCGGGTGCGAGCAGCAAGCTGCCATTTGGCGGGCTCGGGCTGTCGGGGAATCACCGCCCCGCGGGATCGTTCAGCCTTGATTACACGGCGATGCCCGTGGCGAGCATGGTCGAGTCGAGCGACGGCGCCGGCGTGCCGCAGGGCATGCTCGTCAAAGACGACTGGATCGGCTCGTGAGCCCGGATCGCCGGACGCGACTGCCCGATGCGCGCGTGCAGCCGCGGTTCGGGGGGCTGTCGACCTTCGGCCGCTATCCAACGCTGAGCGACGCCGATGGCCGCCCCGACTGGGCGATCCTCGGGGTGCCGTTCGACGGTGGCGTGACCTACCGGCCCGGTGCCCGGTTTGGGCCCCGTGCGATCCGCGAGCAGTCGCAGTATCTGAAGCACTACTCGATCGAGCACGGGATTGACGTTCCCGGTGTGCTCTCGCTCGCCGATGCCGGCGATGCGCCGGTGCTTCCTTACAGCGTCAAGAAGACGCTCGATGGCGTGATCGATCACGCGGCGGGCCTCGATGCCGACCGCCTGCTCGTGCTGGGGGGCGACCACTCGATCGTCTACGCGGGCATGACCGCGGCGTGGCAGCGGGCGGGTTCTCCGGCTTCAGGGCTGGCGTGCGTGCATTTCGATAGCCACATGGACACGCTCGACTCGGTGTGGGGCGAGCGGTGGAACCATGCCACGCCCTTCCGGCGGCTTATCGAAGACGGCGTGCTCGACCCGGCGCGGATGCTCTCGGTTGGCATCAAGGGGCCGCTCAACTCGGGTGATGATCTGGAGTACGCCCAGGCACAGGGCATCGAGGTGATCACCCAGCCCGAGCTCGCCGAGCGAGGGCCGGCGAGGCTCACGGAGTTCGCGAGCGATCTCGCCGGCGCGCCGTGCTACGTGAGCTTTGATATCGACTGCATCGATCCGGCCTATGCGCCGGGGACGGGAACGCCGAGCGTGGGCGGTATGACGTCGGCCGATGCCCTCGGATTGATCCGGCGGCTCCGCGGGCTCAACCTGATCGGCGCGGACGTGGTCGAGGTGCTGCCCGATCGTGATGTCGCGGGCAACACGGCCCTGCTCGCGGCCCACATCGCCTTCGAGCTGCTCGCGCTCGACGCGGTCAGGCGCGACGCAGAGCGAGGATGAGCTCGACCTTTCCGGCGTGCTGGCCGAGCCTTGCCGCGATTTCTGGTGCCGCGAGGCCCTGATCGGCCAGCTCATAAATCGCCGACCGCTGCTGGTCCCCCTGGGAGCTCGTCGGTGTGTGCTCTGGCGTCTTTCCCCGTGCTGTATGAGCCGTTGGGGTGGAGCGGTTGCTCAGAGCATCGATGCGTTCGTCTGCCTGCTGGATCAGCGCGTCGAGTGTGGCGATGCGTGTATCGAGCACGGCCGTGAGCTCGCGGATCTGATCGGCGGCGTGCGCGACGCGCGCTTCGATGCCCGCGTCGTTCGCGGCCCGCTGCCGGAGATCCGCAAGCCTTTCCTGCGGCGTCGGCACGATCTCTTGCGAACGGGCGATCGCCTTTCGACGCGACTTCCCGAGCACCACGATAATCAGGAGCACCACGGCGGCGGCGAGGAGCACGCTGGGCAGCATCTGCTCGCCCGTCTCGCGAGACCGCTCGCCCGGAACTGCTCCGGAGCTTTCCTGAGAGGGCGTCAGATCGTTCGCCTGAGTTGCGGTGGGCGCCATGGGTACAGGATACCTCGCGGCTGCCGCTACGATTGGGCGTGGGTCATGAATCGGAGAACTCGCTGGTCGGGGCATGGATCCGTGACGTGCGGCGGGCTTGGCGGCGTTTGACGGGCGGAGACGCGACCCCCGACCCGGCACGGTCGACACTCATCGGAATCTCCGGCGGCGCCGACTCGATGGCGCTCGCGATTGCTCTCGGCACGCTCGACGCTCCCCGTGTGGTTCTCGCAACCGTGCAGCACGATCTGCGTCCGGCCGAGCTTGTGCACGACGATCGTGCGGCGGTGCTCCGTCTCGGCAGACTGCTCGGCGCCCGTGTCGTCACTGAGCATGTTTCGATTTCGGGCGGAAACGCGGAGCATGAGGCAAGGGATGCGCGGTACCGTGCTCTCAGCCGGCTCGCGCGCCGCGAAGGCTGCGGCTGGCTGGCGACCGCGCACCACGGTGGTGACCAGCTCGAAACGGTGTTGCTCGCGATGGGGCGCGGCGCGTCCCCGGCCGCGCTGCTCGGGATCCACGAGTCTCGTCCAGCGATCGAAGACGGCGTGACCGTGATCCGCCCGATGCTCCGTACCGAGCCGGAGCTCCCGGCGCAGGTGTGCCGGGCATTTGGGGTCAGGCCCAGAGTGGACGCGACGAACGCCGACCCGGCCCGTGCCCGCGGTAGTCTTCGGTGTGAGGCTATCCCGGCGCTCGTGCAATCGCTCCGATCGCTGCCGGGGGGCGGGCTGATGTCGAACGTGCACGCATCGATCGATCGGCTTCGAGACCGGATCGAACGTGACAGCGAACGGGGTCAGGACCCGAGTCGCGACCGGAGCTCGTCTTCGAGCGAGTCGAGGCCCGACGCGTCGAGCACGGAATAGAAGCCCAGTATCTCGCGGCCCGGCCCGACGAGGATCAGGCGGGTCGGATGCAAGATGTTCGCCATCTCGCTTCCGTCGGCGGTCGGTACCATCCGTTCGGTCTCGTCTTCGACAACCAGCAGCAGATCTTCCGCGACGATGCGGCGCGCTTCGGCGGTGTCACCTGTTGCGAACGTCCAAGAATCGAAGCGTGCGTTGAAACGCTCGCCGAAGGCGCTCAGCACGGCGGGCGTATCCCGCTCGGCGTCGAGGCTGATCGAAAGCATGCGGACCGGCAGGTCGTCGACGCGGTCTTGCAAACGCGCTTTCGCCTGGGTCATTGTCGGGCAGAGGCCCGGGCAGTTGGTGAAGATGAAGCTCACGACCGTGTGCGCGCCATCGAGGATCGTCTCGTCGACCGGTTCGCCGTTCTGATCGATCAGGTCGAACTCACCGATCGACATGCCGGCGGAAGCGATTTCGGGTGCCGTCGCGGACCGCTGGAGTTCGGAGCGATGACTGTTCAGCATGCTCATCGCACCGAACGTGCACACGGCTACGCCGAGGCAAGCAACAACGAGAACAGCGGGGGGACGGGGCATGTGTTCGGGCCTCCGCGGGTGGGTTCGGCGACGCGAGCGTCCGCGCTCGTTCGCGCGGCGAGCTGTACGTGCCTTACAGCTCTGGATTCCAAGCAAACGCATCGATGACGAGCGCAATGAAGACAATCGGCAGGTAGCCGATTGACGCAAAGAACACGGCACGGGCCGCGGCCTTCGTGGGCGACTGCAGCATCGACACCGCTTGCGAGAGGAAGAACGCTCCGGACAGAGCCGCGACCGATGCGTAGAGAACGCCGATGGATTCTGGCATCACCGCGAGCGGGACCGCGGATGCCAGGACCGTAAGCCCCGTCCATGCAACGATCTGGAGTGCGACACGCTTTGACGATGCGTTCGGCGAGATCGGCACGAACCCGGCGCTCGTGTACTGCTCGCGGTACATCATCG
The DNA here is from genome assembly GCA_039821685.1 of Planctomycetota bacterium. Taxonomy (GTDB): domain Bacteria; phylum Planctomycetota; class Phycisphaerae; order Phycisphaerales; family UBA1924; genus JANQQZ01. The sequence goes on along the minus strand of JBCBNT010000003.1, from coordinate 10,209 downwards.
CGATCGCGAGGAAGTGGGGGATCTGCCAGGTCAGCAGGACAACGAAAAACGACCAGGCCGGGAGCCGGCCGAGTTCGGCGAGCGGCTCGGCGGAGCCCGCGGTCCATCCGATCACGCACGGGAGCGCCCCCGGGATCGCTCCGACGAACGTCGAGATCGGGCTCACGAGCTTGAGCGGCGTGTAGACCGCGACATAGAGCACGACCGTGAGCGCAGCGAGCGAGGCGGCGACCCAGTTGGTGGTCAATGCGAGCAGGAGAGGACCAGCGACCGAGCACGCGAGTGCAAACGCAAGTCCCTGAGGCCTGGTCAGGCGTCCTGACGGGAGGGGGCGCGAGGCGGTCCGAGCCATGATTGCGTCGCGCTCGACCTCGATAACCTGGTTCAGCGCGTTCGCACCCGCCGAGGCTGCCGCGGTCCCGAGCACGCAGCCTGCTGCGGCGATCGCGAGCCCTTCGCCGCCTCCGCCGCTGCGGAACGACGCCAGCCCGAACCCGGCCGCTGAGGCGACCGTCACGAGCCGGGTAATGCCCGGCTTCGAGAGCGTCAGAAATTCCCTCGCAAGGCTCTTCGTGCGAGCATCCCGCGGCGAAACAGAAGCCGCCTCGTGGCGGGAAAGCATGGAGTCGGTTCTGGTCACGATGGATAATAGTCGGCGTGGAGGATTTGACCGCTGCGATCAATGGCAATCGGCACGATGCCGCGCTTGCTTTGCGGACATGTGCCTCGCGTGGTGATGGGGTGATTGGGGAGATCTCGCATGCCCACGCGGCTTCGCCCCGGTCGCTTTCGCAGATGCTCGGGCGTCAAGTCCGACGCAGCCCTCGCGGCGCGGTTACGATTTCGGGACGCCCTCGTAGCATAACTGGATAATGCAGCGGACTTCTAATCCGCAGAGTGAAGGTTCGAGTCCTTCCGGGGGTGCTTGCTGAGTTGTGGTCGCGTGGCCTCGTTCCCGCGTGCCGGGCGGCGCTGGTCGGATCAGGCTACTCGTCGTCATCCGAGATGTCGGGAAGCCAGCAGCGGTGGCCCGTCCGAGCGTTGTAATCCTGGTGGTAGTCCTCCGCGATGTAGTAGGGGCCGGCATCCGCTGCGAGGCGGACCTCGGTGACGATCGACCGGCCTTCGAACCTCGGCTTTGTCGCGAGTTCGGCGATGTACGCGCGGGTCTCGGTCAACTGGGAGTCGCTGGTCGGGAAGACCGCCGAGCGGTACTGCGTGCCGATGTCCGGACCTTGCCGATTCAGCGTCGTGGGGTCGTGCAGCTTGAAGAATCCACGCAGGAGATCGCCGTAGCTGACGCGGGCGGGGTCAAAGACGACCTTGACGGTCTCCGTGTGCCCGGTCGTTCCGGAGCAGACCTGCTCGTAGGTCGGGTTTTCCGTTGTGTCGCCCATGCAGCCTGACGAGACGTCGATCACGCCGTCGACCTGCTGCAGGCGGTGCTCGATGCCCCAGAAGCACCCGCCGGCGAAATAGGCGATCTCGGTCGCCGGAGTGTCGTTGTTCTGATCGGCGTCGCGGGTGAGGTCTGGCATGGGCTGGCCCCTTTCGATGAAGTTGAGCGAAGCAGAGTTCAGGCAGTACCGCAGGCCGATGGGTGCGGGGCCGTCGCGGAAGACGTGGCCCAGATGACCGTCGCATCGGCCGCAAACGATCTCGGTCCGGACCATGCCGTACGAATAGTCGGCGACTTCGCCGACGTGGTCATCGTCAAATGGACCGGTAAAGCTCGGCCACCCCGTGCCGCTGTCGAACTTGTCTGCCGAGTCGAAAAGCGGGAGCGTGCACAGCTTGCATGTGTACGTGCCGTCTTGGCTGTTGTGCAGCAGCGGTCCGCAGAACGCGAGCTCCGTGCCCTTGTTGAGCAAAATGCGCCGTTCTTCGTCGTTCAGCGTTTCGGCGAGTCTGCTGAGCTGCGCATCGCTTATTGGGCTGAGGTCGTATCCTGATCCGGAGACCTGTACGACTCGTTTGCTGCCGTCGTCATCAGCAGCTGGCTGCGCCTGGGACAACACGCGATTCTGCGGGGCAACGGCCGAGTCGAGTCCCGGGACGAGGCCCGCCGCGTGGAGGGCCACGCCGATGCACGCCACAGCCGCGACAAAATAAACGAACGCGATTGAGGATCTGCCGGCCTCTTGCATGGTGTGCGGTGCCTCCTGAAACGGTGCGGGATCGGTGATGCGTTACCTGTCGGTTCGCCCGTCTGTCAAGAGCGATGCGGCGGGGATTTGTATTCCCGTCGCCCTGGAGCAGGCGATTACTCCGGACCGGTCTGAGGACGGCGCGCGCCACGCAGCCGGGGGCCGTCGAGTTAAGAGCCGGTTGAGTCGTGAAGTGAGTTGATCGCCGCCGTTGGACCGGGCTGAACGCTGAGGCGGGTGGCGTCTGCGCGGAACACCTGCTCGACGAACTCGACGGGTGCTTCAGTCGCGGTATCGATGTCCGTGAGGTGGACGCTGAGCACCGGGACCTTCGGAGAGATCCGCAGATTGAGGGCGTCGTCGGCGTTCGGCAGCGAAGCTCGAACGATCGCGGTGTGCAGCTGGATCGTCAGGCCGAGGTGCCTCTGGATGAAGGCGTGCAGCGAGCCGTCTTGATAGCTTTCAAGCACGACGCGGAACCGCGGCATCGGGAACCAGTGTCGCGAGATCGCGAGCGGCATGTCTCCGGCGGATCTGACCTGCTCGAGGAAGGCAACTTCGGAAGCGGCCGGGAGACGGAGCGCATCGGCGGCTTCTTGCGGCGCAGCGGAGATCTTTTTGGTCAGCACCCGGTTGCTCGTCGTTCTGCCAGACTTGCGGACGAGGTCGGAGAAACGCTTGTCGACCGTCAGCGGGAATTCGATAGGCGTGCTGAGCACAACGGTGCCGCGCCCGCGTTGGCGGACGACGAGCCCGTCTTCAACAAGCTCATCGACACCCCGACGAAGCGTGTGGCGGTTCACGCCGAACCGCGCGGCGAGCGAGTGCTCCGACGCGATGAGGTCTCCCGGCTTCAACTCACTCGCGATCTCTTCGCGGAGTGCTTGGGCGATGCGTCGGTAGGCCGGCGTCTTGCCCGTTGAGCGTCCGACGGTCCTTGAATGTGGCATCTGTGCATCCCCATGTCGACTGTCGCGTCTAGACAACTCGCGGGCCGGGCGCTCATCAACGGATCAGCAGAGCATGCAAAGTACTCCTGCGAATGAAGCATCTTGCGGTGCAGCGGCCAGAAGTCGAGGCATGGGTTCAAGGCTTCACGATGCGCTCGTGTTTCCTTAACAATCAAATGTCTAGACACTGCTTCACACAGCATTGACAGCGTCGCAGTTGTACACAGGCCGCTTCGATTTAGCATGGTTTGTTCGTATTCGTGGACGGTCCCGCCCGCGTAACACAGGAGCCTTGCATGCTGACCCATCACAGAACGTCGAACCGATCGACCCGAGCGTTTACTCTCATTGAGTTGCTCGTGGTCATCGCGATCATCGCGCTGCTGATCGGAATCCTTCTTCCCGCCCTTGGCAAAGCCCGCGAGACGTCGCAACGCGTCGCGTGCGCTGCAGGCCAACGGATGATCGCGCTCGCTGCGAACGTGTACGCGAACGGCAGCAACAAAGCCGGAGCGTTTGTGCCGACCATCAGCGGCGGTTCCGACAACCTCGGCTACCTCGTCAACGAGCTGGAAACCCCCGAAGCCGCCGTGTGCGCCGGCACCCGCCACGACGTCGATCCGACCGTGGTCATACTGCCGGACGGCCGTGTCAGCGACGGGCAGGGCAATATCATCCCGGTTGAAGGGGTGGAGCGCAATCTGCACGGCAGGCCCGTACCGCTCGACCTGACCCGGAACGCGGTCGAGGCCAGCATCAGCGACGCCCTCACCGGAGACGGCGATCTACAGAGCAATCAGCGGTTCCGTGGGCACAGCTACGAGGTGTTCTCGTGGTTCGGCGTCCAGGGGGGTCCGTTCGGCGACCTCGTGCGATGGCCCGATGGTTTCGACCGGCTGCGGTACACCGCGTCGAACGTTGGCGGGCTGACGGCGTCGAGGGTGAGCCGCGACTACAACCGTGACCGTGGCTACTCCAGCCCGACGGACGATGGCTGGTTCGGCTACTTCGGGACTGGCAACGACGATCCCCGGCCCGGTGAGCCCGTGTTTTCTCCGGGGCAGCTCGGAGCCCTTGATGACTATGTCAAGTCGGTCAACAACGTGACCTTCCCGAGCCAGGTGCTTCTCACGCTCGACTCTGACGAGGACCAATCGCGGGTTGTGTACGAGGCGTACGGCTTCAACGAGGGGAACTCGCCGCTGGTGAACAACTGGCCCGACAAGCTTACCGGCAACCACGGTGCCTCGGGCATCAACGTGAGCTTCGCCGATGGGCACGTCGCGTTCAAGCGAGCCAATGAGGAATTGGCGGAGACCTACATCCGAAGCCGTCACATCGCGATCGGGGCCGGGCAGTCAAACAACGACGATGTCTCCAGAAACCCTGCCGCGGTCGAGATTCTCGACGAGTACTTCGGCGACGGTAAGCCCATCGAGCCGTACCTCACCCGAAATGGTCGGCAGAACATCACCGCCTTCCGTTTCAACTAGCAGTGATCGAATGCGACCCGCGCGGCGCCTGACGGTGCCGCGCGGGCTTGAACCCGGATCACGCCACACGGGGAGGGCGCCGGGGGGACGCGGGCGATGGGCCCGGAGGATCGAGGAGCGGCGCGCTGCCCCGTGCGTCCGACGGATTTGGAGCGAGAGATGAATCGTATTGCTTTGCTGCTGGCGTGCTGCGCCGGCACCGCCACCTCGGCCAATGGTCAGGTCATCATCGGCGACAATGAAGGCGTCATTATCACCGAGATTATGTTCAACCCGGCGGGCGCCGAAGCGGACACCGAGTGGGTTGAGATTACCAACATCTCGAACCAGCCTGTCGACGTCACGCGGTACGCGATCGACGACGAGGACGGCTCAAGCCCGGGCAACATGCTCGGCTCGGGAGCAATTCGCAACCCGGACGGCTCGGTCCTGCCCGAGTCGACCGACATCGACTGCACGACCGTTGACATCTTCGGCGGCCAGGGCTTCCAGTGCGATCCGGAGAACACCCTGATCCTCGCCCCCGGCGAATCGATCATCGTGGGCAGCTTCTGGGACACCCGGAGCCAAGGCTTCGGCGGCTCGGTGGACAACGGTATCGAGAACACCTTCGACGACTGGGTCGCCGCGTGGGGCGACGATACTGATGGTGACGGCTTCGGCGACGTGGTCGACTACCGCATCGTCTTCCTGATCTCGAACATCACGATCGCCAACACCGGCTCGCCGATCAACGAGGTCCTCGACCTGATCGAGTACGAGGAAGACGGCACGATCATCAGCCGCGACTATGTGAACTACGAGGTCGGCAACTCGCAGAACCAGTGGCCCTTCTCGTCGAACGGCCTCTCGTTCTACCTGCAGCCCAACTTCCTGGCTGACGCCGCTGCACAGACTGCCGGCTCCGCGGCCCCGCCCGCCAACGGCAGCCTTGAGAACAGCAACCAGAGCTACGGCGTGTTCTGGTCGAACTCGGCCGCTGGCCGAGACCTGGCCCGCAACCCGGTCGAGATCCTCACCCAGGACATGGACGCCGGCCCTAACGGCGACGGCCTCGACGAGAACGGCGATCCCATCCTCGTCACCCTCATCAGCGACAACGACGCCGCCAGCCCCGGCGTGGTGCCCAACCTCGGCCAGTCGTTCGAAGACGCCAACGGCAACGGCCGTGACGACGTCGTCGACATCTTCCTGGGCTTCAGCCAGGACTGCAACCGCAACCGCATCCCCGACGAGACCGAGCCAGACTGCAACGGTAACGGCCTGCCGGACGACTGCGAGTTCCAGATCAGCCAGGAGTCGGACTGCGACGGCAACGGCTCGCCCGACAGCTGCGACATCGCCTTCAACGCCAGCCTCGACCTTGACGGCAACGGTGTGCTCGACAGCTGCGAAAGCAGCGACGGCTTCGGCGATATCGTCATCACCGAGATCCTCTTCAACCCGTCGGGCAGCGAGGGCGGCCGTGAGTTCGTCGAGCTGATCAACATCGGCACGGCGCCGGTCAACCTCGCCGGCGCGTTCCTGCAGGACCTCGACGCCCCGGTGTTCGACACGGCCGACGCCGTGATCGAAGCCGACGTCGATACCGACGGCGACGGCGTCGCCGACGCGTTCTTCCTCAACCCGGGTGAGGTTCTCGTCATCGGCGAGACCAGCCTCGAGAACTTCGAGGCGGGCTGGGGCCCGGTCAGCGGCTTCCGCTACATCGATCCGGCCGGTAGCCTGGGCCTGGGCAACAACGCCGACCTCGTGAACGAGGTCCGCTCGATCCTCGCCGCCGACGGCACGCGCCTCGACGTCGCCAACTACCAGTCCACCACCTCGAACGGTGTGCCGCAGGGCGACTGGCCCGGCGATTACAACGGCGCGTCGTACTACCTGCTGGGCGACAGCGTCAACACCGTCGACAACAACACGGGCACGAACTGGGCGACCTCGATCCGCAACCTGAACGGCCAGCGCGCCGGCTCGGGCACCTTCTTCGCGGACGACACCTACGCCTCGCCGGGTACCGTCAACATCGGTGCCCCCGAGCGCCCCGTCGGCGACGTGATCATCTCCGAGGTGCACTTCGCCTCCAACACCGAGTTCCCGGGCCTGTCGTTCCCTGATCCCACCAACGGCATCGACGAGTGGGTCGAGATCGTCAATGTCTCGAACGCCCCGGTCGACATCAGCGGCTGGTTCCTCGAGGACGAGGACGGCCGCACCACGCCGATTCCGGCGGGCACGACCCTGGCCGCCGGCGAGGCCCTTGTGCTCACCGGCAACGACTTCCCGGCCGAGAACCCCACCCCGGTCAGCGAGTTCTACGCTGCCTGGGACTGCGGCTACCAGGTCATCACGCTCCAGGACTGGTACGGCGGCGGCATCGGTCGTCTGAGCGACCAGGCCGAGGGCCCCGGCGCTGCCGACAGCCCCTCGGGCGCCAACGAGATCCTGCAGCTCCGCGACGCCAGCGACATGGTGCAGGACATCGTCAACTACGACGACGACGGCTTTGAGTGGCCGCTCGTTTCGAACGGCCTGCCCCTCTCCCCGGCCTTCTCGATCTACGTGTTCAACCCGAGCGCCTACAACGAGCTCGGCAACGACAACGGCCTCAACTGGGCGACTAGCCTCATCGGGTTCGATGGCGCGATCCAGAACAACCTCACCGACGTCTACAACACCACGCTCTTCGGCTCACCCGGCTTCGTTGATGGCATCACCGTCGGCTTCGATCCCAACAACTGCATCTCGGACGATCCGGTGCTGCCGCTGTGTGCGGACCAGAACCGCGACGGCCTGGTGACCCCTGCCGACTTCACGTCGTGGGTCCTCAACTTCAACAACAACGATCTGCTCGCCGACGCCAACCAGGACGGGCTGCTCAGCCCGGCCGACTTCACCGCCTGGATCCTGGCGTTCAACCAGGGCCTGAACGGGCCGCTCTGCCAGTAATCCGGTACGTGGGTGATCGCACCCAGCAGTAACCGATATCCGGAGCCCCGCGTTGACGCGCGGGGCTCCGTTTCATGTAACAAGCGTCGATTCTGCCCACGCATGACCGGCGGTCCAGACAGTCATTTCAAGCCTTCATATTGCTGAACACCGATTTCGCGAATGCCCGTCAATCGCAGCCAATATTGAAATTCAGCAAGAAGGACGTGAAGTCCTGCGGTGAGCAGAGGTCATCGCCGTTCTGGTCACACTCGGCTGCTTGTGTATTGAACGCAAGGATCCAAGCGGTGAAATCAGCCGGCGAGAGCGAGCCGTCGTTGTTGGCGTCGGGCGGGCAGGGGCGGCTGAGGGCGATCGTCGCTGCCCAGTCTTGGTCCACGTCGCCGGGCGGCCCGGGGATGGATGCGTTTCCCCCCGCGACGAGTGTTGTTGCGGGGCCCTCGAAGCCGCCGGTGCGCGGGTTGAACCAACGCAGCGACCAGAAGCCCTGCTCGGTGGAGAGATCGATCGCACCCGTCGTCGACGCGTCAGGCCAGTAGACCGCGTAGATCTCGCCCGGCTGCGCAAACACCTCGGCGCCTCCGAAGGTGCCCGCCTCGCCCGACACAAGGGCGTTGTCGGGGGACATGGTGTCGAAGGGCAGGTTGTCCTCGATGAACGAGCGGGCGATGGTGGTCTCGCGCCAGATCCTGTCGAACTCGCGGAAGTCTTCGAGGGATTGGTCCCGGTTGTTGATGAACCACTCGCCGCCGCCGCCCGAGAGCAGTATGTCCCAGATCACGCGCTTGCGGAAGTCGTCGAAGCTGTTGACGTCTCGCGTGGGGCTGGCGGGCTCGTCGATCATGACGGCGATGGGCCGACCGGCGGCTTCGGAGGCGGCGCGGTAGTCGGCGACGACCTGGCCCCAGCCGTCGGCTTGCCGGGCGCGCTGCAGGCTGGTGAGATCAAAGTCGGGCTCACCGATGAAGGGCGCCCAGGGCCCGGAGTTCGGGTTAAACGGGTTGCCCGACTGGTGCACGGTCAGCGGGCTGTTGTAGGGATCTACGGCCGAGAAGTACTCCGCAAAATCAATGACTGTCTGCGGGCCAAGGTTCAGGCCCAGGTTGTACTCCTCGCAGAGGTTCCACGTTGTAGCGTTGTGATAGCCGAAGCGGGCGATCATTTCCCGGTAGAAGAGCTTGCGTTCGGTGCCGAGCTGCGCATCGTCGAGCTCGCGCTTGTTGGGTGTCTCTGCCTCGTTGAGGACAAAGTGCAGCATGATGCCCTTGGCCTGAGCGTGGCCGAAGACGATGTCCCACTGGGCGAGCTTTGAGATGTCGAAGCGGGTGTTGTCGTTGCTGGCGCTGCCGCTGCCGTCGATCGGTCCGACGTAGGGCCAGGTATCCCAAGCGTCTCCGCCGATGTTCATCGGTAGGAAGTAGATGCTGTTGATGCCGACGGAGTGCAGATAGTTGAGCGCGCCGATGATGTTTCGGCCGCTGTTGGTCGCGGGCGGGTCGGTGCGGTCCCAATCGGGGTCGCCCGGGTTCCAGTCCTGGGCGTGGGGCTGGAAGGTGTGCAGGCCGGTGCCGGGCACACCGCGGTTGCCATCGTCTTCGGTGTTGTCGAAGCCGACGTAGCCCAGCCAATTTTCGGGGCTGTCGGCACCGCCCTTGACGAAGGCGTCGCCGTCCTGAAATCGGAGGTAGAACTCGCCGACGTTGCGGAGTCGGCCCTTGGCAAGGAATCCCGGCGCGCTCGGGTCGGGTGGCGACACGATGAACGAGCCGGTGAGGCTATCACCGGGCTCGGCGCTGCCAGCCAACGGATCGAGATCGATGGCGACGTCGGTCCCGCTTCGAAAGCTGGTCATGAACGACCACGTGCCCGGCTCGTCGGGCGTGAAGCGTGCGCGGAAGGTGTGGCCGGTGCTGCTGGTACTGCTTGCGCCGGTGCCGTCGCCCGCGAAGAAGCCGGGCAGACGCACCTCTCGCCCGCTGGGCGAAGTGAGGAGCAGGTCGAATCGACGATCGAGAAACGGGTTGATGGCACCGAGCTCACTCAGCACGACGTCGGTGTTGAGGTCGATAACAGCCGGTTGATACGCGATCGGGTCAGCGGTCTGGACCGAGACGCTCGGCTGAGCCGCCGGAAGAGCGGCACCAGCAGGTGTGTGCATCAAACCGAGAGCGATCGTGATACATGTCATGTGTCGCATGTGGGCTCCGGGGGATGGCAACGGGCGGGATTCATCCGTTCGCAAGTACGCCCTGATCCTGAGATGCGGAAGGCGGCAAGCCCACAGCCGTGATCGTGGAAGCCGCCGGACCTTGCCGCATCGGCCGGCGATGGGCGGCTTATGGCGTGTCCGGTCTGTACGAACAAGTCAAGCGATGCGACGTACGCCGGCCTGGCATGGCATGCCGCCAGGACCGGAACGCGCATCTCGGGTTGCAAAGGCAAGGTGATGCCCGCACGTCCGAGTTCGAAAGAGCGTTCGACTTGGCTTTGCTCGGTATTGTCGGGTCAAGCGAGCTGCACAATCCGTGGGCGAGGGGGCGACGTGGGGGCAACCGCTGATGCTCGAACCACCGCAACTGTTGAATAGCCCCGCCCGGATTCGAACCGGGGACCGAGCGATTATGAGTCGCCAGCTCTAACCGCTGAGCTACGGGGCCGCAAAGATCGTAGCAG
>JBCBNT010000002.1:0-79665 GCA_039821685.1 Planctomycetota bacterium | reverse complement strand
GTCACCGCCATTGTAGCACGTGTGTAGCCCAGCCCGTAAGGGCCATGATGACTTGACGTCATCCCCACCTTCCTCCGGTTTGACACCGGCAGTCTCGCTAGAGTACTCGCCATGACGCGTTAGCAACTAACGATAGGGGTTGCGCTCGTTAAGGGACTTAACCCGACACTTCACAGCACGAGCTGACGACAGCCATGCAGCACCTGTGTATGTTCCACCCAAGGGCGTCATACTTGTTTCCAAATACTAATCCATACATGTCAAGCCTAGGATAAGGTTCTTCGCGTTGCCTCGAATTAAGCAACATGCTCCACCGCTTGTGTGAGCCCCCGTCAATTCCTTTGAGTTTTAGCCTTGCGACCGTACTCCCCAGGCGGCACACTTAACAGTTTTCCTTCGACCGGGACCGTGTCAGAACGGCCCCGATCTAGTGTGCATCGTTTACGGCGTGGACTACCAGGGTATCTAATCCTGTTTGCTCCCCACGCTTTCGTGCCTGAGCGTCAGGACAGGCCCAGCTGATCGGCTTCCCCATCGGCGTTCCCATGAATATCTACGCATTTCACCGCTCCACTCATGGTTCCATCAGCCCCTACCTGCCTCAAGCCCGGCAGTTCACCCTGCAGTTCCACGGTTGAGCCGTGGGATTTCACAAGATGCTTGCCGGGCCGCCTGCGCACGCTTTAAGCCCAGTGATTCCGATTAACGCTTGGGCCCCTCGTATTACCGCGGCTGCTGGCACGAGGTTAGCCGGCCCTTCCTCTGATCCCGGTCGTTGGTCCTAGGATCTGACAGTGGTTTACACATCGAAGATGCTTCATCCCACACGCGGCATTGCTCCGTCAGGCTTGCGCCCATTGCGGAAGATTCGTCGCTGCAGCCTCCCGTAGGAGTCCGGACAGTGTCTCAGTTCCGATGCGGCGGGTCATGCTCTCACACCCGCTACCCGTCTTCGGCTTGGTGAGCCGTTACCTCACCAACTACCTGATAGGACGATCGCCGCTCCTGAGGCGCCAAAGCTTTCCTCCGTAGAGCACATGGGGCATTACTGCCGGTTTCCCGACGCTATTCCCCACCTCAGGGTGCGTTCGATCGCATTACTCGCCCTTTCGCCACTTTCCCCCCGAAGGGTTCTCGTTCGACTTGCATGCTTTAGCCATGCCGCCAGCGTTCAATCTGAGCCAGGATCAAACTCTTCAATTGATTGCCTAAGCATCCGACCAGGTGCTCAAATCACCGGCCGGTCAATTTCAAGTTGAAACTGGAAAACCCAACTCGCTCTCCTCAAACCCCGAAGGGCAAGACTCAAACAAGTCCGGGTGATCGACTTCGATCAGGATTGCTCCCAATCACCATGACCCGGCTAGGCCATGGATTTGTTTACCCCCGAGCTCCGGACGGGGCCGGATGAACTAACTCGAAGGACCGCGGGGCTGTGAATCCCCGCGGGGCTTGCGATTATGTCAGGCATCCAACCGACCCTCCCGGGCCATGCGTGGTTCAACGCTGGTTGGTGCCCCACATTCTCGCGGGCAGACAATCACGACTTGTCAAACAAGTACCGGCCGGAACTGATCTCGGCGTCGCTCTGTTCAAGCGGCCCGAGTCCCACCAGACCCGGCCGAATGCCCTCTGGGGGCAAGAGACGAGTGTAGCCATGACCAAACGCTCGTCAAGTTCTGTATCAACTTCTTTCTGTCGACCGGCGGCAATTCCATCCGAAGACGCGGACCGAAACGGGCAAGCCTAACTCCCATCCGCCGCCCTCCGACCGCGTTCCTGGGCTGTCGCAGCCACCGCAGCCCATATCCGCACCTCTCCGGCTCCCGCGTCCGGCCCGCCCACCCCAACGCGACCACGCACAGAACGCGCCCCGCCTGAACGACCGAATTCGCCCCGCACCGCCCGGCAGCACGCGTCAAGCGTCGCGCCGGTCGTCCGCACATCATCTATCAGGATGAGCAAGTCGATATTCTCCGGCGTGCGCCGGCTGAGCAGGATCTGCCGCCTGATGTTCGCCACCCGAGCGCTCGCCGGCACCGCCGCCTGCGTCGGACCGCTCCGCCGCCGCAGCAGCCGCTCCACCCGGCACCCGGTCACGCGGTGCACACCCCGAGCGATCGTCGACGCGTGATCGATGCCGCGACGCATCCGCCTGAGCCAGGGCATCGGCGTCGGCACGAGCGCCACGCGGTCTGGATCGATCGACTCCTGTTCGAGCATCGGAGCCAGACGCCTGCCCAGCATCTCGCCGAGCAGCTCGCCCTGCCGCGGCCACCGCGCGTACTTCGTTTCCAAAACCGCCCTGCGCAGATCGCCCTCAAACGTCCCGAGCCTGATGAGCCGCTCCCATCGCAGCTTCTCGGGTCTGCACCCCGGGCATCGGTCGTCATCGGGAGACACCTCGCCAGGTCCGACGCTCCGCCCGCACCGGGGGCACGCCGAGTCGGTCGGCTCCGGTTCCCAGTCGCCCCCAAGCCCGAGCGCCGTGCTGACCGACCCGAGCCACACCGATTCGATCCTCGCCCAAGCTCCCGACGGAGCGCGGCGTGTATTCGCGGGTCGATCGCGTGCCGCCGAGCTTGTCAGAGACGCCGCCGCACCCTCACCGCCGTGCCCGCGCGGCGGCCAGGTGAACCGCTGTGAACGCTCGTCATCGCCAGTATCGCTGTCGACGGTCTCGCCGCCGGAGCTTGCGGGAGGCACGCTTGGCGTGCTCACCGCGCCGGAGCCAGCCTGCTCCGCAGCAGCGTGGCCCGCTCCGTTCGCCGCTCGTCCTGCGTGAGCGTCCGCCCGACGGCGCGCTGCAGGTGAGCCGGGTGGATCACAATCAGCAGCTGGCTGATCTCGTCGAGTGTCGGCTCGCTGAGCTGCCCGAGCGAGGCCCCCAGCCGTACCTCGCTCAGGCGCTGCATCGCCTCGCCGGTCTTCATCCGCCGCGCGTGCTGGAGCACGCCGAGGGCACGAAACACCGTGTCCTCGAGCATCAGACCGCGTCGGCTCATCAGCTGCTCCCGAGCCCGCCGCTCGTAATCCACGACCTTTGGCACGATCACCCGCTCGAGCTCATCGAGCGTCTCGCGCTCAGACTTCCCGAGCGTTGTCTGGTTGGAGATCTGGTAGAAATCCCCCTCGGCTTCCGATCCCTCGCCCCAGAAACCACGGACCGCGAGCGCCATATCGCTCGCAGCCCGCTTGACCTTCTCGATCTCGCCGAGGATCCGCAGCGCGGGTAGATGCAGCATGACGGACATCCGTGCGCCCGTGCCGACGTTCGTCGGGCACGCGGTCAGGTAGCCGAACCGCGCGCTGTACGCGTAATCGATCGACGCCTCGATCCCGTCGTCGACCGACTCGAGATCGTCGAGCGCCGCGCTGAGCGTCAGCCCCGGGCGGATCGCCTGCAGCCGCAGATGATCCTCCTCGTTGACCATGATCGACACGCCCTCATCGGGCAGCGAAACCACGACCGCGCGGGGGTCCACACCGCCCTCGGCGACCGACACGCTCTGACCGCGGGCGTGCTGCGGCGAGATCAGGTGCCGCTCAACGAGCAGCGCCCGCTCGAGCCGCGTCAGCTGGTGCACGTCGAGCCACGCCGATCGACGCCCCGGCAAAATCTCATCCCCGCCGAGACGAGAACGGAGCATGTCGAGCACCGCGAGCCGGTCTTCTGCCGATGACCGGCCGACGAAGCGGAAGCTCGCCACGTTTCGCGCGAGCCGCACCCTGCTCGAAACGACCACATCCGACGCGTCGCCCCCGCCGAGCCACGGCGCCGTGCCGAAGTCGATCTCGCCAAGCGGGCCGCGGGGCCCCGAGGGTCCGGTCGGATCGCTAATCCCCAAGGCCGTCACCGCCCGGCTCGGCTGAGCCCGCCGCCGGTGCTCCGGGCTCCGCCTCGCCCGACTGCACCGTGGTTTCCCGGAGCCTTCGCATCTCGTCCCGGATGATCGCCGCTTGCTCGAACCGCTCGCCGTCGAGCGCAGCCCGGAGCTGCCGGCTCAGCACGTCGAGCTTCGCGAGCTTCGCTTTCGACGAGCCCTCAATCTTGGCAAGCTGGGCCGCCCGATCGGCGCCCGCATCACTCAGGGCGCCGATCAATCGCTTCGGAGACTTCCCGACGTGATGCGTGCCGCCCTCTTGGGCACGCTCGATCATGGGGCCGAGCCGACTCTCGAACGCTTCGTAGCACGCCGGGCAGCCGACCCGGCCCGACTCGCGGAACTGCACAAACGTCAGCCCGCACCCGGCGCACGCCGACGCCTTGGGAGCGACCGGCTTGGGACGCGGCGCAGACGAATCCCCTCCGCCAGCGTCGATGCCCTCACCCGCTGCGCACGCCTCGCACAGGTGCTTGTACACGTAGGTATCGCCGACCTTCGTCACCTCTTCTGTCGTCGCTTCGCGATCGCAGCGGTCGCACTTCACGTGCCAGCCCTCCGGCTCGGACAGGGCCGCATCGGCCTGCCCCGTGCAGAAGTCTACCATGCCCGTGTCGACAAATACAAATGAAGAACCACCCACATCTCATGGGTTCGCCGGAGATAGAGATATCCTGTAGTGCAGCGGCGTCGAACATGCCGCCGTGAAACAGCAAGCCGTGTTCTTAGTCTTCGCCGGCCTTCTGCTGCCGTGTGTAGCCGTACTTCCGCTTCAGCGGCTTCACGACCAGGCCCGACTTGATCGCACGCGTCGAGGCACGAACCCGCGTCGGCTTGCCGTCGACCACTGCGTTGACCTTCTGCAGGTTGGGCTTGAATGTCCGACGAGAGATGCCCGTCGTCTTCAGCCCGAAGCCGCCCTTCGAGATCTTCTGGCCGCCGTGGGCCACCTTCCTGCCAAAGGTTGTCTTTTTCCCTGTGAAGTGGCACTCGTACGGCATCGCAGACCTCGAAATCGGTTCCCGACGCCGGCTCACCAGCGCCTACAGACACACAAGAAACTTCATCTCCGACGACCGCCGCCTTACGACGCCGATCACCCACCCGGAGCGGCCCCGATGCTAGGCCACCGGTCACGACACGTCACGGGCTGGTGACCTTTCCACCCGGGCGAGATCGGCTCGAGCCACGATTGTCGTCGATCGAGTCGCAGTCCGAGACCACATCGAGGCGGACGCGAGTCAAGATCGCGAGAGATTCTCGCGGCTCAGCATCACTTCGAGCGTCTGGCACACCAGATCGATGTCGCGAGCGCTCATGCCCCCAAAGAACGGCAGCGCGATCGTACGATTTGAAACGGACTCCGCGATCGGGAATCGGCCCTCGCCGAAACCGAAACGCTCGCAGTAGGGGGGCTGGAGGTGGATGCAGGGGAAATACGGCGCGCTGCCCACGTCATGTGTCCGCAGCCCCGCGATGATCCGGTCCCGTTCCTCGGCGGTGTACCCGGCTGCCAAACGGATAACAAACACAAACCACGTCGGCTCGCAGCCCGGCAGCACGGTCGGCAGCACGACCTGCTCGTTGCCCGCCAGCCGCTCGATGTAAAGCGTCGCCACGCGTTGCCGCCGCTCGATGATCTCGTCGAACCGTTGCATCTGGCCCACGCCGATCGCGGCTGAGATCTCGCTCATCCGGAAGTTGTACCCCACGCGGTGATGCTGGAGCCACGCGCCGAGCTGCCGACCTTCCCGGCCGCGTTCGCCGCTGCCGCCCGCCGAAGACCCGCCGGGGAAGCTGTCGCGGCCCTGATTCCGAAGCGACCGGGCGATGCCGGCGAGGGCTTCGTCGTCGGTGACCAGCATGCCGCCCTCGCCCGTCGTGATCTGCTTGTTCGGATAAAACCCGAACGCGCCGGCCCGCCCGAAGCTGCCGCAGGATTGGCCGCCAACGCGCGCGCCGAGCGCTTCGCAGCAGTCCTCGAGCAACAGGATCTCGTGCCTCGCAGCGATCTGGGCATAGCGATCCATGTACGCCGGGTTGCCAAACGCCTCGACCGCCATGATCCCGCGGGTCTTGGGCGTGATCGCCGCCTCGACCGCCGCCGGATCCATATTGAGCGTCTTCGGGCAGACATCGACAAACACGGGCGTCGCGCCGACGTACAGGATCGGGTTCGCCGATGCGATAAAGCTCAGCGGCGTGGTGATCACCTCATCGCCAGGCCCGATCCCGAGGCCCTCGAGCATGACATGCAGCGCCGAGGTGCCCGAATTCATCGCGACGCCGTGCCGGCAGCCCGCCCGCTCCGCGACCATGCTCTCGAACCGCTCGGTCATGGGACCGAGCGCGAGCCTGCCCGATCGCAGGACGTCGTCAACGAGGCGACGCTCGACATCCGAGATGTCGGGCCGGCTGAGCGGGATGGCATCGGGCGAATCAACCAAAGCTGGGGGAGTATCGGCCGATTCTGGCTCCGGCCGCTAGGCAGAATCAGACCCCAACTCGGCACCGGGCCCCGACGCGGCACCGGGCTTGCCCCGTCCCAGAAGTCCGCGGGCACGCCCACCAGCCTCGTCGCCGTTTCACACGCTGTTTGGAGGTCAGTCCTGCCTGCCGCCGGCCAGGTCACCCCTGAGCCGGTCGCGCAGCTGTTCGATCGTCAGCCCGTCCACAGCGAGGCCCAGCCTGACGGGCTCTCCCATCTGCCGATCGATCCGCTGGTGGGCCGTGATCACCGTTGAGTGGTTCTTCTTCCCGAGCGCCCGGGCGATTTCTGGGTAGCTCATGGTCGTGAGCTCGCGGCAGAGCAACGTGATCAGCGCCCGCGCCATGACCACCCGCGGGTGCCGGCCCGACCTGCCAAGCTCGGCCGAATCCACCGCCAACGGCTCGCACACGGCGTCGCGGATCGTGCCGAATCGAACGAGCGACGGCCCCTGACCGATCGCGTCGCCGCTTTCGCCCCGCAGCAGGTCCTCCACGTCCGACGCCGCGAGCACCCGTCCGCGCTGCCGGCTCAGCGTCGCCGCCGCGTCCAGACGCGTCATCGTGCCTTCGATATCGCGAGCCGAGAGCGGCTGCCGGCCGCTCCGGCCGAGGCATTCGACGGCGCTGTCATCGAGCGTGAGCCCACGCCGCGAAGCAAACTCGCGGATGAGCCGGCGACGCAGGTCCGCGTCGGGCGGGTCGATCCCGACGACCATGCCCGAGACAAACCGGCTCGCAAGCCCCTTGCTGAGCTGGCGGATCGCGTGCGGGTGCTCGTCGCTCGCCAGCACCAGCCGTGCACCGTCGAGTTCGATCGCGTCGAGCGTGTGCAGGAGCTCGACCTGCGTCGCGTTTTTGCCCGCGACGAAGTGCACGTCGTCGATGCACAAGAGGTCGAGGCGGCGGTGCCGACGCCGGAAGCCGTCGACGTTCCCGCTCTGCACCGCCTGGATGTACTCGTTGGTGAATGTCTCGGCCGAAACGCATTTCACGCGCAGGCCGCCGGGTCTGGACTGGTCCGAGGGATCCGCGTGCGCGCGGTCTGCCCGCCGCGCGATGCCGCGCAACAGGTGACTCTTGCCAACGCCGCACGGGCCATGAAGAAACAGCCGCGTGAAACCGCCGTCGCCCCGCTCGTTGCCTGCGTCGTTACCCCGCTCGGCCACCCGCGTCGCCGCGTCGAACGCCATCCGATTCGATGGGCCAACCAGGAATCGGCTCAGGTCAAACCGCTCGTCGATCGCCTGCGGCGTGCGCTTCGCTGCCCTGACAGCGCGCCGAGCAGGCGGGGTCGGGGTCGGTCCGCCCGCTCGATGACCAGCACCATCCCCCAGCCGATCATCCAGTGGATTATCTCGACCGCTCTGCCGATCACCGTCGACCCGGGCTTCACCGGGCAGGTCTTCACGGTCTCGGTCTTGGCGGGCCCGATCTTCATCGACTCGGACCTCGTAGCGGCACCCGGGCCCGAGATGCTCGGCGACCGCATCGCGCAGAGCCGACCCAAACCGCCGCTCAATCAGCCCGCCGTGGAACGGGCTCGGCACCAGAACGAGCAACACCGTGCCATCGAGTTTGAGCGCGGTATCGCCCCGGAAGTAGCGGTCGACCCGCTCAGATCCGATCGCCGCGTCGAGCGAACGGAGCACCAGCGAGGCGGCCTGTTCGGTCGTCAGGTCTTTCGAAGCCGGCTCGCTCCGTGCCGCCTGGGCGGTGTCGTTCCGAGCTGCGGCGGGCTGACCGTTCTGCTTGGGCATCGCGGCTCGTCGGCCGCTCAAGCCGCCCGCATCGTCGCCGGTCCTGTCGCGCACGCTGTCGCTGCGGCCTGGTCGATCCGGCGCATCCGTAGGTCGGCGAGTGCGATCGGTGTGAGCCGGCGTCTCCAACGCCCCATCCCCCTTCGGCATCGACCCGCACCAGCAGGCACAAGGCCTGCCGATCGTCGCTGCCGCCTGCGGACGCACCGATACCCGTCCTCGCAAGGGCCAAGGCTCAGCCGGTGATCCATTCGACCTGTTGGTTTGCCGTCCCTGACCAGCCCCGAGCACACCGCTCACCGGGCCGGAGTCCTTCCATGCCCACACCAGAGCCTACGGCAGATCGGGCGAATCAGCAAGGCTCTCACGCCCGCTCGATCCGGCAATTTGATGCTGTCGTCGCCGTGACAGTCAGTTACGTCTCTCGAAAAAAGAACTCCACAACGCGTGCACACCGGGGCGTGCAGCCGGTGGATAACCGGTGGGCAGCGCCCGATCAGCCGCCGCCTGATCCGATCGGCTTCACCCACGCGCGTCGCGATGCGAACTCATCGAACCCGAACGAGTCGTAGAGCCGGAGCGCCGGCGAGTTCCGGCGGTCAACAGCGCACACCAGCCGCTTTGCTTTCGAGAGCCGCAGCCCCCAGATCGAGGATTCGAGGAGCCGCCGCCCGAGACCGCGGCCGCGCGCACCCGGCGCCAACCCCAAGTAGACAAGCTCGGCGGTCGAGCCGTCGTCGGTCTCGCTCACGAGGCTGCACCCGATGCCCCGGCCCTGCTCGGTCGCGATGAGCCAGTGCTGGGCTTTGTAGAGCCCTGCAGCGAGGTGGCTCTCGAGGATGTCCTCGACGCGTCGCATCCCGCAGAGCTCCGGGCAGTCGAGGGTATCTGTGTACGTCGCCTCCAGCGTCTCGAGCATGAGCGTCCGCTCGGCACAGGGTTCTGCCAGATGGCCCGCCTGCCTGATCTCGATCCCTTCGGGCAGGTCACCGGGCCGCGACGCCCGGGCGTGCATCGATCGGCTCAAGTACGCAAGATCGCCCACCTGCAGCATGCCGGCCCGCTCGAAAGCCTGGGTGGTCCAGTGGTCGCTCGGGTCGGGCAGCGCCTGAGCGACCGCGACCCGTTCGGGCGGGAGCGACGCGATCGAGGCCCGGATGCACGCGTCGCGCTCGACGCGGTCGGCCTCGGTTTCATCCGCCGCGGAGGGCGGCGACACAAACAGCATCGCCGTCCGCCCAGGCCCCGGGATCGCGAGGCACGCCTGCCGGGCCCAGGCCTGGCGGCCCGAGGAGCCCCGATCGATCACGGCGAACGCGTGCGACAGGTCCAGGCCCGAGGCCGAGGCCCCGGCCAGGAACCGCTTGGCGGTATCGCGCCGGTTGCCGGAGGGCGGCACGATCCGTTCCGCGGCAGCGAGCAGCAGCTCGCCCTCGGCCCGCTCGGCGGTCCGCTGATCGGTGTTCTCGGTCTGTGCAGGCTCGTTGGTCATGCGGCTTTGATCATCGGCAGGAGAGCCGTAGACTACGACAGTCGAACGCGGCGACGGAGCGCCGCTGCTCGAAACGTCACCGGTCGAGGCCAGGAGCCGGCGGCCGGCCGCCCCCGCGCTTCCAGCGCACCTCTCGGAGTGTTCAGCATGCTCATGCCGCGTGTCCGGCTCGGGATTCTGGTGTCTGCAGCCGCTGCTGCGATGCTCGGTGCAGCGTCGACTTCCGCGGCCGCCCCCGCGGCTGAAGCCGTTCGGCCGCCCGAGCCCGACCCGCTCCCCCAGCGGTGGGAGCTTGAAATCGAGGTCGGCCCGCTCCGTGTGATCACCCTTGAAGTCGGTGACGAGGGCCTGCAGCCGTTCTTTTACATGACATATCGGGTGACGAACAACGCCGGGGAAGACCTGCAGTTTGCCCCGATCTTTGAGCTCGGTAACGAGGACGGCGACGTCGTCCGTGCCGGGATCGACGTGCCCCGCAGCGTTCGCGAATCGCTGCTGACGCTGCTCGATAGCCCGCTGCTGGAAGATCAGATCCAGATTATCGGGCCGATCCTGCAAGGCCGGGAAAACGCGAAAGACGGGCTCGTCATCTGGCGGGCTCCGAGCCTGACCACCGACGAGCTTGCGCTCTATGCCGCGGGCTTTAGCGGCGAAACGCAGCAGGTCGAGTTCACGAACCCCGACACGGGCGACGCCGAGACGCTCACGTTCCGCAAGACGTACATGGTGCGGTACGCCACGCCCGGCACGCTCGTCGGCAGGGGCTCCAAGCCGCTCGAGATCGTCTCCGAGCGGTGGATCATGCGGTAATCACCGACTAAACTCTGGGCCCGACGGGCGGTGGGTCCGCCGGGTCTGATCGACTTCTTCCGAGGTTCCGCGATGGCACACAAGAAGGGCCAGGGCTCGACCCGCAACGTCCGCGACTCCAACCCGCAGTACCGCGGCGTGAAGCTCTACGGCGGCCAGATCGCCAAGCCCGGCGCGATCATCGTGCGGCAGTGCGGCACCAAGTTCATGCCCGGCTTCCAGGTCATGAAAGGCAAGGACGACACGCTGTACTCTGTCGGCACCGGCCGCGTGGTCTTCCAGGGCCGCAAGGTGCACGTCGACCCGCTCGACGCCGAGACACCGAGGCCCAAGAGCCTCCGCGAGTTCGTCGCCGCCAAGGCCGGCTGAACAAGCCGCCAAAGACAGATGCTTTCCGACCTCCCGGCTTCCCGGGAGGTTTTTTCTTGTGTATTCGACGCGTTGCTGTCACATGCCGAGCGCGGACCGGATCGCCGCCGCATCTCGCACGATGCCCGCAGCAACGTCGAGCGGCAGCACCGTCGCGCCATCGCTCTTGGCATGCTCGGGGTCGGGATGGGCCTCGATGAAGAGAGCGTGCACCCCGGCGGCCGCGGCGGCGCGGCCGAGCAGCGGGGCTCGCTCCGGCCGCCCGCCCGTCTGCGTGCCCGAGCCGGGAAGCTGGATCGAGTGGGTCACGTCGAAGCACGTCGGGGAACCGAGTTCGATGAGGTCGCCGAGGCCCGTAAAATCGTTCACGAGGCGGTGATACCCGAAGAACGTGCCCCGCTCGGTAAGCATGATGTTGCTGCAGCCCGCTTCGCCCAGCTTCTTGATCGGCCCGGACATCTCGGCCGGGGCCATGAACTGGCCCTTCTTGACGTTGACCGCCCTGCTGTGCGTCGCGGCGGCCTCGCCCGCAGCCAGGAGCAGGTCGGTCTGCCGACTCAGGAACGCGGGGATCTGCAGCAGATCGACCGCCTCGGCGACCGGCATCGCCTGCGTTGGCTCGTGGATGTCGGTCGTCGTCGGCACGCCGAGCGTTTCGCCGATCTGACGGAGCCAATCGAGCCCCTGCTCAAGCCCGGGCCCGCGGTAGCTGGCGATGCTGCTGCGGTTGGCCTTGTCGAAGCTGGCTTTGAAGATATAGGCGACACCGGCATCCTGACATGCGGCGTGCATCGCTTTGCCGACCTCGAGGCCCAATTCAAATGTTTCGAGCACGCACGGGCCTGAGATCACAGCGAGTGGTTCACCAACGCCGATACGAACGGATCCGACGGTGCAGCGCTGCGGAGAATCGCTCATGCGGCAAGCGTAGCCGGTCAAGCGACCGGGCCGGTACGTGTAGGATGACCTCATGCTCGTCTTCGATTCAGTCTCAAAGTCTTTCGGGGGCGTTCGGGCGCTCGACGGGCTTTCGATCCGGATCGAGCCGGGCGAGGTCTTCGGGCTGCTCGGCCCGAACGGCGCTGGCAAGACGACGAGCATCTCGCTCGCGGTCGGGCTGCTCAGGCCCGACGCGGGTCGCATCACGCTCGAGGGCATCGGCCCGCCTCACCGGCAGGCGGCGCGTGCGGCGCTCGGTGTTGCGCCGCAGAGCCTGGCGATCTACGACGATCTGACGGCGAGGGAGAACCTCGAGCTGTTCGCGGGCCTGTTCGGCATGACGCGTCGCGAGCGTCGCGGCCGCGCGGGCGAACTGCTCGAGCGCGTCGGGCTCGACGACCGGGCGGGACACCGAGTTGCTGGCTTCTCCGGGGGGATGAAGCGTCGGCTGAACCTGGCTGCGGCGCTGGTGCATCGGCCGCGGCTGATTTTGCTCGATGAGCCTACGGCGGGCGTCGACCCGCAGAGCCGGAACGCGCTCTTCGACATCCTCCGGGGCCTGCGCGACGACGCGATCACCGTGGTCTACACCACGCACTACATGGAAGAAGCCCAGCGGCTGTGCGACCGCGTCGCGATCATCGATCGCGGCCGGCTGCTGGCGATGGACACGGTGGGGGACCTGATCAGCCGATTCGCGGCCGATCGCGACCCCGAGCCGGACCAGTTTGCGGAAGAACCGAAGGTCGCGATGGCGGGCGCGGGCATGAACGCCGGCTCAAGGTCGAGTCTGTCGGGGTCTGGGCGAGGGGCCGGCACCGGCGGGGCGATGGCGGCTTCCGGGAGCGGCGACCTGGAGTCGGTCTTTCTCGAATTGACCGGGCGGACGCTGCGGGACTAGCCGGGCGGCCGGGGGAGGTGCATGGGGTGCGTGCGGTCCGAGCGATCCTGCTGCTGGCGGTGAAGGACGTGCGTCTGCAGATGCGCGATCGGCTCGGGGCGTTCTTTACCTTTGCGTTCCCGGTGCTGTACGCGTTGCTGTTCGGGCTGATGTTTTCCGGCTCGGGCGAGGGCACGGGGACGGTGCAGGTCGCGCTCGTCGACGAAGATCGGAGCGACGGGTCGAGGGCCTTTGTGGAGCGTATGGCCGGGTCCGACGCGCTGCGGGTCACGCTGTACGACACGCGCACTGCTGGCACCGAGCAGGTGCGGCGGGGCAAGGAGTCGGCGCTCATCGTGCTGCCCGAGGGCTTCGGCGATCCGGCGTCGACGCTCGTCCGCGGCGAGCGGGTGCGGCTCGAAGGGGTTGTGGATCCGAGCAGGCGGGCGGAATCCGCGATCCTGCAGGGCACGCTCTTCGGGCTCGTGTTCCGGCACATAGGGGACACGTTCGGCGATGCTGAGCGGGCGCGGGCGGTCATGGACGAGTCGCGCGAGGCGATGGGTGAGAACGCGCCGCCCGAGGTTGCCGCTGCGGTGGACCTGATGCTTTCGGGTGTGGAGGGCCTGCTCGCGCAGGGCGGCGGCGGGCTGCTGGCCGCGGACGCCGACGGACCCGTCTCGCTCGAGCTGTCGGAGCTGTCGTCGCGTGAGCGGACGGCTCCGGTTACGGCGTTCGCGCTCACGTTCCCGCAGGGCGCGGCCTGGGGCCTGATGGCCTGCGCGCTCGGGTCGAGCCTGTCGCTCGTCGGCGAGCGGTCCCGAGGCACGCTGGTGCGGCTGAGCCTCGCGCCGATCGGGCGTTGGCAGATCCTGGCGGGCAAGGCGCTCGGGTGCCTCATCACGTCGGTCGCGATGATGGCGGTGCTGGTGGGCTTTGCGCATCTGCCGTTCTTCGGCGTCCGGCCCGAGTCGTACGTGCTGCTGGCGGTGGCCTCGGTCTGTGCGTGCGTGGCGTTCGTCGGGGTGATGATGCTCATCGCGAGCTTCGGGCGCACAGTTGCGGCAGTCGAGGGCTTCGGGCGCGCGGTGCTTTTGGTGATGGCGCTCGCGGGCGGCGCGGCGGTGCCGGTGGTCTTCATGCCGGACTGGATGCGGTCGGTCGCGGGCGTGAGCCCCTTCCGATGGGTCATCGAGGCGCTCGATGGCGTGATCTGGCGCGGTTTTGGGCCCCAGGAGCTGCTGCTGCCCTGCGGGATCCTGATCGGGATCGGGCTCGTGGGGTTTATCGCCGGGGCGGGCATGTTCCGGTTCAGCCGGATGATGAGCGCCTGAATGAGCGACTGAACCCGAGGGGCTTGTGGGGTCTCGTTCGCCTGCCGACGCGGTCTTCACTATGCTCGTGTGCGTCACGTGCGTTCTTGAGTACCTTGAAGAAGCCGCGAGAGTGCCATGCCATCGAAGCCGCGGCTGATCATTGTTGCCAACCGCCTGCCCGTGAAGCGGGTTAAGAAGAAGGGCAAGCAGGCGTGGGAGACCTCGCCCGGCGGGCTCGTCACGGCGATGACGCCCATCCTGAACGATACGGGCGGCTCGTGGGTCGGCTGGTCCGGAGTCGCGGGAAAGGCCCCGGAGCCTTTCAAGCACGAGAACATGCAGGTGCGGCCCGTGCCGATCTCGGCCGACCAGATCGAGAAGTTCTACGGCGGGTTCAGCAACACGTCGCTCTGGCCTCTGTACCACGACTCGGTGCGCACGCCGCAGTTCCACCGCCGCTGGTGGTGGCCCTATGTCGACGTGAACCGGATGTTCGCCGAAGCGGTTGCTGAGGAGGCCGGTCCGGGCGACATGGTCTGGGTGCACGATTATCAGCTGCAGCTCGTCCCGGGCATGCTGCGTGAGCTGCGGCCCGATGTCCGCATCGGGTTCTTCTTGCACATCCCGGTCCCGCCGGAAGAGCTCTTTGCGCAGCTTCCCTGGCGTCGCGAGATCCTGGCCGGGATGATGGGCGCGGACGTGGTCGGCTTTCAGACCCCGTCGTCGGCGAGAAACTTTGCGTCAGCGGCGAAGCTGTATTCCGACGCGAAGGGCCCCGAGAAGCGGATGGTCTACAACGGCCGCACCGTCCGTGTGCAGGCGTTCCCGATCTCGATCGATGTGAAGGACATGGAGTCGATCGGGACGGCCGAGGACGTCCGGGCGATGGCGTATCAGCTCAAGAACGATCTGGCGTCGAGCCGCTCTGGGCACCGCCGGGTGCTGCTGGGCGTCGACCGCCTCGACTACACGAAGGGCATCGACATCCGTCTTCGGGCGTTCGAAGAGCTTCTTCGGCGGGGGTCGCTCTCGGTCGACGACTGCGCGCTCGTGCAGATCGCGGTGCCGAGCCGCGAGAGCGTCGACGACTACGCGGAGCTCCGGGCGTACGTCGAGAGGCTGAGCGGCCGGATCAACGGCCAGTTCGGCAAGCCCGGGCGGACGGCCGTGCACTACCTGTACCGGAGCCTGCCGTTCCGCGAGCTGGCGGCGTACTACCGGATGGCGGACGTGATGGTCGTGACCCCGCTGCGGGACGGCATGAACCTCGTTGCGAAGGAGTACGTCGCGGCGAACGAGGGCGATATCGGCACGCTGGTGCTCAGTGAGTTTGCCGGCGCGGCCCACGAGCTGCGATCCGGTGCGCTCCTTGTCAACCCGCACGACGTCGATGGGCTCGCCGCCACGATGGAGGCGGCGCTCACCCTCGACGACAGCGAGCGGAAGCGTCGGATGACATTGCTGCGGCAGGCGGTGCGGAAAAACACCGTGTTTACATGGGCCGATTCGTTCTTGGAGGCGTTGGCGACGTAATGGATCTTTCCGACTCTCTCGAGCGTCTTGCGACAGCGCCCACGCTGCTGGTCGCATCGGATTACGACGGCACGCTCTCGCCGATCGTCGAGGACCCGTCGCAGGCGGCGCCCGACCGCGAATCGGTCGTGGCGCTGCGGGCGCTGGCGCAGATCCCGGGCACGCACGTGGCGGTGATCTCCGGCCGATCGCTCGCGGACCTCGCCGTGCTCCTCGGCGAGCCGGAGGGCGTGCACCTGGTCGGGTCGCACGGGTCTGAGTTTGACGTCGGTTTCGCCGATGCGCTGCCCGCCGAGGCCGTCGAGCTCCGCAAGCGCGTCGAGGCGGAGCTCGAGTCGATCGCCGGCGAGGGCTCGGGGTTCCAGATCGAGACCAAGCCCGCGAGCGTGGCGTTTCACTACCGCAACGCGGACCCGGCGCTCGCCGAGCCCGCGGTCGAGAAGGTCGAGCAGGGCCCCGCGACGTGGGAGGGCGTGCATGTCAAGCGCGGCAAGATGGTCGTCGAGCTGGGCGTGGTCAGCACGAACAAGGGCGACGCGATCGAGACGCTCCGCAAGCGCCTCAACTGCGGCACCGCCGTGTTCGTCGGCGACGACGTGACGGACGAGGACGCGTTCGATCGGCTGCACGGGCCAGACGTCGGCATCAAGGTCGGGCCCGGCGCGACCGGCGCGTCGTTCCGCGTGGGCGACACGCACGACGTGGCGCAGATGCTCGCGAGGCTGACGGAGCTTCGGCAGCGATGGGCGGCAGGATCGGACGCGACGCCGATCGAAGAGCTGGCGATGCTGAGCGATCAGCGGACGGTGGCGCTCGAAACCGCCTCGGGGCGGGTCGTGTGGATGTGCGCCCCGCGGGCCGATTCGCCTGCGCTGTTCGGCGAGCTGATCGGCGGCGCGACAGCCGGGTATTTCGACATCAGGCCCGTGACCGAGCACGCGGAGGCGGGCCAGCGATATCACCGCGAGACGAACATCGTCGAGACGCGGTGGGGCGCGTTGACGGTGACGGACTACCTCGACTGCTCGGGCTCGCGTCCGACGCAGCGCGCGGGGCGGACTGATTTGGTGCGGGTCATCGGCGGCGCGGGCAAGGTTCGGATCGAGTTTGCGCCGCGGCTCGACTTCGGTCGTGTGCCGACACGGCTCACGCAGGCCGAGGGCGGGCTCGTCATCGAGGGGCTCGCCGACCCGGTGGTGCTGCGATCTCCGGGTGTGTCTTGGTCGATCCAGCGCGACGGGCAGCACGACACGGCGGTCGGTGAGGTCGAGGCGATCGGCCGGCCCGTCGTGCTCGAGCTCCGCTACGGCACGGGGGACCTGAGCGAGTCTCGCCAGCCCGAGCCGGCGCGTCGCAAAGAGACCGACCGCTATTGGTCGAAGTGGCTCGCTTCGCTCGACGTGCCCGATGTGATGCCGGACTTGGTCCGCCGCAGCGCGCTCGCGCTGCGGGGGCTCGTGCACGGGCCGACCGGCGGCGTGCTCGCCGCGGCGACGACCAGCCTTCCCGAAGACCCGGGCGGCGTGCGCAACTGGGACTACCGGTACTGCTGGCTCCGAGATGCCGCGATCAGCTGCGAAGCGCTCGTCAGGCTCGGGTCGCACTCCGAGGCGATCGGCCTGCTCGACTGGACGCTCGGCGTGCTCGACCGGATCAGTGCGCCCGAGCGGCTCGCGCCGCTCTACACCGTTTCGGGTCAGGAGCTCGGGCCCGAGGCGGAGCTCGCCGAGCTGCCGGGCTACATGGGCTCGAGGCCCGTCCGCGTGGGCAACGGCGCTGCCAACCAGCTCCAGCTCGACGTGTTCGGGCCCGTGGTCGAGCTGATCTGGAGGCTGCTCGAGCGGGGTGCGCCGGTGACCTTCGAGCACTGGCAGCTAGTCGAGCAGATGGCCCGAGCCGTCGAGAACCGCTGGGAAGAGCCCGACCACGGCATCTGGGAGGTCAGGGACGAGCGTCGGCACTGGCTGCACTCGAAGGTCATGTGCTGGGTGACGATGGACCGGGCCGTGAAGGTGAGCGAGCGGTACCTCGGTAAGTCGCGCGACGACTGGTCGGCGCTCCGCGATCGGATCAGAGACGACGTGCTCGAGAAGGGTTTCAACCCGGAGATCTCGGCGTTCGGCGCGTGGTACGGCTCGACCGAGATCGACGCCGCGGCGCTGCTGATCGGCACCATGGGCCTGATCGATCCCGCGGACGAGCGGTTCGCGGGCACGGTCGCCGCGGTCGAACGCGAGCTGCTCGAAGGGCCGACGGTCTACCGCTACAAGTATGACGACGGGCTGCCCGGCGGCGAGGGCGGGTTCCATTTCTGCACCACCTGGCTCATCGATTCCTACGCCGCGATGGGTCGGCTGACCGACGCGTGGGAGCTCTTCAACAAGTACACCGCCCTCGCCGGGCCGACCGGGCTGATGCCCGAGGAGTACGACCCGGCGACTGGCCGGAGCCTCGGCAACCACCCGCAGGCCTACTCGCACGCCGGCCTTATTTTCAACGCGATCCGCCTCGGGGCGGCCCAGGGCTGAAGCAGCCGGGCCGACGCGCGATACAGTCTCGCCGATGATGCAGGCACCCGGTCTCATTGTGGTGAAGGTCGGCAGCGGCGTGGTCGCTCCGGGCGGCTCGCTCGACCGCGAGCGGATGACGCTGCTCGCGCTCGAGATCGCCGAGGCGGTGCGCAGTGGGCGGCGGGTCGTGGTTGTGTCGTCGGGCGCGGTGGCGGCTGGGCTGTCGAGCCTCGGGCTCGATGCGATGCCGACCGAGATCGTGCGGAAGCAGGCCGCGGCCGCGGTGGGGCAGTCTCGGCTCGTCGGCGCGTGGTCGGGTGCGTTCGAGCCGTTCGGCCTTGGTGTCGCGCAGGTGCTGCTGACGGCGGACGACCTGGACGATCGAACGCGGTTCTTGAATGCCCGCCGCACGCTCGAGACGCTTCTGGACGCCGGCATCGTCCCGATCGTGAACGAGAACGATTCGGTAGCGTTCGACGAGATACGTTTCGGTGACAACGACCGTCTCAGCGCGCTCGTCGCGAGCCTGCTCGACGCGGATCTGCTCGCGCTGCTCTCGGTCGTCGAGGGCGTGCAGGACGAGACCGGCGATGTGATCGCGGAGCTGGCCGACACGGACGAGGCGATGCGCCTCGTCCGCGATGACGTGTCGAAGACGGGTGTCGGCGGGATGGCAACCAAGCTCGAGGCGGCCGGCATCGCCGCGTCTGCGGGCGTGACGGCCGTGATCGCGTCGGGCACGGCCCGGGGTGTGCTCGGCGTGCTGATGCGAGGCGAGCCCGCCGGGACGCGGGTCCCCGCCAGGGTTGGCTCGCGCGCGAAAAAGCGGTGGCTCGCGTCGGCGGCAAGGCCCCGGGGCTCGGTCGTTGTCGATCGCGGGGCAGCGGCGGCGCTCGCCGGCGGTGCGAGCCTGCTGCCAGCAGGGGTCGTGCGCGTGGAGGGCGGGTTCCGCGCCGGCGAGCTCGTGGCGGTCGTTGATGAACGCGGCGACGAACTCGGCCGGGGGCTCGCCTCGTACGGCAGCGAGGACGCTTCACGGATCGCGGGGAAACAGTCAGACCAGATCGGGCAGGTGCTCGGGTACGTGTACGCCGAGGAGCTGGTCCACCGGGCG
Organism: Planctomycetota bacterium; assembly: GCA_039821685.1. GTDB lineage: Bacteria > Planctomycetota > Phycisphaerae > Phycisphaerales > UBA1924 > JANQQZ01. Next base: position 60,571 of record JBCBNT010000002.1, on the reverse strand, counting down.
GACCTGCACGTGCACGCGAAGGGGACGGGGCATGGATGATGTAGCTTCTGCGGCTGCACGGTGCAAGCAGGCATCGCGTGAGCTCGCGTTTGCCGACTCGGCGGCGAAAGACGGCGTGCTCCGGACGCTCGCGACGCGACTCCGCGAGCGATCCGCCGAGGTGCTCGCCGCGAACGCCCGCGACATGGCGGCGGCGCGCGAGAGCGGGATCGGCGACGCCAAGCTCCGGCGGCTCGAGCTCACCGACGCGTCGCTCGGCCAGATCGCGGACGGGCTCGAACAGATCGCGTCGATGCCCGACCCGGTCGGGCTCGTGACGCGGGACGACCATGTGCCGAGCGGGCTGCGCGTGAAAAAGCTCCGCACGCCCCTGGGCGTGGTGGCGATGATCTACGAGGCGCGGCCCGGCGTGACCGTCGATGCCTTTGCGCTCTGCTTGAAAGCGGGCAACGCGTGCCTGCTCAAGGGCGGGCGCGAGGCAACGCACTCGAACGCGATGCTGTGGGAGATGTCGCAGGCCGCGCTCGGCGAGCACGGGCTGCCGGCATCGGCGATCGAGCTCGTGACGACGTCCGACCGCGAAGAGCTCAAGCAGATGCTGACGCTTACCGGCTCGATCGATCTCGTGATCCCGCGGGGCGGCGAAACGCTGATCCGGTTTGTGCACGAGCACGCGAGGGTGCCGACGATCCAGCACTTCCAGGGCGTCTGCCATGTCTATGTCGATGCGTCGGCCGACCTTGATAAGGCGATCGAGATCGTCGCGACCGGGAAGACGAGCGCGCCCGCGACCTGCAACACCACCGAGTGCGTACTGGTGCACGAACGGATCGCGGCCGATTTCGTGCCCCGGCTCGCCGAGCGGGCGGAACGCGACGGGTTCGAGATCCGGGCAGACGCCCGGTTCCTCGGCCTCGCGGGCGGTCGGCCCTCGGTGCGTCCTGCGGCGGATGACGACTTCGGCTTCGAGTTTCTTGACCTGATCCTCGCGGCCAGGGTCGTCGGTTCACTCGATGAGGCGGTCGACCACATCGCCCGGTTCGCGACCGACCACACCGAGGCGGTCGTCGCGGAGGATGCGGATGTCCAGCGCGAATTTGTCCGCCGCGTGACCAGCTCCTGCGTGCTCGTGAACGCGTCGACGCGGTTCAACGACGGGTTCCAGCTTGGCCTCGGCGCGGAGATCGGGATCTCGACGAGCCGGCTCCACGCGTACGGGCCGATGGGCCTCGAAGAGCTGACAACCGAGCGGTACGTTGTCGAGGGCTCCGGTCAGACCCGGTAGCGGGATATGCTCGTGCTCGCCCGGGCGGGTAGCTCAGTTGGCTAGAGCGTCCGCCTTACACGCGGTAGGTCCGGGGTTCGAGTCCCCGCCCGCCCATTTGATGCGCCCGGGACAGGCTCCGAGCCGGTGGATTGTGTTGTGAACCCGCTCGACGCGGGCTATGCGCTCGCCGCGACCGCCGCGGCGCCGCTTCTTCTGCGCAAGCAGCGCGGCGGCTGGAACGAGCGGCTCGGCGGGGTGCGTCGGCTCCCCGCGTCCGCCGGCCGGCCGCGCGTGATGCTGCACGCGGTCAGCGTGGGCGAGGCCAACGCGCTCCGCACCCTCGTGCCGCTGCTGACGCCCCGGGCCGAGGTCATCGTCACCGCGACGACAGATACCGGCATCGCGCGGGCCCGGTCGCTCTTCGGGGGCTCGGCGCACGTCCTCCGCTTCCCCCTCGACGCGTCGTGGAGCGTCGAACGGTTCCTCTCGCGGGTCAGGCCCGACGTGGTCGGCATGGTCGAGCTTGAGATCTGGCCCAACTTCCTCGCTGCGTGCCGCCGCCGGGGTGTGCCGACCGCGGTGATCAACGGCCGGCTGAGCGAGCGGTCGTTCCGCGGCTACCGCCGGGCGCGCCCGATCGTGGGCGGCATGTTCGCGAGCCTCGCGTGCGCTGCGGTGCAAGACGAGAGCTATGCGGCGCGGTTCGCCGCGATGGGGGTCGCGAAGGTCAAGGTCACCGGATCGATGAAGTGGGACGCGGCGAACCTCGAATCGGTTGGTGCGGAGGCCGACGCGCTCGCGGCGGCGCTCGGTATCGATCGGGGCAAGCCGCTCATCGTTGCCGGCAGCACCGGTCCTGGTGAGGAGAAGCTGCTCCGCGAGGCGTGCCCGGCGGGCGTGCAGCTGCTATGCGCCCCGAGGAAGCCCGAACGCTTCGAGGGGGCGGCTCTCGATCTTGGGCCGTGCGTTCGGCGATCTGAGCCCGAGACGAGGCCCGCCGGCGCGACACGGTTCCTGCTCGATTCGATCGGCGAGCTGCGGGCCGCGTACGAGCTGGCGGACGTCGTGGTCATGGGGCGGAGCTTCGGAGACCTGTTCGGCTCGGATCCGATCGAGCCGATCGCGCTCGGCCGAGCGACGGTGATCGGCCTGCGTGTCGACGATTTCCGGGCGGTTGTGTCTGCGTTCGATGCTGCGGGCGGGATCGTCCGGAGCGACCGCGATCGGCTTGCGGACGATCTGGTCAAGCTCGTGCGAGATCCGGCTGCGCGTGCGGCGGTGGCTGCGCGGGGCAGGGCGTGCATCGATGGTCATCGCGGCGCGAGCGTGAGGCACGCGTCGATGCTGATGGATCTGGTTCCGCTCCGTCGGCGAACACGGCGCGGCTAGCATGACCTTCACGCCATGATCGGCGTTGGTAGATCCCGGAGGGGTGTAGCTCAGTCGGTAGAGCATCGGACTTTTAATCCGCTGGTCCGGGGTTCGAGTCCCCGCACCCCTATTCGCAGCCGCGAGCCGCATCCGCGGTATCCGGATGCCGTAATCCTTGCGATGGTTTGTCTTGCTTTGATGTCGCCTACGATGCGCCTGCGCGGCGGTCGTCGCTGTGCATCGGCGGCACGGAGCTCCGGGAACACACACGGATGATCGTTCTACACGCGGTTTGGGCGCTCGGTCGCCTGCAGATCTGGGCCGAGACGGAAACCGGCCTCGAGCATGCCGGGCCCGAGCTGGCGGGCTCCGAGCAGGCGGGGGCCGACGCGGCCGGACCCCAGGCGTCCCTGCATCCGTTCGCTGTTCCGTCGTCTCAGCTGGTCGAACACCTCGAATCGTGCGGCGTCGAGCTGTCGTCCGGGCTGCTGTCGCTCCGCTTGCCTTCGAGCGAGTCTCGGGTCCTGCCGAGCGCGAAGCTCGCGATTGCCGGGGGCGCCTCGCTGGTCGATCTGGCTCCCGACGCGCTCGCGCGGGTCGATGTCGAGGCGGTGTCGCCCTCGGCGGGCGATGCCTCGGCGCTGCTTGAGCGGCTGATCGACGCGCCGCCGCCTTCCGTCACCGTGGGGCCGAGCATCGGGTACCTCGCGATGGTCGCCCGCTTCGCCCGCCGGCTGGTGGCGCAGCAGCGGTTTGTCCCGGGCCTGCGTCAGATGGCGACGGGTGAGCTGCGTGGCGCGTGGCAGGCGTGGCTCGCGGATGAGGCGACGGCCGAGGACGCGGCGGCGCTGGTCGCGGCGATGCCCTCGTCGGTTCGCGCGGGTGTCGATGCCTTTGAGCACGACCCGGCTGCGATCCTCGACGACATGGTCGGCAGGCTCGTGGACGCGACCGCCCGCGCGGCGTTGATCGCCGACGACATGCCCGAGGTCATCGAGGGACGCGATACGAACGACGTGAATGTTGGCTGGCTCGCCGGGCTCTTGGGCGACGCGGTGCGGGTGGAGACCCCCGATCGTCGCGAGCTGGTCCGCGGCGTTCGTGCATGGACGGGTCGGCTTGAGGAGCGGGGCGCAAGCGTCGACTGGCGGCTCTGCCTCAGGCTCAACGAGCCGGTGGTCATGCACCAGCCGGAGGCCGCGACCGACGAGGAGGGTCGCCCGGCGATCATCGAGCCCGCGGACGCGATGTGGTCGCTCAGCTTCCATCTGCAGCCCGTCGAGGCCGAGGACGTGCTCGTCGATGCGGCGGACATCTGGCTACTCGCTTCCGACACGATCACGCTCGAGGGCCGCCGGCTCGACAACCCGCAGGAGCTGCTTCTGGGCGAGCTCGGGCGTGCGAGCAGGCTGTACAAGCCGCTGGAGCGTGCGCTCGACGAATCGGAACCTGTTGATGTGCCGCTGACGACGAAAGAGGCGTATGCGTTTTTGCGTGAGGTTCGGCCGATCCTGCGTGAGCAGGGCTTCGGCGTGCTGGAGCCCGCGTGGTTCGGGAGCTCGTCGTCGAGGCTTGGCGCTCGGCTCTTGCTCGAAAGCGAGCCCGGCGAGCTCGGCGAAGACACGGGTGTGTCGGGCACGGCCGGTCAGGCCCAGCTCGGGCTTGAGGCGCTGGTGGGTTACCAGTGGCAGATCGCCGTGGGCGACACGACGCTGACGCTCAAGGAGTTCGAGCAGCTTGCCGAGCGGAAGAGCCCGCTGGTCTTGATCAACGGCAAGTGGGTCGAGATCCGACCCGAGGACGTCGAGGCCGCGGTGAAGTTCATCCGCGAGAACCCGGGCGGCTCGATGGCGGTGGGCGAGGCGATACGCATGGCGTTCGGTGCCGATGCCCGGACGACCGGGCTCAACGTCATCGGCCTGGAAACGACCGGCTGGCTCTCGGAGGTCTTCGGCAGTTCGACCGGCGAGTCGCTCCCCGTGCTCGAGCAGCCCGACGGGTTCATCGGCACGCTCAGACCCTACCAGCTGCGGGGCTTCAGCTGGCTCGCGTTCCTCGAGCGTTTCGGCTTCGGCGCGTGCCTGGCTGACGACATGGGCCTCGGCAAAACGATCCAGCTGCTGGCCGCGATCGTGCACGAGCGCGAGCACGCGCCCGACGGCCAGAAGCCCGCGCCGACGCTGCTCGTGGTGCCGACATCGGTCGTCGGCAACTGGGTGCACGAGGCGAACCGGTTTGCGCCGCAGCTCAAGGTGCACATCCATCACGGGCCGGAGCGCGACCAGGGCACGGCGTTCGTCGAGCGGGCGGGCGAGTGCGACATGATCGTGACGACCTATGCGCTGGCCAACCGCGACCAGGACCTGCTCGGCGCCGTCAAGTGGGGCCGGCTCGTGCTCGACGAGGCGCAGTTCATCAAGAACCCGGCAGCAAAGCAAGCCCAGGCGGTCCGGAACATCCCGGCGGAGAAGCGGGTCGCGCTCACGGGCACGCCCGTCGAGAACCGGCTAAGCGAGCTGTGGTCGATCATGGACTTCCTGAACCCGGGCTACCTCGGCGCGTCGGGCACGTTCCGCAAGAAGTTTGCCGTGCCGATCGAGCGGTACCGCGATGAGAATCGAGGCCGGCAGCTGCGAGCGCTTGTGAGGCCTTTTGTGCTCCGGCGTCTCAAGACCGACCCGAAGGTGGTCGGCGACCTGCCGCCCAAGGTCGAGAGCCGCGAGTACACGCACCTGACGAACGAGCAGGCGGACCTGTACGAGAAGACGGTCAAGCGGATGCTGACCGAGGTCGACCAGGCGGAGGGCATGAAGCGTCGCGGCATCGTGCTGTCGGCGCTCGTGCAGCTCAAGCAGATCTGCAACCACCCTGCTCAGGCGCTCAAGGAGTTCGACAAGTCGTCGAGCATCGCGCCCTCGGCGGCCCGTTCGGGCAAGAGCACCCGGCTCATCGAGATGCTCGACGAGATCATGGCCGCCGGCGATCAGGCGTTGATCTTCACCCAGTTCCGCCAGATGGGCCACATGCTCGCGGTCATGCTCCGGCACGCGCTCGATAAGGACGTGCTCTTCCTGCACGGCGGCACGCCCCGCACGCAGCGGCAGAAGCTTGTCGAAGACTTCCAGCGGGCCGACGGCTCGACGCCCATCATGCTGGTCAGCCTCCGGGCCGGCGGCGTGGGTCTGAACCTGACCGCCGCGAACCACGTGTTCCACTTCGACCGCTGGTGGAACCCGGCCGTGGAGAACCAGGCGACGGACCGGGCGTACCGCATCGGCCAGACGCGGACCGTGCAGGTGCACAAGTTTGTCTGCCGGGGCACGCTCGAGGAGCGGATCGACGAGATGCTCGAGGCCAAGACCGAGCTCGCCGAGCAGATCGTGGGCTCGGGCGAGCAGTGGCTGACCGAGCTCGATACCGACGCGCTGCAAGAGCTGCTCACGCTCCGCGACGACGCGGTGGGGGAGGAGTAGCTCGATGGCCAAGCGACCCTCGAACAAGCCGCCGCCCCCGCCGCCGGGCATGGCCCGCAAGCCGAGCTCGAAGCCCAAGCCCCCGTCGGGCGTGGGCCCCCGGCAGGTCGGCGGGTACGCGTCGCGTCCGGCGGAGCGTACGAAGAACCCGAGGCGCGTCCGCGGGGGGCACAAGATCGCCTCGACAGAGCGCGCGAGCGAGAGCTGGGCGGGCCAGCGTTGGCTCCGACTGATCGAGTCGGGCGTCGAGCCCGCCGTGCAGGCCGAGGCCCTGGAATACGCGACGCTCGGCCAGACGCGGACGCTCGGGTTTGAGCCCGGCCGAATCATCGCATCGGTGCAGGGGCGTGCCCCGCGGGCGTACACCGTCGAGATCGCGATCGAGCCCTTCAGCCCTGAGCTGTGGGACCGGATCCTGGCGACCATGGCGGACCAGGCGAAGTACGCGGCGAAGCTGCTCGCGGGCGAATTGCCGGCCAACATCGAGGAGCTCTTTGCCCCGCTCGGGGTCACGCTCTACCCGGCAGAGCTCTCGGACCTGACGCCCGCGTGCGTCTGCGACGAAGCGAAGGAAGACCCGGGATCGTGGTGCAAGCACGCCGCGTGCGTCGGGCTTCTCACGGCCGATCGGCTCGCAGAGAACCCCTGGCTGATCTTCACGCTCCGCGGACTCGATAAGGACGACCTGCTCGAGCGGCTCCGGCACAGCCGGCTCCTGCCGGCCGCTCCCGATGGTTCGGCGCCGGTCTACGCCCCGCACGTCGGCGCGGTCGAGGCCCTGGCCAAGTCGCCCATCGATGGCTCGCTCGAACAATTCTGGGACATCCGAGGCACGCTCGAGCACCTGCAACTGGCCCCCGAGAAGCCGCAGGTGAGCCACCCGCTGCTCAGGCGGCTCGGCCAGAGCCCCTTCGAGGGCAGCAGCTTCCCGCTGGTGGGCCTGCTGGCGACGTGCTACGACGTGATCAGCGACGCGGCGCTCCCGAGCGAGGCCGAGGTCGGCTTTGACGCGGAGTTGGACGAGATCGCCGGCGAGCAGAGCCCGCCTGCTGACGGACCCGATCAAAGCGGCGATGTGAGCGGCGACGCGAGCGGCGACCAGGGCTAACATTCCGTGTTCGAGAGCCGGGCGTGACGAGGCACCACCTTTGGTGAGCCGAGGCGCGTCCAGGGGTCCCTGCCGGCTTGTCGTTGCTCGTTTGGGCAATCGACGGCCGCGGAAGGCGGGGGTTTCTGCTCAGGCTGGCACCGGCCGCGAGACGCGGAGGTCCCGGGGGTCAGCTCAGTCCGCGGCCGGCGTCGTGCTGTGTGGCACGGCCCGTCGGTCCGCGATGGTGGATCGAAGGGCGGGGTGACACACCCCTCAGAGGCGCTGGTCGGCGGCACACGCGAAGAGCACCGGTTCCCGGTGGTGTAATTGGCAACACATCTGGTTTTGGTCCAGACGTTCCAGGTTCAAGTCCTGGCCGGGAAGTTTGCCGCTTTCGCACGCCGCTCCTCAGCCTGAGGCGCACGCAGTGACGGCACCTATGTCGATCATCCTGGCCGCGGGCAAGGGCACGCGGATGAAGTCGGACCTGCCGAAGGTCTGCCACCCGGTGGGCGGCCGCCCGATGGTGTGCGCGGTCGTCGATGCGTGCATCGCGGCGGGCTGCGAGCGGGTCGTCGCGGTGGTGGGCTACAAGCAAGAGCTGGTCCGCGAGGCCCTCGGTTCATACGGGGATCGCATCGCGTTCGCCGAGCAGGTCGAGCAGAACGGGACGGGCCACGCCGTCAGGTGTGCGCTGCCGGCGATCGAGGACGCCGACGAGGCATTGCCCGTCTTTGTGCTCTGCGGCGACGGCCCGCTGATCAGGCCGGCGACGCTCGAGACCATCCTGGAAACGCACGGCTCGGCGGAGGCATCGGGCACGCTGGCGACGGCCGTGCTCGATGATCCGGCGGGCTACGGCCGCATCAAGCGCGACGCGGCGGGCGGATTCGAGCGGATCGTCGAGCAGAAGAACGCGACCGAGGAAGAGCTCGCGATCCGCGAGGTCAACCCGAGCTACTACTGCTTCACGCTCGGGGCCTTGCGGTGGGGCCTCGGCGAGATCAGGCCCAACCAGACGACCGGCGAAGAGTACGTGACGGACGTCCCCGAGCTGCTGCTCCGCAGGGGCGACGTGGTCGAGGTGATCGACGCGGTGCCGGCCGAGGATGTCCTGAGCATCAACACGCCCGAGCACCTGGCCGAGGTGGATCGAGTTTTCCGAGAGCGCGGCGGCGTGGGGAGTCTGTGATGGCGAGTTACGACGCGGACCAGCTGAAAATCTTCGCAGGCCGGCACCACCGCGAGCTGACGCAGCGGCTCTGCGAGCACCTCGAGCTCCATCTGGCCGATGCGAAGACGAACGTCTTTCCCGACGGCGAGCTGCTGGTCAAGGTCGAGGAGGACGTCAGAGGCCGCGACTGCTTCGTCGTGATCTCGACGTGCTCGCCGGTGAACGACAACCTGATGGAGCTGCTGATCTTCCTCGATTGCCTCCGCCGGGCGAGCGCCAAGACCGTCACGGTCGTGCTGCCCTACTACGGGTACGGCCGGCAGGACCGCAAAAGCGAGGGCCGTGTGCCGATCACGGCGAAGCTCGTCGCCAACCTGATCACGGCGAGCCGGGCCGACCGCGTGATCGCGCTCGACCTGCACGCCGCGCAGCTGCAGGGCTTCTTCGACCTGCCGGTGGATCACCTGTCGGCGACGCCCGTCTTCCACGACTACTTCAAGAACGTCCGCGAGGAGCTGGGCGACCTGTGCCTGGTGTCGCCCGATGTCGGGAACGTGAAGGTCGCCGAGGGGTTTGCGAACCTGCTCGGCGGCAGCCTGGCGATCATCAACAAGCGGCGGCTCTCGGGCTCCGAGGTGACGACGGGCCACATCATCGGCGACGTCGAGGGCAAGACCGTGCTGATGGTCGACGACATGATCTCGACCGCCGGCACGATCTGCCAGGCGGCGGAGCTCGTTCGCGACCACGGCGCGAAGGACATCATCGTCGGCGCGACGCACGGCCTGTTCGTCGGCCCGGCGTTCGAACGCATCAAGCGGGCCGGCATCAGCCGCGTGGTCGTCACAAACACGATCCCGCAAGACGCCGCCCGTGCGGCGCTCGGCGACAGGCTCGTGGAGCTCTGCGTCGGGCCGCTCCTGGGCGACGCGATCCACCGGGTGCACCACAACGAGTCGGTCAGCGAGCTCTTCCGCCAGACGGCGGGGTTCAAGCGATAAACGAAGCGAACACGAACACGGAACGAGAACGAATCATCGCGCGGCGGCCCGCCGCGGAGGAAGGAAACGAAACCATGCATGAGAACGCACCGATCCTGAAAGCTGAGCGACGCGATCGCCTCGGCACGCGGTACTCCCGGCGGCTCCGCGAAGCCGGCCATCTCCCGGCCGTTGTCTACGGCCACGGGCAGGACCCCGCCCACGTCGCGATCAACGCGAAGGAGACGATCAAGGCAATCAACGAGGGCGAGCGTGTCTTCAAGCTCGACCTCGACGGAGCGACCGATATCGTGCTGCTCCGCGACGTCCAGTTCAACTACCTGGGCGACGAGATCATCCACGCGGACCTGTCGCGGGTCTCGCTCGACGAGGTCACGCACTCGAACGTCCGCGTCAAGTTCGTCGGCGATGCGAAGGGCTTGAAGACGGCGGGTACCGCGCTCGTTCATCCGACCGACGAAGTCACTGTCGAGTGCAAGCTTCGCGATCTTCCCGATCACATCGAGGCCGACATCTCCGAGCTCGATATCGATGATTCGTTCACCGCGGGTCAGCTCGTCCTGCCCTCGGGGGTCACTCTGCAGACGGATCCCGAGACCGTGCTCGCGACCTACACCGGCTCGATGAAGGCAGCTCCCTCTGCTGAGGAGTCTGAAGTCGGCGGCGACGGCGCGCCGGAGGTGATCGGTGAGAAGAAAGACGGGGATGCCTGAGTGAAGCTCATCGTCGGCCTCGGCAACCCCGGCCCCGAATACGTCAAAACCCGGCACAACGCCGGGTTCGTGGCGGTCGACCGGCTTGCAGAGCGCCACGGCGCTGGCCAGACCCCAAAGAGCAAGTTCCACGCGATGATCCTTGAGGCTCCGATCAGAGGCGAGAAGTGCCTGCTCATGAAGCCGACGACCTTCATGAACAGGTCCGGCATGGCGATCGCCGAGGCGGTGCGGTTTTACAAGCTCTCGCCGGCGGAGGACGTGCTCGTCATCGTCGACGAGGCGGCGCTCAACACGGGAACGATCCGCATCAGGCCCGAGGGAGGCGCCAACGGGCACAACGGGCTCAAGGACATCCAGCAGAAGCTCGGAGGCCAGGGCTTCCCCAGGCTCCGCGTCGGCGTGGGGCCGAGGCCCCCCCAGATCATCCTGCACGACTTTGTGCTGGGCAGGTTCCGAGAAGAAGAAGCGTCGGCGCTCGCGTCGGCGATCGACAAGGCGGCGGATGCCGTCGAGACGTTCGCGGCCGAAGGACTCGACGCCGCGATGAACAAGCACAACGCACGCGAGAACGCCGAGGGCTTCGACGCGTGGGCGCCGCGGACGGACACCAACCCGCTCGGCGGCTGAGACACGGACAGCGCTGCGCCCGCCGGGCGCACGAGAAAGGCAGATGCGATGCAAGCAACCCGAGTCGGTACGTACGAGGCGATGTTCCTGATCAGCCAGGCCGAGGCCTCGGATCTGGCCGGCGTGATCGAGCACATCGATCACCTGTTCGAGCGGTCCGAGGCCGAGCCGCTCGCGCTCGCGAAGTGGGACGAGCGTCGTCTCGCCTACGAGATCGACAAGCAGAAGCGGGGCGTCTACCTGCTGGGCTACTTCCGCTGCCCGACGGACAAGCTCGACGGCTTCGAGCGCGACTGCAACCTGAGCGAGCACCTGATGCGAGTGATGGTGACCAAGGCCGACCACCTGACGGACGAAGAGATCGCCGCCCGCAACGGCCGCGAGGACCTTGCCGTCGAGGCGAAGATGCGCGCCGAGCGGGCCGCCGAGCGCGATCGCAGCGGGACCGGCGGCAGCGTCTCGCTCGGAGCCCCGGTCCGCGATCAGGCACCCGCGGCTCAGGCCGAGACCGCACCCGCCGAGGGCGAGGCCCCGGAGAGCACCGGCGATGCTTCGCCCGAAACGCCCGCCGACACCCCGGCTGAGAAGCCCGCCGAGCAACCGCCGGCGGAGTGACCTTCGGGCCCCGCTCGACCGATCACCTTCCGAACCCTACCCTCGTTTGTCCGGCGCACGCTGATTCGAAAGGAGCCCGGCATGGGCAGCTTCAACAAAGTCATCCTCATGGGCAACCTGACGAGGGACGTGGAGATGCGTTCGCTCCCGAGCGGCACGAACGTGGCATCGTTTGGCCTCGCCGTCAACGAGCGGTACAAGGACCGCGACGGCAACTGGGTTGACAAAGCCAACTTCATCGACTGCGAGATCATGGGCAACCGAGCCGAGCCTTTCGCGAGGTTCCACAGCAAGGGCAGCCAAGCATTTGTCGAGGGCCGCCTGCGCTTCGAGCAGTGGCAGGACCGTGAGGGCAACAACCGCTCGAAGCTGAAGGTGCACGTCGATAACTTTGAGTTCGTCGGCGGCCGCGACGGCGGCGGGGGATCCGGTGGCGGCGGTGGTGGAGGCGGCGGCTCCCGGGCTCCGCGGCAGCAGGCGCCCGCCGACAACTACGGCGAGCCCGTCTCATCGGACGACATCCCGTTCTGATAGATCGGTGAGTCGATGGGCTCGATCGGCCCCGCCGGGGCCTAGAATTGTTGCTTGGCCGGCTACGGTCGGCAGACATCTGATTCGCGAGGGTCGGCGGATGGCGTCGGCCCCGAACCCCGTTGGGGCGGGCCGGCCGCGCGATGCCGAGCGCCGCTCCTCAACCCCGCGAGCATCGGCTCCGGGAGACAGCGAGGAGGTGGGCGATGGCCCGCACGGTACAGCTTCTGCTTGTGGAAAACGTCGACAACCTCGGCATCGTCGGGGACGTTGTTCGCGTCAAGACGGGCTTCGCCCGCAACTACCTGCTCCCGTTCGGCTACGCGACCGAGCCGAGCGACGACCTCATCAAGGACCTCGCCGACCGGCGGAAGACGGCCGAGGAGGAGCAGCGCAAGCTCCGCGTGGTCCGCGAGGCGCTCATCGCCAAGCTCGGGGGCGTCGAGATCACGATGGAACGCTCCTGCAACGACCAGGGCCTGCTCTACGGCTCCGTCACCCAGCAGGACATCTCGGCGGCGCTCAAGTCGCTGGACTTCGACGTGAAGCCCCGCGAGGTGCGGCTGCCGCAGGTCATCAAGCGGGTGGGCGACTTTGAGGTGACCGTCAAGCTCGCAAGTGACCTCGAAGAAACCATCCGCATCTTCGTTGAGCCCGACCGCGAGCTCGACCTCGACGAGCGCGAAGAGATGGAGTTCGACAACGAGGGCAACCTCATCGAGAAGAAGGCCGAGGCGCCCCGGAGCGCCGATGCACCCGCCGAGACAGAGCCGGCCGGCGCCGACGCCCCGGCAGCGGACTGATCCGAGTCCGACAGGCGCAAGCCACGAATGAATTACGAGTCTGCCGCCGGTCTGCACAACCGGCGGCGGCTGTTTTTTTAACATGCCTCGCAACGCCCGCCAGCGCCCGACGGATCACCTGCGGTTCGCGGTGACAGCGGGCTCGTAGGTCACGAGGACCACGTCTCCGATCGCGAGATGCTGGATCTGGACGCCGTCGCTCACGCCGAAGACCATGATCATTTCCTGATCGTCGCGCGTGTTGCTGAGCCCCGGGGCATCACTCATGCTCCCGAGCGGGTCGGAGGGCGAGTAGCGGATCTCCGCTTTCTCGCGATCCTTGTAGATGTAGCCGATCGCCGGGTAGATCCGCCCGTTGGCATCGATGAGCCTGGGCTGCTCGGAGTTCTGGAAGGCGGCGGCGGCGGGGCCGAACACCGAGCTCGGGATCTGGTTCGGGTCGCCCGTCATGGTGACCTGCACGACGGCGGTATCGAGCGTGGAAGCGAAATCTGACACGATCAGCTCTCGGGTGACGCCGCGGATGCCGACCTCGCTGAGCGCGAAGGCCTGCGTGCCCGTGGTGATCTCGTTCTCATCGTTGATCTCGATGCCGCGCGTGTTGCCCTTCTGCAGCTGGAAGCCCCGGGGCAGGCGTGCGTTGATGACGATCCCGGCCGGGTTGCCCTGCCTGGGCGTCTCGGCGATGAGCGCGTTGGTGGTGTCGAGGTTCTCGGCGCGGGTGCCGCCGAGCAGGTTGCCGGAGCGGATATCGATGTCTCGGCCCGAAGCGTTGGCGTAATCGCGTGACTCGACGTTCGAGATATCGAGCCGCACGTTTTTGACGTACAGCGAGACCGGCTCGTGCCCGCGCGGCACGGCGAACTCGATCGCCATAGGGGCCTCAGCCGCGCCGCCCACGCTCGCGATATGCGTGCCCTCGGTCTCGAAGCGGTACCGCCCGAAGGTGTCCTCGCCGGCCGCGGCCTGCGCCGATACGGCGATCGGGAAGCTCGTCAGCAGCTCGCCCGACGTTTCGTCGCGGGTGACCAGCCTCGCCTGGCCCTTGCTGAGCACGATCTGCCCGGTGCTCTCTCTCGCGCCGGCGGTGAAGTTCACGACGTAGCCCACGATGTAGGGGTTCGGGACCGGGTTACCGTCGAGGCCCGAGACCTGCTGCGTGCTTGGCGCGTTGAAGCCCGAAAGGACGTCGGCGGCCGAGCCGCCGGCTTTGCCGACCGTGAAGCTGCTCGTGAGCGCGACCGCGTCCGTCGGGATGCTGTTGCGGTTGTCGCCCTCGCCGTCGCTCATGCGCTGCGTGCCCGCGGCGACCGGCAGGTCGGGGTAGTAGGTCGCGAGCGGCGTGCCAGTGCTGGCAACGTTTGTGGAGAGGTGCCCGTAGAACGACGCTGCGATCGCATCGACCGGGATCCAGAGGTTCGAGGACTTCTGCAGGTTGCCCGAGACGCCGTAGGTCACCGGCTGGTGGCCGAAGAAGGCGGACGGCACACGCATGAAGCTGACCGCGTTGATGAAGATACCCGCCGAGAGCACACCCGAGACCAGGCCGCAGACCGCGCCGCCCACGTAGTTCATGCTGTCATCGACCTGGGCGTTGCCCTTGACGAGCGAGTCGACGATGAGCCGGAGCAGCACAAGCGAGAGAACGAAGGGCCCGATCAGCCCGAGCCCCCAGGCGGCATCACCCGCGATGGCGAGGAAGCCGCTCGGTGCGTTGTCCACGATCGCCAGCGACGTGACCTCCCAGAAGCCGAAGGCGACCGCGCCGGCGATGAGCACGCACACCATGTGGAGGAACGCGCTGAAGAAGCCGCGGGTCACCCACGCGTAGGCGATGCCGAAGGTCAGCGCGATGGCGATGAGGTTGAGGACCATGAACTGCTCACTCCCTGGGTTCCGCGGGCTGATCTCGTCCGCCGCGGACGCCCTCGATCTACTGCTTGCTCGCTGGCTTCTTCGTGCCCGGTGATGCCATGCGTGTGATCTCTTCGAGGCTCGTGACACCTTCGACCGCGCGGCGGAGGCCGACCTGCTGGAGCGACGGCAACTGCCGCTTGCGGAGCTCGGCTCGCAGCCCGTTCCAGTCTTGCTGCCTGATCATGTCTCGCTCGGCGTCGCCAAAGGGGTAGACCTCGAACACGCCGATCTGCCCCACGTAGCCAGACCCGCCGCAGACCGGGCAGGTCTCGGGCTTGTTCTTGATGAGCACCTGCCCGCCCTTCTTGTAGAGCTGCTTGACGCGGTCGGCCGGCAGGCCCAGCTTCTGGAGCATCTCGGGCTTCGGCTGGTAGGCGACGCGGCAGTTCTGGCAGAGCCGGCGCACCAGCTTCTGCGCCACGACCCCGTGGAGCACGTCCGCGACCGCGGCCGCATCGCCGTGGAACTTCACGAACCCCTGCACGGCCGCGAGCGCCGAGTCGGCCCGCAGGCCGAGGTAAACGCGCGTCCGCTTCAGGTCGGCCTGCACGACCTCTCGGGCCGTGTCCTTGTCGGGCAGATCGGTCACGGTGACGAAATCGGGGTCGCGGCGGAGGATGGAGCGGACGAGTGTCGAGTACTCGCCGTCGCCCCGCGGGTCGAAGGCGTTCTGGTTCGCGCCCTCGAGCGCACCCTGCACATCCGTCTCGACGGTCTGCACGATCCGGGTGTAGGGGTCGTGCATCGTCGTCACGGAGTAGAGCGACGTCGTCAGCCCCTGCGCAGCGCCCGCGGCGACGAGCACCAGGCCGCCCTGCGAATCCCGGATCTCGTTCAGCGCCTCGATCTGCGGCTCGAGCAGGCCGAGGTCATCGAGCGATCGTGTGACCTGCTTCGCCGGCTCGATCAGCAGCGTCAGCTTCGGGCCCGCCTGGCCGCCGATCGTTGTGACCCGGATCGGCTTCGACCAGATATCGCCCCGGCTGACGGAGATCGCCGCCTGCTGCCGGCGTCGGCGGTCGGAGACATCCAGACCCGCGGCCGATTTCCAGAAATCGATCAGCTTGATCGCGGCAGCGCCGGCCAGCTTCTCGACCGGCTGCTTCACGCCGTCGACGGTCATGATCACCGCGTAGTTCGAGTCCTTATCGATCGGCGCAAAGTCGAGCGTGCGGGCCCGGCCCTCGGCGGCCGCGATCATGTGCTCCTCTGCCTTGACGCGCACCTCAAACTCGGGCGTCTCGCGGTCCGGCACGGGCAGCTTCGACTTGTCGGGACCGACGATCTGCAGCGCGACCGTACCCGCCTGCTTAGCGGCGGCCTTCTCCTCTTTCGCTTCCTGCAACGCCGAGAAGTCGAGCTTGAGCTCGTGCCCCTCTTGTGTCCGTTCGTCCTTGTTGTGCAGGTTGACGAAGATCAGGATGTCCGCGATGAACACGACGATCAGCAGGCCGAGCGCCGCGAGCGTCCCGCCGATGCCCGGCACCGGGAGCACGAACGCCGCGAGCACCGCGATCGTGCCGATGCTCAGGTGGACGAGGTTCCATGTCTTGCGAGGAAGGCTGAACCGCGCCGCGTGCTTGTCGAAAATCCGCGAGACAAACCATGCCCACCCGATCACCGGCGGCAGGAGCAGCAGCGGCTTCCACCACGAGACGAGCGTCAGCGGCCCCTGCTGGGCAAGCGTGGCGGCATCGATCGCGGCAAAGGTCAGCATGATCGTCGGTCTCCGTTGGTCCGGCCGGACGCCACGCGGGCCACCGGCCGCCGATGGTAGCGGATCGATGGGCCCGAAGCCGGACCAGACCCGGATCAGACCCGGACCTGAGCGGGGCCAGAACCGGATCGAACGAGCAGCGGGGCGTGCCGCACGCACCGACCGCCGGCCCCCAATCAGCCGAGCTTCTTCAGCCGCATCATGAGCTCGTCCAGGTTCGGGCTGCTCTCCTGGGCGACCCGCATGTGGATGTACTCGTCTTCGACGAGCTTCACGAGCGAGCCGTTGAAATCGATCATGCCCGACTGCTGGCTCTCAACGCTCTTGATGTACTCACGCAGCTCGCCTTCGCGGCCCTCGAGGATGTGCGTCCGCACCACCGCGTTGTTGATCAGAATCTCGAGCGCCGGGATGCGGTGGATGTTCTCGTGGAGCGTGGGCAGAAGCTTCTGGTATACGAACGCCCGCATCTGGTACGCGAGGATCTTGCGGACGCCCTCGATCTCTTCCTGCTCGAACAGGCCGTAGATCCGGCTGAAGGTCTGCGTCGTTGAGCTGGCGTGGATCGTCCCGTAGACCAGGTGGCCCGTCTCCGCCGCGTGGAGCGCAGCCTCGAACGTTTCCTGGTCACGCATCTCGCCGACCAACACGATGTCCGGGTTTTCACGCACGAGCGCACGCAGGGCGGTCTTGAAGTCCAGGCAGTCGATGCCGATCTCACGCTGGTTGATCGTGGCCTTTCGGTCCTCGAAGACATATTCGATTGGGTCCTCGATCGTCACGATGTGCACGGGCTTGCGTGCGTTCACGTAGTCGAGCATCGAGGCGATCGTCGTCGACTTGCCCGAACCCGTCACGCCGCAGAGCAGCACGATGCCCTGGGGCTGCATCGCGATCTCGCTCATGATGGGGGGAAGATGCAGCCCCTCGAACGGCAGGATGTTGCTCGTGATGTTCCGAGCCGCGACCGACAGCTTGCCGCGAGCCATGAACAGGTTCACACGGAAGCGGTTCCGCTCCGTGTAGTCGTAGGCGAAGTCGACCGAGCCAAACTTGTGCAGGTCTTCGAATTGCTCGTCCGTCAGGATCGCCTTGGCGATCTGCATGAACTCTTCGGCCGAGACCGGCTCGGTGTCGAGGGCTTTGAGCTTGCCCTTGATCCGCAGCTTCGGAACCGTGCCCGACTTCATGATCAGGTCGGACGACTCCATCTTGATCGTCGCCTTCAGGAAGTCGCCCCAGCGGGTCTCGTGCGGGTCCTTCTTCTTCTGGCCCGGCATGGCAACGTGTCCGACCGCGGTTGCATCGGAATGGATTTCAGCATCGACACTCATGAAGCGTTTCCTTGGCTAGCGGATCACCAGGTGTGGGCCCGAAGCGAACGATACACGCGCTGGGCCAATCGCCCAGCAGCCGGCCGGCCTCGGGGATCAAAAAAGAGTGGACACGAAAGCGGCCCGGATCATTCCGGGCCGCGGGTCGTGATCGGATGTGCTTCGGTCTGGTCGAGTCCGGGATCGCTGTCAGGCGTTCTGGGCCTCGGCCTCCGCTTCGGCGTCCTCCTGGTTGGTGCCCAGGAAGTTGGTCTCGAGTTCCTTGCGGATCTTCTCCATCGCCTTGTTCTGGATCTGGCGGACGCGTTCTTTGGTCACGCCGATGATCTGGCCCACCTGCTCGAGGGTCATGGGCTTCTCGTTCTCGCCTGCTTCGAGGCCGAAGCGGTGCTCGATCACGGTCCGCTCGACCTCGGTCAGGTCGGCGCGGTTGCTCGTGACAATCTCGCGGACCTCGCTCGCCGCGTCTTTCTCGAAGTCGGCCCGCTTGGTCTCGAGGAAGTTCGACTTCTCGAGCTTGGGGTCGAAGTCCGTCGGGAACCGCTGGCGGTACTTGCTGAGCTTCATGCCCTGGCGGCTGAAGGCCTTCAGGATCGCTCGGCACGCGTAGGTCGAGAACTTGTAGCCCCGGCCGGCGTCGAACTTGTCGACCGCGCGGAGCAGCGCCATGTTGCCCTCGCTGACCAGGTCGGCGAAGTCGACTTCCGACATCCGGGTCCGCTTCGCCATCGCCAGCACGAGCGCGAGGTTCGTCTCAGCGATCTGCTCACGGATCCGCTCGGCGAGCCGATGCCAGCGGAGCACTTCCTCGGCCTGGTCGGGCGTGGGCAGGTGGTCGGCAGCCTCACGGACCGCACGCTGCACGCAGCGGACGCGATACCGGGCGTAGTTGAACTGGTGGAAGAGGATCCTCTCCTCAGCGCCGGTGAGGATCACCTGCTGGGCCGACTTCATCGTCCGCGTCCGGGTCGAGGACGACAGGTCGTCCATCACCGGGTGGTACCACGTGGTATCGGGCTTCTGGACGTCCGGGACCTCTTCGTAAATCTTGGTCTCCGCCTCGTCCTCGTAAAAGGCGGGCGAGTCGATGAAGTCCTGCTCGCCTTGCAGAAGGCGCTGGAGCAGACGCTCATCGTGCGGGCTCAGTTTCCGCGTCGTCGTGCGTTTGCTGCCGTTGCCGGTCGGCGACGTTGCAACGCGGACACGGTGGCGGCGGCGGACCTGCTCAAGCGGGCTCGGGGTTCGGTGCTGCACTCGGTTCATCGGCTGCGTTCCCTGCATGAAGATGCCGGACGGATCGCGCCGGCATCGGGTGGTCGTCTGTCGCATCGAGGGCGGCGGGTTCTGCCCGGCGTTCGCGTCGGGCACTCTGGCTGGACTTCGGCGGTTCGCCCGCCGAATCCGGGTGGATGTCAGACTGGCCTATTCTAAATCAGACCTGCCCATCCTGTCCATCCGGATCTTTGGTGAGCCGGATCGCCGAACTCTCTTGCAGTCTGTACGCCTGATCTGGGGGTTTGGTTCGCGCTCGCGTCGAATCCGTTCGGGGTACGGTTGTTACGCCCGACATCCTGTCGGCACGCTGGCCCAAGGCCGCGGTCCTCCGCGGGGGCGATGCCGCTGGTATGCCACCCGCGGACAAGCCGCCCGGTGGGCATACCGGCATCGAGGCCGATCGATTCTCACGCAATCAGATTGTTCCGGACGGGTCGCCTCGCAGGCAGCATCGAGCTTCGTCGGCCTTTGGCACGCGGTCTCGGTGGTGGATGTCCGGGGTTCTGTATTATCGGAAGTAGCAAGATGGACGCTCCGCGTCCGCTACACATGGCCAGCAGGAAAGGTAACGCGCCACGCACACGCTGTCAACCGGCATGCGATCTTGTCACCCGTGGCCAACGATATTCAGACTCTGTTTGGTTACCGTTGCTCTGCGATGAGCGTCTATCGTGAATCCGCCGACGAAGCAAGCTGCGACCGCGCGAGCGTACGGGGCGTTCGCTGTCCTGCTCGAAGTGACCAGACGATCCGAACACACGTTTCAGGAGCCAGCCGATGCCTTTCTCACTTCCCGACCTCCCATACGCGGCAGACGCCCTCGAGCCCGTTATCGATGCACAAACGATGCAGATCCATCACGGCAAGCACCATCAGGCCTACGTCGACAAGGCGAACGCGGCCCTCAAAGACACGCCCTTCGCGGACGCCACGGATCCGGCTGAGGTCATCGGCCGGCTTCCCTCGGTGCCCGACGCCGTCCGCGGGGCGATCCGGAACAACGCCGGCGGCCACGCGAACCACTCGCTTTTCTGGTCTGTCATGGCCCCCTCGGGCAGCGGCGGCGGCGGCGCACCCTCCGGCGCTCTCGCCGCGGCGATCGATTCGACCTTCGGCTCGTTCGATGACTTCAAGACCGGCTTCGCTGCCCAGGGCGCGACCCGCTTCGGCTCCGGCTGGGCCTGGCTCGTTGTCCGCGACGGCAAGCTTGTGCTGGGGTCGACGCCCAACCAGGACAGCCCGCTCATGGGCGAAGACATCGCCGGCTTCATGGGCACGCCGATCCTCGGGCTCGATGTCTGGGAGCACGCGTACTACCTGAAGTACCAGAACCGCCGCCCGGATTACATCTCGGCGTGGTGGGACGTGGTCAACTGGTCGGCCGTCGGTGAGCGGTACGATCAGGCGCTGGGCTAAGGCGTGCCCGAGCAAGACACAAAGCAGGACCCAAAGCACGACCCCGAGCATGACAATGGGCAGCCGCCGGCGCCCGATGCGTCCGGCGTGCGTGCCAGACAGAGGGGAAATTCGATGCGAACCCGCCTCGCGCTGATCGTTTTCGTTTCGCTGCCGTTGCTGATCGTTGCAGTCCTGACCGCGTTGATCGCGGGATCGCTCGCGGACCAGGGACGGACGACCCGCGCGGGCGACGCTTCTGCACAGGGGGAGGCCGAGCCCATGAGCTATGTCGCGCCGCGTCAGCCAGAAGCCGCCGAAGCAAGCGACGAGGGGCTTGTCCAGCCCGAGACGCTGGAGCAGGGCTTCATCCTCGTGGTCGAGGACCCGAGCAAGCTCGGCTCGGCGAGCCAGCCGATCACCATCGGTACCAACCACGGCAACTGGAACCCGGCCGACCCGGACTGGGCCATGACGCCCAGGTCCGACGGGCGCTGGCAGATCATCGTCCCGAAGCCCGATCAGCCGGGCCGGATGCAGTTCAAGTTCGCCCGCGGCTCGTGGGAAACCGTCGAACTCGCGAACAACAGCCAGCAGATCGACAACCGCATATTGCCGAAGATCGACCCGGCCGAATACGCCGACGGCAGCCGGCCCATCTTCGAGTTCGTCGTGCCCAAGTGGGCGGACCAGATCCCCGGCGCGACGGTGCGTCCGGGTGTTGAGGACCCGTCGACGCCGCTCGAGGTCACCGGTCGGGCGTTCCGGTTGCAGGTCCCGGGCGGTGCCGGCCGTGCCGCGGGCATCGTGCGTGACGCGATCGTCTGGGTCCCGCCGGGCTACGACGATTCGGACGCGAGCTACCCCGTGCTCTACCTGATGGACGGGCAGAACGTCTTCATGCAGCAGCCCGGCACGCCCGGCGAGTGGGGGGCCGACGAGACCGCGACCGAGCTCATCCGCTCCGGCGAGATCGAGCCGATGGTCATCGTCGGCGTGCCGCACTCGGGCCTCGCCCGGGCCGACGAGTACCTGCCCGCCGAGCTGATCGACGGAGTCGAGCCCTCGGCCGACGAGTTCATCGCGTGGATGGAGCTCACCGTCATGCCCCGCGTCGAGCGTGCGTTCCGCGTCAAGACAGGCGCAGCGAGCACGGCCATCGGCGGCGCGAGCTTCGGCGGCATCATCTCGCTCCACGCCGCGAGCAGCCGGTCCGACCTGTTCGGCAAAGCCATCGTCGAGAGCCCGAGTGTGCTGAGCGACAACCAACGCATGCTCGGAGCGTTCACGGCCGAGTCGTTCGCCTGGCCCAAGACCGTCTTCCTCGGCATGGGTGACCAGGAGGCAGGCACGTCCGACGAAGCGCAGGCGCTCAACGCGAGATACGTCGCTGCAGCGCGCGATCTCGATCGCGCGGCGAGCCTGGCTCGGTCCAACGTCGAGACCGTCGTCGGCACGAACCACGTGCACAACGAGACCGCCTGGGCCGACCGCTTCCCGATGGCGCTAAAGCACCTGTACGGCACGGACTGAGCGAGGCTGACAAGGCCGTCGCTTTAAACGAGCCTCACGCGCATGCGAGGGATTCTTTGTCTGTGGTGTTCACTCATTGACGTCGAGTAGACTCAAGCGATGAAATACGGGTCTTACTCGCCCGAGCGATGGATTACCGCCGCGGCGCCCGAATTCGAGGAACTTGATCCAGAGAGACGGCGTCAGGTCGTCGCTGCCTATTTGAAGCGATGGCCGCACTTCGGCCCTATGGGCGGCCCGCTCGCCCGTCGGAACCCGGGCGATGATCTATTGCTTGGGTGGCAGTTGCTTTGGTTCCTCACCGGCGCTGTCATCGGATTCGGAGTGTTCTACTCATCGCTCATCTGGCTTCCAGATCGGACACCGGTGTGGGTGTACTGCATCCCGATCGCAGGTTGGGCAACCCTGACGTTCGCTCCGTACTTCGTGGTCCTTCGTACCGCGCGTCGCCGCGCGATCGAGACGTTCCTCGACAAAGGTCGTTGGCTTGAAACAAGTCCGGGGGGTAAACGCGCCGGAGACTCGGGGTCTCTCTCATCTGATGAACCGCCGGTCGAGTGACGCCCAAAGCGAGATCTGCCGGCAGAGCTACTCGAGGATTGAGACCGAGCCTCTTTCTTTGCTTCCTGTTCACGAGTTTCGCACCACCGGCAGCGGGCGATACCTGCCTTCCAGGATCTCCCGATCATCGGCCTTGAGCCACTGGCTGAGCACACCGGCGTAGACGCTGCGGAAGTCGATGCGGTACTTCAGGTCGCCCGAGTCGAGATCCCTGAGCGACGGGTGGTCGCCGATCACGCCCTGGCGGACGCCTCGGCCGAACATGAACATGGGCGCAGCCGTGCCGTGGTCTGTGCCGTTGCTCGCGTTCTGCCCCACCCGCCGGCCAAACTCGCTGAAGCACATGGTCATGACCCGCGCGTCGTTCTCCTGCCTCTTCAGATCGTCGTAAAACACCTTGATCGCCGCCGAAAGTTGGCCCAGCAGGTTCGCGTGGCTCCCGTTCACGCTGCCCTGGCCCGCGTGGGTGTCAAAGCCGCCGAGCGTGACGTAGTAGACCCGGGTCTTGAGCCCGGCCCGGATCATCGAGCCGACCATCTGCAGCTGCCGGCCCAGGTTGCTCTGCGGGTACCGCACCAGCGGCTGGACGCCCACGGCCTTTCGGATCAGGTCGCTCGACACCTGGGCATCGAGCGCGGTCCGCATCAGAAACTCCGCGTTCGGATGGTCGTGATCGTCGGCGTCGCCGCGCATCGTCAGCTTCCGGTACGGCTCGACCAGCGACTCGTGGATGTCCTGGCCCGTCCAGCGGAAGAGGTCCGCGGTCTCGAAGGCGACGGGCTTGACCCGCCCGCCCTCCATCGCGAGCGGCGCCGTCCGGCCGATGGCGACGGCGGGGAGCGCGTCGCTCGATTCTTGTGCGCCTTCCTCCGCTCGGCCCGACTCGCCTTTGCCGTAGCCGCAGCACTGGCTGTCGAGGTATCGGCCGAGCCAGCCGTTGCCAGTGGCGGTGGTGTCGGCGGTGTGCCAGATATCCATGGACTTGAAGTGCGAGCGGTTGGGGTTGGGGTAGCCCACGCCCTGGATGATGCCGCAGAGCCCGTCGTCGTACAGGGCCTTGATGCCCTCCATGCTCGGGTGCAGCGCGACGTCCATGCCCCGGCCGAGGCTGAGCGTCCGGTCCTTCGCGATGCCGATCGTCGGCCTCGCGCGGTAGTACTCGTCGTGCTCGATCGGCACGACTGTGTTGAGCCCATCGTTGCCCCCGCCGAGCTGCACGACCACGAGCACGTGATCCTCCGGCACCCCCGGCATCGAGCTGAGCCCCGACTCGGGCATCGGCAGGCCGAGCGCCGACGCCTGGAGGAAGTGGGGGACGGTGAGCGCCGCGGAGGCCATGGTCAGGCCGCTGCCGAGGAACGAGCGGCGCGTGAACGCGCGGGCATCGGATGGTGAGTTGTGCAAGGCCATGCTCGGTCCTCCGGTCAGCAGAGCTGGTACTCGGGCATCGCGCTGACGAGCAGCAGCGCGCCGGTCAGTGTTTCGGGCGACACGCGCCCGCCGTGCTCTCGGAAGAACGCGGCGATCGTCTGCACGCTCGCGGCCGGGTCCCGCCCCGTTGCGAACCGCAGCACGTACGAGGCGACCGATTCCGGGTCGCGGTCGGCGCCATCGAGACCGCCGGCGAGCTGCGCGATCAGCGAGGTCGGGTCGTACGACTCTTGGTCGGCGAGCGGGTCGTACCCGTGAGGCTTCTTGCCCGTCAGCAGGTAGGCGAGCAGGTTCTGGCGGACGAAAAGCGTCGACGTGTTGATCCACGCCCGCCCGCCGTCCCACCCGGCCACGCTCGGCGGGAAAAACACGTTCTGGCCCATGAGCTCGAGCGCGTCGAGCATGATCGACAGATCCCGCACGGGCGTGAGCAGCGAGCGCACCGCGCCCACCGCGAGCATCACCGGGCTCTTGATCTGCCCCGCCATCACCCCCGGCGAATAGAAGTGCTCAGACAAGAACAGCTCGCGCAGCGTGGGCTTGATCTCGTACTTTGTTGCGAGCATCGCCCGCTGCATGCCGCGGATGGTCTGGTATGCGCCGTCGGGCAGGTCGCGGTCGCGCGCTCCGATGTCGATGTCCTCGGCAAAGAACCGGTAGAGCTTCCGGCAGATGAACGCCGAGCAGTCGCGGCGTGCGAGGATCGCCCGGACGAACCCGTCGCCGTCGAGCTGCCCGCTTGCCCCGAGGATCTGCTTGTTGCCGCTGTCGTGATCCTGCGCCCGGAAGGCGAAGCTGTCATCATCAAAGGTGTAGCCCGTGAGCGCGCGGGCGCCTTCCTTGATGTCTCGCTCGCTGTAGTTGCCTACTCCCAGGCTGAAGAGCTCCATCAGCTCGCGGGCGAGGTTCTCGTTGGGCTGACCCTTCCGGCTGTTGTCGTTGTCGAGGTACGCGAGCATCGCCGGGTCGCGGATGATCTGGAAGAGCAGGTCGGCCACATTGCCCGCCGCGCGTGATCGGAACAGCTGGTTCTGCTGGAACATGTGGTAGCTGTTCTCGATCGTGCGGTAGCTGGTCGCGAAGTGGCCGTGCCAGAAGAGCGTGAGCTTTTCCTGTAGCGGGCGGGGCGTCTCGATCATGCGGGCGAGCCACCACCGCTGGATGTCGCGCATCTGCCTGCGGTCTTGGCGCTGGGCGTCTTGCCGCCGGAGCCTGAAGCGTGCGAGCGCGTTCTCGTCGCGGAGCTGCTGCGCCCGGCGGTATTGCCGGCGCTCCTCATCGCTCGGCGGCCGCATGATGCCCGGGTCGAACGTCGTCGGCGTCGGCGGCTCGGGATCGGTTACCTGGTCGTACGTGAGCAGATAATCAACGGACCGCTCAGGTCCCCAGGAAGCGAGCGTCTGGATCTGCTCTGGCGTGCCGCCGAAGCCGGCGCGCCAGAGCAGGTGCCTCGCCTGGTCGTAGCCGAACTCGGCGTCGCGGATCCGTCGCATCGCGCCTCCCGTCGCGGGATCGGCCGGCGTGAAAGCCACTGCCAGACCTCGTCCCGCTCATGCTCAGCCTAACGCGGCGACGGCTCCTCGATTGCGGGTTTCCGCGGGATTACGCGCCGGGCTCGCCAATCGCGTGCTCCAGGCGAGCGCCAGGGCCGTCATCGCGATCAAAAAGGCGCCGTTCGCTTGGTGCGCCGTCGCCGAGATCACGAGCCCCATGCTCGGGGGCGCTGCCCCCTCCAGCTGGTCGTACATCACAACCCGAGAATGCCCGACAGCCGACCCGAAGCCCCACGCCACGAACCCGAGCGCGAACTGGAGGCCCACCGCGACGACCAGCGCCCGACCGATGCGGTGCAGCCCCTTGCCCTGAGCCGAGAACGTGTCCGCCCGCATCAGAATGAAGCCGAGCGACGCGACAGCGATCGTGACGAAAATCGCGAAGGCGATGTGCGCCCACAAGGCGTGCGTCGCAAACGTGTGGCGGTAGAGCGCCGCGAGTGAAAGCTGGATGAGCAGCATGACCGCCGCGATCGAAGAGACACGCTTTCCGATCCTGCCGGCGACGCCCGTGTCCGCGGGGATGCTGACGCGCTGCCGCCATGTTGATGTGAGCATCGCTGCGAGCACCACGCCGAACGCGAGGATGAGCTGAGCCAGGATGCCGTGGAAGACGCCGAAGATCGGGTTGATCTCTGTCACTCGGAGCGCTCCGAGCATGCCCTGTGTGCAGACGAGCGCGAAGATGCCCGTCGCGAGCGAGCCGGGCGAACGCCGAATCGCCGAGCCAACGCTCCAGACGACGAGCGCAAACGCGACAAGCGCGAGCGTGGGGATGCTCACGCTCGGCGTGATGCGGCCTGAGTTGTTCAGGATCACCGTGCCGAACGCGGCACCGGCGAGCGGAAGCGTCACGAGCAGCGACCGCCACCCGCCACGCTTCACGAGCACGGCAGACGTCAGCATGATCGCGATCAAACCGACGAGCGTGCCGAAGAGCCGGTGCGTGTGCTCGAGGAAGATGTAGGGGTCCGCCATCAGGCCGATGGGGTAGAGGAACATGTTTGAGCCGTAGGTGCCGGGCCAGTCCGGCACCGCCATGCCAGCGCCGGCGCTGGTCACGGCACCGCCGATCGTGATCAGCGGCACGAGCGACACGACCGCGATCACCGCGAACCGTGCGAGCCACGTGCCCTCAGCGGCGCGGCTCCGCCCGCCGAGCAGGCCGCCTGCGCCCCCGCCGATTCCGCCCATCGTCAGGCAGAGACCGAGAAATCCGAGCACGATCAGCGGCGCCTGAGGCACGAGTGTCGCCGCCCGCTCACCGGGCGCATCGCCCGCCTCGGTGAGTTTCGAGCCGAGCAGCAGCAGGTTGACCAGCCCCGCCACGAGCCCGGCGACCAGCCCTGCCCGCCAGGCCTGCGTGCTCAGGCCCCGGGTGCCCAGCGCCGTGCCGCCCAGAAGCACGATCAGCAGCAGGCCCGCGCTCACGGTTGGCGTCACCCGAATCGACGGTAAGTGCAACGCATACCACGAGATCCACATCGCGACCGCGACACCAACGCCCACGACAACACCCGGCCCGACGAACCCGTTCAGGGCATATTCCTGTTGAGCCGGAATTGGCTCGATTGTGCTCGTTGTGCTGAATGACGCGGCTGACACGCTGCGAGACCCTTTCTGTGGTTATTGAGACTTGATCTCAACTGCTGGGTTGTGGTTTCTGCGCGTTGACACGGTATGCCCAGCGCGCAGAAATTTCGGTTAGACAAGAATGACTTCGTCGATATCATGCAGTCCGATCCACGCCCGTTCGGGGTCGTGGACGGTTTCCGAAGCGTTGATTGGAGGCAGTCCGTATGTCGGTGCTGTTCCCGAAGTGGATGAACGCGTTTCCCACAGTCACGGCCCTGGCCGCGGTCGGAGGGCTCGCGTCCGTATCCGCAGGTACTTTTTACTATGCAACGCCCGACTTCTGGGAAGTCGGGTACATGCCGACCCAGCCCGGCGGCGGCTTCAACCACCAGATCCACGCGGGCGAGCTCGGCATGGATTGCCGATATTGCCATACGAACGTCGAAGATTCGTACCACTCGAACGTGCCCACCGTGTCGACCTGCATGGGCTGTCACACGGAGGGCAAGCTTGCCCCCGAGTGGGACCCGGGCGTTGAGAAAGTCGGCTTCATCCGCGACGCGTACGCGGAGGACGAGTCGATCCGCTGGCGGAAGATCCACCACCTGCCGGGGTACGTGGGCAACTTCCCGCACCACATGCACGTGCAGGCCGGCGTGAGCTGCTACTCGTGCCACGGTCAGATCGTGGGGATGCCCGTGGTGTACCAGGCCGAGAGCCTGTCGATGGGCTGGTGCCTCGATTGCCATCGCAACGTCGACGAGCACATCGTGGGTCCGAGCAAGGTGACGGACCTTGTGTGGGTCGAAGAGCACCTCGCCGAGCGGGCGCGGGGCGAGCAGAACGCGACGCCCGAAGCGCAGGCGATCATCGACGCGTTGCAGGCGAGCAAAGCCGAGGGCGGCCCGCAGAACTGCGGCGCGTGCCACCACTGATCGATCAGGACCGGACGGTTCGAACGCCCGCCGCCGGTGGGCCTGAGACGGAAAGCGACGAATGAGCGGACCCGACCAATGCCCCTCGACGATCGGCACGAAGCAGCCCGCGCGGGATCGCGCCGCGACCACGAACGGCACGGGCGCCAGGGGCAAGCAGCTCTGGCGCAGCGTCGACGAGTTCGCGGATTCGGGCGAGTTCCGGCCGTTCCTCGAGCGTGAGTTTCCGAGCGGCGCGAGCGAGCTTCTCAAGAGCAGCCGCCGGACGTTTATGCAGCTCATGGGCGGTGCGCTCGCGCTCGCCGGCGCGGCAACCCTGCCGGGCTGCCGGCGACCCGACCACAAGATCATGACCTACAGCCGCGACGTGCCCGAGGAGATCGTCCCGGGCAAGCCGCTGTACTACGCGACGGCGATGCCCCTGCCCGGCGGCGGCGCGGAGGGCGTGCTCGTCAAGTCGCAGGTCGGCAGGCCGGTGTTCGTCGAGGGCAACCCCCGGCACCCGATCAACCAGGGCGCGACCTCGTCGTGGTCGATCTCGTCGACGCTCTGTTTGTACGACCCGGACCGGCTCAAGCAGCCGATCTTCCGCGACGCCACGGGCGAGCGCGAGGCGACATGGGACGACTTCCGCGCGTGGTCGTCGACGCACTTCGCCGAGTTTGACGCGACGAACGGCCGGGGCTTGGTCATCCTCGCCGATGCCAAAACGAGCCCCACCCGCGATGCGCAGCGCGACCGCCTCCGTGCACGGTGGCCGCTCGCGCAGTTCATCTCGTACGACCCGACCGGCGAGAACACGAAGACGAACGGCCTGCGCCTGGCCTTCGGCCGCCCCCACGGCGAGATGCTGAGCCTGGAAAGCGCGGACGTGATCGTGTCGGTCGATGCAGATCCGACGCGGCACGAGGCGGCGAGCCTGAAGAACGCTCGAGGATTCGGAGCAGCGCGTCGGCTCGAGGCCACGAGCGACTCGATGTGCAGGATCTATGCGGCCGAGTGCAACTACACGCCGCTGGGCGGCATGGCGGATCACCGCGAGATCGTCGCGCCCTCGCGGCTGCCGGTGGTCGTGGTTGAGATCGCTAAGCGCGTCTTCGAAGCGACCGGTGACGACGCCTCGCTCGGCCGGCTGCTGGGCGCGTGGGACGCGCGCGGCCCGTCGCCGATTTCCGCCGAGTGGCTCGATGCCGCGGCTGAGGACCTGCTGAACGCCAACGGCCGGGCGGTGCTGATCGCGGGCGACAGTCTGCCCGCCGAGGCGCACGCGCTCGTGGCAGCGGTCAACCGGGCGATCGGGGCGGTTGGCACAACCGTGTCGTACGTGCCGCTGGATCCGGAGTCGGCGAGCGACGGCGTGGGCCAGATCGCTGAGATGGTCGGCAGCATGCGTCGCGGGCAGGTCAAGACCGTCGTCACGCTCGGCTGCAACCCGTGCTACGAGCTGCCGACCGCGATCGGTTTCGAAGACGCGTTTAAGAGCGTGACGAACCGGATCGTCCTGAGCGAAGGGCCCAGCGAGACCGCCTCCCACGCGACGTGGCAGCTGAACGCGGCGACGTATCTCGAAGCGTGGGGCGACGTGACCGCTGCCGACGGCACGGTCTCACCGGTCCAGCCGCTGATCGCGCCGCTGTACGAGGGCGCTCTGAGCGATATCGAGCTGCTCGCGCTCATCTCGAGCGAGCGGGCCGCGGGCGATTTCGAGACCCAGCCCTCGGGCTACGACCTGGTTCGGGACGTCTGGAGATCGCGGTTTGACTGGAGCGATTTCGAGCAGAACTGGAAGCGCACGCTGCACGACGGCGTCGTGGCCGGCACCTCGCAGCGCGGCACACGCGGCATCGACGCCTCGGGCGAGCTCTACCGCAACGTCGCGGGCGTGCTCGGAAGCCTCCGGCCGGGCCCGGTGCCCACGGACGGATCGCTCGATGTCGTCGTCACGGTCAACAACATGCACGACGGCCGGTTCGCCAACCGCCCCTGGCTGCAGGAGCTGCCGCAGTTCGGAACGATGGTCGTGTGGGATAACCCGGCGCTGATGAGCCCCGCGACCGCTGAGCGGTTCGGCCTGACGCCCGACCCCTACGAAGTGAAAGAGCCCAAGGCGCAGATGGCGACGATCACCGTCGACGGCCGGAGCGTCGACGTGCCCGTCTGGATCATGCCGGGCATGGCTGAGAACACGGTCGTGCTGACCCAGGGCTACGGACGGCGCGTGTGCGGCGTTGTCGGCTCGGGCGCGGGCTTCGACGTGCAGCCGATCCGCGATACGTCGGGCAGCCGGGTGTACACGGCGGCGACCGTCTCGCCGGCGCGCGGGCGGTACCCGATCAGCAGCACGCAGAACCACTGGTCGATGGAGAGCCGCACGTCGATCGTGCGGACCGCCGACCTGCCGGCGTTCGAGAAGCACGGCGACGAGAAGCTCAAGACCAAGGACTCCTACGGCAAGTCGTGGAAGATCAACTTCGGCGAGCGGCTCGGCGAGCTCGCCCACACGCCGCCCAACATCTCGATCTACGAGAACCCCTACAACGAGTCGCAGGCCGATGCGGCCGAGGGGTCGTGGTACAGCGAGCGGCCGCAGTGGGGCATGAGCATCGATCTCAGCCTGTGCACGGGCTGCGGCACGTGCACGGTGGCGTGCCAGAGCGAGAACAACATCCCGAGCGTGGGCAAGACCGAGGTCCGCAAGGGCCGCGAGATGACGTGGCTCCGGATCGACCGCTACTTCACGGGCGACCCAATGGATCCGGGCGAGCTGTACCACCAGCCCGTCGCGTGCGTGCACTGCGAGAACGCGCCGTGCGAGACCGTCTGCCCGGTCAACGCGACCGTGCACGGCCCGACCGGCCTGAACTACATGGTCTACAACCGCTGCATCGGCACGCGGTACTGCGCGAACAACTGCCCCTACAAGGTCCGCCGGTTCAACTTCTTCGACTACGGCGTTAAGCGTCTCAACGGCGGCCTGCGGGACGAGATCCCCGACGGCACGCCCACGCCCAACAACATCAACCTGATCCCGCCGCGCTTGCGTGAGAAGCTCGCCGAGATCCAGAAGATGAAGATGAACCCCGACGTGACGGTCCGCAGCCGCGGCGTCATGGAGAAGTGCACGTACTGCATCCAGCGCATCAACGCCGCGCGGTACGAGGCCAAGCTGCAGGACCTGGAGAACATCCCCGACGGGTTCTTCCAGACCGCGTGCCAGGCGGCGTGCCCGACGGGCGCGATCGTCTTTGGCGACCTGCTCGACGAATCGAGCAAGGCGGCGAAAGCCGCGAAGGACGGCCGGAGCTACGCGCTCTTGGGCTACCTCAACACCCGGCCCCGCACGACCTACAAGGTCGCGATGAGCAACCCGAACCCCGCACTCCGCGAGCCCGTGGAGGACCCGTTCCATGACCATGGGAGCGATGGCGGGAACGACTACGGCGGGGACTACGGCGAGGCGAGCGACGGCAAGGCCGCGTTCCTCGATCCGTCCAAGAAGCACACCGATGACGGCTATGCCGTCAGCCTCCGCGTGCTGAGCGCGGCCACGGGAGTGAACGCATGAGCGTCATTAACCCTGACCAGATCGACGCCCAGCGCCTGGCCGGCATGCGGCCCGCCGCGGACCGCGGCGACATCGACCCGGCGCTCGGCGACGGCAGCCTCGTCGACGATCCGGCGCTGCGCCCGCCCCTGGTGCTCAACGGCCGGACGTTCCACGACGTGACCGAGATCGTCTGCGGCTACACCGAGAAAGCCCCCGGCTGGTGGTGGTTCCACGCGCTGGGCTTCTTCGCCACGGTTGCCGGCCTCGCCCAGATCATGATCCTCTACCTGATCATCACGGGCGTGGGCGTCTGGGGCCTGAACAATCAGGTCGACTGGGCCTGGGACATCACCAACTTCGTGTTCTGGATCGGCATCGGCCATGCCGGCACGCTGATCTCTGCGATCCTGTGCCTGCTGAAGCAGGAGTGGCGCACGGCCGTGAACCGCTCAGCCGAGGCGATGACGATCTTTGCCGTGACCTGCGCTGGCATCTTTCCGGGCGTGCACGTGGGCCGCGTGTGGTTCGCGTGGATGCTCTTCCCGATCCCGAACTACAACTGGATCTGGCCCAACTTCCGCAGCCCGCTCTTGTGGGACGTCTTCGCGGTGTCGACGTACGCGACCGTGTCGGCGCTCTTCTGGTACATGGGCCTGATCCCCGACTTTGCGACGCTACGCGATCGGGCGGACCGCCGGCTCCGGCTCGGCGAGAGCCGAAACATGGTCGTCCGCCTGCCGGTGCCGCTGCCGATCCCCTCGATCACGCTGCCCATCAAGGGCGACGTGCTCCGCGCGTACATCTACGGGTTCCTGGCCGTCGGCTGGCGCTTCAGCGGGCTGCACTGGTACCGCTACGAGAAGGCCTACCTGATCCTCGCCGGCATCTCGACGCCGCTCGTGCTCAGCGTGCACTCGATCGTGTCGTTCGACTTCGCGACCTCGATCCTGCCCGGGTGGCACACGACGATCTTCCCGCCCTACTTCGTGGCGGGAGCCGTCTTCGGCGGCTTCGCCATGGTGCTCTTCCTGCTCATCCCGCTGCGTGAGCTCCTGCCGAACATGAAGGACCTGCTCACGCTCCGCCACCTTGAGCTGATGGCCAAGATTCTGCTCGTCACCGGCATGATGGTCGGCTTCGCCTACGGCATGGAGTTCTTCATCGCCTGGTACGGCGCAAACGAGTTCGAGTGGTATGCCTTCATCGGCAACCGGGCGAACCCCGAGACCGCGCCCTATTGGTGGGCGTACTACACCATGATCTTCTGCAACGTCGTCACGCCCCAGCTCTTCTGGGTCAAGAAGTTCAGGCAGAACCCGATCGTGATCTGGATCGTCGCGCTCTTCGTGACCATCGGCATGTGGTTCGAGCGGTTCGTCATCATCGTGACGAGCCTGCACCGTGCGTTCCTGCCGGGCGAGTGGCACATGTTCTTCCCGACGCCCGTCGACATCCTGACGTTCGTCGGCTCGATCGGCATCTTCATGACGCTCTTCCTGCTGTTCATCAGGTTCCTGCCGATCTTCCCGATCGCCGAGCTCAAGGCGGTCATGCCCGGCGCGAGCCCGCACGACCACGAGGACCACCATCACGAAGACCAGCATCACGACGACGCGCACGCCGACGAGGCCGCTGCCGACCAATCCGCGAAGGAGGGAGCCCGCTGATGGCCCGTCCGATCTACCAGACCGAGTCGGGCGCCCGGGTCTTCGGGATCCTGGCGCAGTTCGAGAACACCCTCGCGCTCAGCAACGGCGCCAAGGCCGTGCGTGACGCCGGGTACAAGAAGTGGGACACCCACTCGCCCTTCCCCGTGCACGAGATGGAGCACTCGATGGGCATCGCGGGCCGGGCGGTGTCGCCTTTGGCGTACATCATCGGCCTCGCCGCGCTCACCGGCGTCGTGGGCGGCTTCCTCATGCAGTGGTGGATCAACCAGGACTACTTCATCGTCGTGCAGGGCAAGCCGACGGACGAGGCTTGGGAATCGTTCATCCCGGTGACGTTCGAGCTTGGCATCCTGCTCACCGCTTTCGCCGCGATCTTCGGCATGCTCGCGTTCAACGGGCTGCCGAGGCACCATCACCCCCTGTTCAACTCCGAGCGGTTCCTCTCGACGTCGGACGACGCGTTCTTCATCTCGGTCGAGGCCAAGGACCCGGGGTTCGATCCCGAGTCGACCCGCAAGCTGCTCGAAGACGCCGGCGCGACGCACATCGAGCTGGTGGAGGAATGAGCATGACGTTCTTCATGAGATCGATCCCTGTTGTGCTCGCCGCGACCGTTGCAGCGGGCGGCCTCACCGGCTGCCGGGGCGAGCGGACCGACAAGCCCCCGCGCCAGCTCTTCCCCGACATGGACGACCAGCCGCGCTTCAAGGTCCAGCGGCAGAGCGACTTCTTCGAAGACGGCCGCACGATGCGGCCGGTCGTCGAGGGCACCGTCCCGTGGGGCCGGACGCCCGTCGATGTCGAGAGCCCCAAGGTCGCCGACACCTCTTGGGCGGGCGAGTACCGCACCCAGCGTGCCCGGCTGCTGGCCGAGGACGACTCTGTGTACCGCGGCGAAACCGGCGCGGGCGGCGAAGAGACCGACCCGGACCGCTGGATCGAGCGCATCCCGATCGCCATCGATCGCGAGCTCATCGAGGTCGGCCGCAAGAACTTCAATATCTACTGCGCGACGTGCCACGGCTACGAGGGCGACGGCATGGGCACCGTCGGCCAGAAGTGGGCGGGCCAGATCGTCGCGAACTACCACGAGGAGAAGTACAAAGATCCGAGCCTCTTCACCGGCCGCGACGGGTACTTTTTCTACGTCGGCCGCAACGGCCTGTACGACGCGCAGGGCGTCCTGCGGATGCCTCCCTTCAAGCAGGCGCTCGACGAACGCGAGATGTGGGGCGTCGTCGCCTACATCCGTGCGTTGCAGGCCTCGCGGGGCGTCTCGATCGAAAGCGACCTCGTGCCCGCCGAGGAGCGTGAGCGGCTGATCTCCGAGAACCCGGGCATGAGCGTGCCTGCTGAGACCCGGCCCGCCGATTCCCCGGCAACGACCTCGACCGACACCGCGATGGGCGATAACGCCAACGGGAGCGCCCGATGAGCCAGGCAGCGAACCCCGACACCATCCTGAGCCGCGTCCTGCACGACCGCAGGCTCACGCCCGGCAACATCACGCTCGCGGGCCTGTCGCCCAACGCACTCGTTGGCGGGCTTTTCGCGATCGGCATCGTGGGCCTGGCGCTGACGATCGTCGGCTCGCAGGTCGTCAGCGTGAAGCACGCGCTCGCCGCCTATCACACCGCCGTGATGGCGACGCTCGGCATCTGCCTCGGCTCGCTCTTCTGGGTCATGCTCTTCCACATCCTGAACGCCAAGTGGCCCATCACCATCCGCCGGCAGATGGAGCACGTCATGCGGGCGATGTGGGTCATCATGATCCTCTTCTTCCCGATCCTGATCATCGAGATCCTCGCGGGCGGGCTGCTCTTCAAGTGGATGAACCCCGAGGTGACCGCGAACGACGCGATCTACGAGCACAAGCAGGCGTACCTCAACACGCCGTTCTTCGTGCTGCGGGCCGTCGTCTACTTCGGCATCTGGCTCGCGCTGATCGCCAAGTTCTGGGGATGGCAGCGCGAGCAGGACGAGACCGGCGACCGGTGGATCTCGGCCAAGGCCCGCTTCACCAGCGCCTACGGCCTGATCCTCTTCGCGCTCGCCACCGCGTTCGCCGGCTTCGACTGGCTCATGAGCCTCGACTTCCACTTCTTCAGCACCATGTGGGGCGTCTACTTCTTCGCCGGCGCCGCCTACAGCGCGATGGCGCTCAACATCCTGATCACCAGTGTCCTGCGGGGCATGGGCAAGCTCGAAGGCCTCGTCACCGACGAGCACCTGCACGATCAGGGCAAGCTGCTCTTCGCCTTCACCTGCTTCTGGGCCTACATCGCGTTCAGCCAGTACTTCCTGATCTGGTACTCCAACATCCCGGAAGAGACGCGTTACATGGACTTCCGGCAGGAGAATTTCCCGATCGCCACCGCTGTGCTGGTGGTGGGGCACTTTGTGCTGCCGTTCGTCTTCCTGCTGCCGAGGCCGCTGAAGCGCCGGGCGCCGTATGTCGCCGCGTTCGCTGGCGCCGCCCTCGCGATCCACATGCTGGACATCTGGTGGATCATCCGGCCGATGGCGGATGCGGCGAAGATGAAGGACGCCGTGATCGCCGGCACAGAGATCCCGCCGCCCAAGGGCATCAAGGCCGCCTGGGTCGATCTCGCCGCCATCGTGGGCGTGCTCGGCATCTTTCTGGCGGTGGTCGTCCGCAATATCTTCAGCGGGAATCTCGTTCCGGTGAACGATCCACGGCTCGGCGAGTGCCTGCACCACAAGAACTACGTGTAAGTCCGTATTGGAAAGCAGTTTCCATCCGAAAATTGGGCCAAAGACCGGCGTCACGCGTACCGTTACACAAGAAAGAATCCTGTCTGCCAGCAATTACGAACGCAATGGTTGCAGGATGATCGGAGCCAGGTTTGTCGCAGCACGACACAACACACGCTGAGGCCCAAGGAGCGGCGGA
Organism: Planctomycetota bacterium; assembly: GCA_039821685.1. GTDB lineage: Bacteria > Planctomycetota > Phycisphaerae > Phycisphaerales > UBA1924 > JANQQZ01. The sequence goes on along the minus strand of JBCBNT010000002.1, from coordinate 24,546 downwards.
GCTCGATCCGTGGCACACGCACACCGACGCGGAGGGTGTGCCCCAGAAGGAGAACGCGCCGCACATCAACGTGCCAGCGCTCATGATCGGCTTCGCGGCAACGGCGGTGTTCGTCGGCGGCCTGGTGATCGTGCTGCTTCTTTACTACAACCACTCGCGGACGCAGCTCGCCACCACCCGGCTCGAGAACACCGTCGGGTACTCCGAGATCTACGTGCCGCAGCGCGATGCCTCGATCGAACGCATCACCACCTACCGCCCGATCGACACCGAAGCCGGCACGGTTCAGGTGCCGGTGGACCGGGCGATCGACCAGGTCATTTCAGAGTACGGAGGCTGAGGCCGAGCACACGCCACGTTGTGGGAGTGCACGAAACACGCATGCAGAAGTTCCTGACCCAATTAAGCGTTCGACTGAGCCTGGTGCTGGCAGCGTGCCTGCTCCCAGCCGATGCTGCGCGGTCGCAGCTCCTGAGCAAGGAGCCGCCCGAGGAGATCCGCGGGCTGGAGATCAGCGACAAGCTCGGCGAGCAGGTGCCGCTGGATATCGAGCTGTTCGACGCGACGGGCCGAACGCTCGAGATCGGCGAGTACTTCACGGATCAGCGTCCGGTCGTGCTGCTGCTGGTCTACTACGACTGCCCCATGCTCTGCGGGCTCATGCTCAACAAGATGAACGAGGTCATCAACGGCACCGAGCCCACCGTGGGTGAGGACTACAAGATCGTCGTTGTCAGCTTCGACCACACCAACACCACCGAGATGGCCCGGCAGATGCAGGAGCGGTACCACCTCGGCTACGACCGCGGCTTCGGCGAAGAAGGCGAGGGCGCGGAGAGCTACGTGTTCCACACCGCGACAGCGGGCGAGGCCCGGCGGCTTTCAAACGCTGTCGGCTTCGACTACCGCTTTATCCCGTCGTCCGGAGAGTTCAGCCACGGCTCGGTGATGTACGTGCTCACGCCCGATGGCCGGGTATCGAGCTATCTGTCCGGCCTCGACTACGAGCCCCGGCAGCTCCGGCTCGCGCTGCTCGACGCACGCGACAGCAAAATCTCGAAGTCGATCGCCGACTTCTTCTTGCACATGTGCTTCTCGTTCGACCCCACCGCCGGCCAATACACGATGGAGGCGTTCCGCGTGATGCAGGTCGCGGGAGTGCTGAGCATCGTCGGCGTCGGCGGGCTCATCGGCGGGCTGCGGGTGATCGAGATCGTCCGGCGGCGGAGCGACCGCCGGGGGGCGGCTGGGGCAGCACACGTTGAGACCGGCCTTCAGACCGAAATGAGCAAGTCCGATACGAACTCCATCCGCGGCGCGGCCGCGGGAGCCATGCACTCATGATGACGACGCTTGCGATCCATGACTTCTTCGTCCGCCTCTTCTTCGGGCGTGACGCCGACTCCGAGGTCGGCTACGGCCTCGGGTCGGACGGCCTGTTCATCTTCATCTGGTGGGTAGGCGTGTTCTTCTTCGTGCTGCTGATGGCGCTTATGTTCTGGTGGAGCTGGAAGTACCGCCGGCAGCCCGGCAAGCCCGCGCAGGTGAGCGCGAGCCACAACACCGTGCTCGAGATCACCTGGTCGGTCATCCCGACCCTCATTCTCGTGGTGATCTTCTTCTGGGGATACGACGGGTACCTCAAAGCCCAGATGCCAGAGGGCAGTTCCGAAGAGGTCGACCTCACGGCATACAAGTGGGGTTGGGGCATGACCTACAACACCGGGTGGGGTGCAGACGAAACGGTCTCGCTCGGCTCGCGTGACGACATCCCGGTTTTCTACATGCCCGAGGACACCCCGGTCCTGCTCAAGATGTCGAGCCAGGACGTCATCCACAGCTTCTGGGTGCCGGATTTCCGCACCAAGCTCGATGTGATGCCGAACCGGTACACCCCGTACTCGTTCCGGGCGGCTGCGCTCGACGATGCGGACGAGCGGGTGAAGACCAAGACCGTCAAGATCGCCGATGCCGAGCGGGAAAACGTCCGCTACCGGGATCATTGGATCTTCTGCGCCGAGTACTGCGGCGATCTGCACTCCGAGATGGGAGCCATCCTCCGGGTCGTGTCCAAAGAAGACTACGAGTGGTGGAAGGCGCAACCGCGCTACGGCGTAAACACGAACCCGGTCGAGGTCGGCGAGAAGGTGTACATCGGGCAGGGCTGCGCTACGTGCCACAGCATCGATGGATCGGCCGGAACGGGGCCGACCTGGTATGAGGCGTACGGCCGGCCGGTCGATTTCGTTGACGGCTCGCAGATGTCGCAGTCGGACATCGATGCGGACCCGCTTCTATGGGACAACTACATCCGCGAGTCCATTTTGTACCCGGCCGCCAAGCTCCACGCCGGATACGGCAACCAGATGCCGTCGTACGACGGCCGGCTGAGCGAGGTCGAGCTTCGAGGTTTGATTGCCTACATCCGAAGCCTCTCGGGCCTCGATATCGAAACAGAGAACATCCCCGGATTCGAAGAGCTCGACGAGCAGACCGACGGATCCGATGATGGCAGCATGCAGGCGAACGCAGAGGGTTGATCCGATGACGACCGTTGACAGAGCACTCGATCACGTGCACGACGACCACCACGACGTGCCATACCTTACACCCAAGGGCGGCCCGGTTGCCACGGTGTGGGATTGGATGACGACCGTCGATCACAAGAAGATCGGCGTGATGTACCTGTTCTCCGTGCTGTTTATGTTCTTCCTGGGCGGCGTGGCGGCGCTGATGCTCCGCATCGAACTGCTCGAGCCCACGCGGCAGACCGCCGCGGGCCTGACCGGCGCAGCGTTCGCCGGCGGCGAGGGCAGCAGCGTCGGAGCGGTCGGCCAGTTTTACAACACGGTCATGACGATGCACGGCGCGATCATGGTCTTCATGTTCATCGTGCCGGGCATCCCCGCCAGCCTCGGCAACTTCTTCCTGCCGCTCATGCTGGGCGCGAAGGATGTCGCCTTCCCGAGGCTCAACCTCGCTTCGTGGTACGTCTACGTCTTCGGTTCGATGTTCGGCGTCTACGTGATCCTCACGGGTGGCGTCGATACCGGCTGGACGTTCTACACGCCGTACTCGACGACGACCGACGGTCAGCCGCAGGTCGTCGCGATGATCCTCGCCGTGTTCGTGCTGGGCTTCAGCTCGATCTTCACGGGCCTGAACTTCATCGTGACCGTTCACAAGCTCCGGCCGCCCGGCATGGGCTGGTTCGACATGCCGCTGTTCATCTGGGCGCTCTACGCCACGAGCATCATCCAGGTGCTCGCCACACCCGTGATCGGCGTCACGTTCCTGCTGCTGCTGTTCGAGCGCCTGTTCCAGATCGGCATCTTCGATCCGGGTCTCGGCGGCGATCCGGTCCTCTTCCAGCACTTCTTCTGGTTCTACAGCCACCCCGTGGTGTACGTGATGATCCTGCCCGCGATGGGCATCATCAGCGAGGTGCTCGCGATCCACAGCCGCAAGCGGCTCTTCGGCTACCGGGCGATCGCCTTCAGCTCGCTCGCGATCGCCGCGGTGAGCTTCCTCGTGTGGGGCCACCACATGTTCACCAGCCAGGGCGAGCTGGCGGCCATGATCTTCAGCGCCCTGACCTTCCTCGTCGCGATCCCCACGGCCGTCAAGGTCTTCAACTGGATCGCCACGCTCTACAAGGGCTCCATCGCGTGGAACACGCCGATGCTGTACGCGATGCAGTTCCTCTTCCTGTTCTCGATCGGCGGCCTGACCGGTCTGCCGCTCGGAGCGCTCTCGACCGACCTCCACCTGCACGACAGCTACTTCGTCGTCGCCCACTTCCACTACGTCATGTTCGGCGGCACCGTGATCGCGTTCCTCTCGGGCATCCACCACTGGTGGCCCAAGATGTTCGGCCGGATGTACAACGAGTTCTGGGCCAAGATCGGCTGCGCGCTCGTGTTCGTCGGGTTCAACGTGACGTTCTTCACGCAGTTCTTCCTTGGCACGCAGGGCATGCCGCGGCGGTACGCGAGCTATGTCGACGAATTCACGACGCTGCACCAGATTTCGACCTACGGCTCGTGGGTCCTGGCGCTCGGCTTCGTCGTCCACCTGTTCGTGTTCATCCACTCGCTGATCGTCGGCGAGCGGGCGCCGCAGAACCCGTGGGGGGGGCTGTCTCTCGAGTGGGAGACCGATCCGGTGCCGCTCGAGCACAACTTCCGCCACGAGCCGATCTGCAAGCACGGCCCGTACGACTTCGAAACCACCGTGCCCCCGGGGTGCGACGAGAAGGATTTCCCGCTCCCGCCGCAGGACGAGGTCAGGACCGTACACTGACCCGGCGGCAGACAGCGAGACGCGACTCGAAGAGGGGAATGAGGCGCGATGGCAACGTTTGACTCACAGGCATCCGACGTCGCAGGCGACGGAGCGAAAGCTCCGCTCTGGAAGCGGTACAAGGCAGGCCACCACTGGCGGACGCAGGACGACGAGTTTGATGCCGCCAAGATCGGCATCTGGCTCTTCCTCGCCACGGAGGTGCTGCTCTTCAGCGGTCTCTTCTGCGCGTACGCCGTCTTCAGGATGCTCTACCCGGAAGCGATCTCGGCCGGGTCGGGCTACCTCGACTGGCGGTTCGGTTTCTCGAACACCGTCGTGCTGCTGATCTCGTCGTTCACCATGGCGATGGCCATCCGCGATGTGCAGCTGAACCGCCAGCGGTGGGCGACCATCAACCTGTCGATTACCTGGGTCTGCGCGGCGCTCTTCCTCGCGATCAAGTTCATCTTCGAGTACGGCCCGAAGTGGGCCGAGGGCAAGCGGCCCGGCAACCTCTTCGACTACGCGTACGCCTCGACCAGCCATGAGCACGTCTGGTGGAGCATCTACTACATGTCCACCGGCGTGCACGCGACCCACGTGCTCATCGGCATGGGGCTGATCGCTTGGCTCATCTACCGGCAACGCAAGGGCGCCTACGGACCAACGCACTTCACCATGATGGAGGGCGTCGGCCTCTACTGGCACATCGTCGACCTCGTCTGGATCTTCCTCTTCCCGCTGCTGTACCTCGTTCACTGACGCCCGGCCGACGCTCCGGCCTCGAAACAATGCCCCCCGGGCACCGAGAGACGACCCATGTCGACCGCACACGCAGAGCACGAGTACAACCCCGCCGATCCGCACGGCTTCCACGCCGCGGATGATCATCACGGCCACGTCATCGTCCCGTGGCAGACGCTGCTGGGCGTGCTCCTCACGCTCCTGGTGTTCACCGTGATCACGGTCTTCCAGGCTCAGTTTGAGAAGCACGCCGCGTATGTCTGGGGCTGGGACATCCCGGGCTGGGTCAACATCGTGCTTGCGATGGCGATCGCAACCGTGAAGGGGGCGCTGGTCGTCCTGTTCTTCATGCAGCTGTGGTGGGACCGCGGCGTCAACGCGCTCCTGTTCCTCTTCACCATCTTCGCGGTGTGGCTGTTCCTGATGTTCACGATGATCGATCTTTCTGGCCGCACGTCGAACGTCGAATGGCGTGGCGGCGAGATCGTTGCGGGCGGCTCGGGCGTCGGCATCGATCGCGAGGGCTTCGGCTCGTCGGCGCTCCACGTGACCGTCCGGGAAAATTACATCGCGGAGAAGGGCCTGACGCAGGCGGAATACGACAAGAAGGCCGCCGAGAAGCACTCGCACAAGCACCTCGCCGAGCACAACTCGAAGGACCACTCTCGCGTCCGCAGCGGGCTGACCCCCGGCCTGTTCGATACCGGCCCGTGGGCCGCGCTCGACGGTGATGGGGAGAAGAAGGACGGCGACCACTGAGTCTGCCTGCCCGCGTGCAGCGAAGCCTCTGCCGGCCATGCTGACCACCCGCCCCATCGCGCTCACGACCCTGCTTATCGCGGTGGGGGCCTTCACCTTCAGCGGCTACAAAATGGGCACGCGGATCGCCGCCTTCAACGAAACCAAGCTCGCTCCGACACCCTTCTTCCAGCCCGTCGTGCAGACCTCGTTCACCTTTGCCGGCCGGCCCGTCCGGATCAGAACGATCGACGGCGATCCCACGCGAGACGGCCGCGATGAGGTCGAGATCACCTTCGGCGATGAGACGATCACGCTCAACGAGACGATCGATGGCGGCGTCGACGACCTGCAGACGCTCGCCCGGCACCGCGAGTGGCTCCGCGTCTTTCGCTTCGCCCTCGCGAAGGGCAAGACGCCGCAAGAGATCGAAGAAGCGATCGATTCGAATGAGATCGATGACAGGCTCACGATCGTCCGCAGGATCCCGCCGCCCGGTGCAGACAGCTCGACATGGGCCGAGGTCTGGGCCAAGGGCTGGCGTTTCGATCTGTACGAGCTGCGTGCCGACGGAACGATCGCCTACGAGCAGCTCGCCTACCCGTCCGGTCGGAGCGGCCGCAAAGCCAAACCTGGTGAGCTGGTGCAGGGCACGTGGCAGTTCCATGCTGCATTGCTGACCATGCCCCCGCGCCGGGGTCCGAAGCCGCAGTTCTCGAGCGATGCCGTCGGCGACTTCGGGTGGACGCACGCGGGCGTCGGGTTCTCAGCTGTAGTCGCCGCGGTCGCCGCCGCCTTCTTCTTCGCACCACGGAAGCCGCTGGCTGCCGCGGGACGCCGCGAAGAAGAGAGCCGACCAATCGGAACAGACGACCCCGCAGCCGCAAGCTGAGCAAGCCGCGGTCCGTCCGTGCTTCATCCGCGGGCCAGCGATCCGCTCGGGCGTGCCGTCAGACGAACCGCCGCACACCTAGGCAAAGACCGCCCGAAGCACACCGCCGTTCCGCCACAGGTCGACGTCGTTTAAGAACTTCGCGAGCACCAGATTCAAAGCGATGATCGCGATGAAACTCGTCACGAACGATTCGGTCGTTGCCTTGCCCACGCCCTCGGCCCCGGGCCGGCACGTGAAGCCCTTGAAGCACGAGACCAGTCCGATCGCGAAGCCGAAGATCACGCTCTTGAAGATGCCGTTGAACAGATCGAACCACGTGACGAGCGCCGCGGAGTACTGCCAGAACTGGTCGCTGTTCGCGTCGTAAAACTTGGTCGTGATCATCCACCCGCCGATGACGCCGCACGCGTTGGAGAACGTCACGAGCAGCGGGATCATGAGCACGCACGCGGCAACGCGCGGGCAGACCAGCACGCGCACCGGATCGGTGCCCATCGCACGCATCGCGTCGAGCTGCTCGGTGACCCGCATCGAGCCGAGCTCCGCGGTAAGCGAGCAGCCCACGCGCCCCGCCAGGATCACCGCCGCGAGCACCGGCCCGATCTGCTTCGTCAGGCTGATGTTGATCACGCCGCCCAGCCTCGCCTGCTGGCCGATCTGCGCGAACTGCAGGTAGCTCTCGATCGCGAGCACCATGCCGATAAACGCGCCGGTAATCGCGAGCACCGGCACGCTCATCGTGCCAACAAAGAAAAGCTGCCGACCGAGACGATCCCAGCGGGCCCACGCGCCGACGCTCCCGAACCCCCGCACGGCATCGACCGCGAACGATACAAACCGGCCGAAGCTCGCGGTCCGGTCGATGATCGATCGCCCGACCCCGCCGAGGGTGCGCTCAACAAACGGCGGCCGGCTGGTCGGTGCGGTGTCGATCGAACTGCGCTCCCGGTCGATACCGCTGTTTACTTCGTCGGCTCGACGAACGTGCCCGCGGGATCATCCCCGCCGGTCGGCATCGTCGCGGTGGTCATGCCGCCCGAGCTGTCCGGGCGGAAGTAGATCTCGACACGCCTGTTCTGCGGCGTGTTGCCGCTCGGGGTGTTCGGCACGGCCGGGCGGTACTCGCCCCAGCCCGAGACCAAGATCCGCTCCGTGGGCACGCCGAGCGATGCGAGCGCCTGCTTGACTGCGATCGACCGGTGCACCGACAGGTGCGTGTTCGTCGGATGCCGCTGAGCCGTGCCCGAGCTGATCCGCTCCGAATCGGTGTGCCCGACGATCTGCAGCTCGTAGCTCATATTGGCGTTGTTTTTGATGACGCCCGCCAGCGCGCTCAGCGTCTGCCGCGCACCCTCACGCACCTGATCGGAGCCGGAGTTGAACGTGAGGTCGCTCCGGAAGCGGAGCATGCCGCGGTCGGGGTCGTACACGATCACATCGCTGTATCGCGCAGCCAGATCGCGCAGCGCCTGGTCAAACTCGGCATCGACCAAGCTCAGGCTCCGCAGGTCCGCGTCGATCGATTCGAGCAGCTGGTTCGACGCGTCGAGCTGCGCACGCAGGTCTGCATTCTGCCGCTGCAGCGACGAGATCGCGCCCTCGGTTTCCTGCCCGCTGCCGCGAACAAGATCGAGCGAGTCCTGCAGCTGCTCGTTCTCCCGTGTCAGATTGGTGTTCTGATCGCGCATGCTGTAATACGCGTCCTGAAGCTGGTCGTACTGCTGCTGGCTCACGCACCCGCCAAGAACCACCGCGACCACCGCCGCACCACACACACCACTCAAACGTGCACGCCAAGCCATCGCACCACTCCTTCGATCATCTGCGTCGGCACTCCGCCGACGGGGCCGGGCGTTGCCGGCCGAACACTTGCCATCGCCCTGCGACTCCATCCACCGGGTCCGCGACAGCCTCGAAGAGACAGGATACCAGCACCGTTCGCCTCCCGCCGACCGCGCGCAGATCATTCACCGTGAGCACCCAGCCCGGCGATGCCGACGATCAACGACCCGGTCATCGGGCAGAAGGCACCCGCCAGCCCGCGAAGCCGATGCACTCGCTTGTCGTCTGCAGAGCGCTCACCGACGGCCGCCTGTCGGTTGCCGGCTCCGTCCAAAGCCCCGCGGCGATCCTCATCGAGCACACGCCGTCTGCAACGCCCAGAACGCGACTCCGCGTGCTCGCGATCGGCCGGCTCGAGCATGTTCGGGCACACCCCGCGGCATCGGCTGCCCGGACGGTCGATGCCGGCGACTCGGTCGTGCTGCCCGGCTTGATCAACGCCCACACCCACCTTGACCTCACGGTTATCGGGCCTCGGCCGCACGACCCGGCCGAAGGCTTCTCGTCCTGGGTGCAGCAGATACGTACGCATCGCAAAACCGACGCCGACGACATCCGCGAGTCGGTCGAGGCGGGCGTTCGCCTGAGCAGGGCCGGCGGCGTCGCCGCCGTGGGTGACATCGCGGGCGCGGTCAACGGCGCCGCGTCGCTCGTCGCGGCCGACGCGCTCCGCGACTCGGGTCTCCCCGGCGTCAGCTTCATCGAGTTCTTCGCGATCGGGCCCACCGCTCACGAGCGGTGGAGCCGGGCGGCGGATCTGGTGCGATCGCAACCAAGCCGCCACCAAGGCGATCACCGGATCGGCCTGCAGCCGCACGCACCGAACACCGTCGCGCCGGCCGCGTATCGCGCGGCCGCGTCGCTCGCGGGAGAGCGAGGCTTGCCGCTCATGACCCACCTCGCCGAGTCACCCGAAGAACACGAGTTCATAGCCGATGCGGTCGGCCCGCAGCGCACGCTGCTCGAATCGCTCGGGCTCTGGGACGATGAGACCGCTGCCGATTTCGGCCGAGGCCGCTCGCCCGTCGAGCATCTTGCGGAGATCCTGGACGCAACAAACGCGATCGCCGTGCACGTCAATCAATGCTCCGACAGCGACCTCGAACTTCTCGCACGATCGAAGATCACCGTCGTCTACTGCCCCCGAGCCAGCGCCTACTTCGGTGTGGAGCAGCAGTTCGGACCGCACCGGTACCGCGACATGATCGCCGCGGGCATCCGTGTCGCGGTCGGCACCGATTCGATCGTCAACCTGCCCGCCGGCACCGATCGGCTCTCGCCGATCGACGAGATCAGGTACCTGCACGATCGCGATCAGGCCGAACCGGACACGCTGATACAGATGGCAACCATCAACGGCGCCGCGGCCGTCGGCTTCGGAGAGGCCGCCGCGTGCCTTGCACCTGAAAGCCGGCCGATGGCGCTCGCAAGCGTGCGAGTAGCGGATGCCGAAATCGACAAACCATCGGCGTCGGTTCTCGCGTCTCGCGCTGTACCGAAGATCTTGTTTGAATAGAATCATTCTCGTCTAGCAGGAACGTGCGCGTCTCCAGCTTATGCCCGGGGGTGATGCGGCACGATGAGTGTTCGGGAGGACGCATGAGCGCCAAATGGCGTCGGGTGCAAGCTTGGGATAAGCAGAACCTCGTGGGGCCGCTGGTCCCGGTGCGGTGGGTCCTCCATGCCCTGAGCAGCATCGCCCTCGCCGTTGTCGTGCTCACCGCTGTGTCGGTGTATTCGGTGCTCGCCAGCGTGCCGATCGGCCTGCTCGCGCTCGGCGTGACGTGGGCGGTCTACGGGCTGACGCTTCTTGTCGCTGCGGGCGTGCCGGCGGTCGGGCTCGCGCTCATCGCGCGTCGTGTCGTCACCCAGCCGGCCGCCAAGTTTGTCGTCGCGTTCGCCGGTGTCCTCGGCGGCGCGATCGCCGGCACCGCGATCTGGTCTATCTACGCATGGCCCGCGCTCCACTTCGACCCGGTTACGGGCGCCGGCCTCAGGCTCTTCCCCGCCTTCGTCGAGACCTACCAGAACACCACGCTCCGCCGGCTGCCGATGTTCGAGATGACCGAACTCGAGTTCTACTCGTGGTGGCCCATGCGGCTGCTGCTCGCGATCTTCGTCATCAACATGGTCGTCGCGACCATCCGGCGCATCGAGTTCAAGTTCGTCAACATCGGCGTGCTCACGGTGCACACCGGCATCGTGCTCATCGCTGTCGGCAGCATCTATTACCAGGCGTTCAAGCGCGAGGGCGACACGATCCTCCTCGCGAGCGATGCCTCGGCCGGCACGGTCGTGGGCCCCGCGCAGCAGATCTACTACGACCGCGAGGATCCGGCGCTCTTGATCTTCGACGGCCGCGGCTGGAAGCAGATCCCCGTCACGGGCGACCTCCCGAGGTACAACGACTACGCGCTCGACGCGGGCGTCGAAGACTCGGCCAAGGGCACGCTGGGCTTCGGCGAGCCGATCGATACATCGAGCGACGACTCGCGGACTCTCGATATCGACCTGACCGCCACCGCGCGGAGCATGGGCGCGATCCCCGACGACACCTCGTTGCGCATCACCGGCTACGCGACGTACGCCGACCCTGTCCGCGACTGGGTGCCCGACGGGCTCGCCAGCAACCCGCTCCGGATGATGTACCTGGTCGACAAGCAGGCCCAGGCGACCCAGGGCGGTACGGGCCGGCTCGTCGGCTTCGCGATGCTGCCGAACGATCCCGAGTTCGCAGCGGTCGAGTACGCGGGCGTCGTCGGTGTCGACTACGCCGTCGACATGCCCAACTCGCGCTGGCGGGCGTTGACGACGCCGGCATTCGACGCCGCCCATCTGGTTGTTGCCGAGGTGCAGACCGACGCGGGCCCCGAGACGCTCGTGATTCCCGCGGATCGTCCGGGCCGCGCATTCGAGGTTGCCGGCTGGTCGCTCGTCGTCGAGGAGCTCATGCCCGAGCCCCCCTTCGCGATCATCACCGACGGCTACGAGGACGCAACATCCGCGATCGCCGTGGTGCGCATCACCTCGCCCGAGGGCAAGGTCGTCCGCCGCTGGGTGTATCACCGTTTCCCGGAGCTGAATCAGGACCTGGCAGACGCGACCACGCCCGAAGGCCGCCCCGAGCGGTCCGACCCCGACCAGCGGCTCTCGCTGCACTACATCGATCAGTCCAAGCTGCAGATCTACGTGAACGAGCGGTCGGAGACCGGCCTTATCGACATCGCCTTCCGCTTCGCCGGCGGCTTCGACCTCGTCGAAGGTCACGATCCGTCGGAGCGCTACCAGACGCCCGTCGATCGAATCGCGTTCGACTTCGGCGCCCGCTGGGACAACGCCCGCGAGCTCGACCGCCCGAGCTCCGTGCCCGTGCTCGACCGCGAGGGCGACTTCATCGGCACGCACGACCGGGCGATGATCGCCGTCGAGGTCTCGACCAACGAGGGCTTCTCGCAGACCGTCTGGCTGCCCTATGCCCGCTACGCCCACGACGCCGGCACCCGCGGCGGCTCGCAGCGCACCATCACCTTGCCCGACGGCCGACCCGTCTCGGTCATGTTCGGCCGTCAGTGGTTCAGCCTGCCAGGCTTCCAGCTCAGGCTCATCGATTTCGAGATGATCGCCTACGACCACCGCGGCGCGCCGCGCGACTACCAGTCACTCGTCCGCGTCGAGCCCTCGATCGAGCGGGCGAGCCTCGCCGAGCCGTATGACCATGTCACCAAGCTCAACGCCCCGCTCAAAGCGCCGTTCTTGTGGAACGACTCGCGGAACATCGCGGCCAACGTCGCCGGCGAGCTGGTGAGCCACCTGAGCCCCTACCAGTTCAAGTTCAGCCAGGCCGGCTGGGATCGGCAGGGCTGGGAAGAGACGCAGGCCCAGGTCGACGCCGGCCTCGCCCAAGCACCAACCGTCCGCTTCACGATCCTCGGCGTCGGTAACAACCCAGGCATCCATGTGATCGCGCTCGGGGGCGTGCTCATGGGCGTGGGGATCCCTTGGGCGTTCTACATCAAGCCCTGGCTCGTGAAGCGAAAGAAGAAGCAGATCCAGGCGCAGCTCGCGCGCGATGCAGCGAGCAGAGCAGCCGAATCCAAGCCGCACCCCCAACCGGTCGGAGCCGCGACATGACCCGACTCTTCGCACCCGTACTCGCCATCCTCTCCACGCTGCTTGCCGCGACCGCTCACGCGCAGATCGCCGGCAACGAGCACCCGGAGACCAACCTCGTCACCGAGCGAGGCGAGATCACGATGCCCTTCGGCGACCCCCCTTCGCGTTCGGCGAGCAGCGTGGAACAGAAGCACGCCTTCGCCGAAGCGCTCGACCTTTCGCCGCTGCGCGACCTCGCCGTCTTCCACAACGGCCGGGTCAAGATCCTCGACACGCTCGCGGGCGAAACCGTCCAGCAGCTCACAGGCCGCGGCTCGTACTTCGATCTGGGCCAGGCGGAGACCTCGGGCCGCCGCCCCAAGCTCAAGTACGACGCGATGTTCACGCTCGTCGATCTCGTGATCGACCCGGCGTACTACGTCGACAAGCCGCTGCTCACGATCGGCTACCTGCCCCTCCGCCGCGCGCTGCTCGAGACTGCCTTCCCCGACGACCAGCAGACCGTCGAGGGCTGGATGAAGCTCACCCGCGTCTCGCCGGTCATGGTCGCGAGGCTCGGCGAATCTATGTGGGTCCGCTACGAGTCGCAGGAGCCCTACCGCAAGGCGCTCACCAACCTCGACCGCCGGCAGCAACTCTTCGAGCGATCGATCTCCAACTGGGCGCTCGTCGCCCCCGAATCGACCGACGACGTCTGGCACCACCTCGGCGAGTGGGGGCCCGAAACCGAGCTGGGCGCCCTGACCCGCAGGCTCGGCGACGATTGGCGGGCCCGCGACGCGGCCGCGGTCAACGCCGGCATCGCCGAACTCGCCGCGATGCTCCCGAACGTCAACGCCGAGCTCTACCCCGAGACCAAGCGCAACCTCGAGATGGCGTACAACCGGGCCAACGCCTTCGAGTGGGGCTTCTGGGCGTATGCCCTCTCGCTCGTCGCACTGCTGCTCGCCTTCGGCACGGGCAGGCGCTGGCTCGTCGGCGTCGGCATCACCATGCTCGTCACCGCCGTGGTGCTCCACGGCGTGGGCTTCACGCTCCGCTGCATCATCGCCGAACGTTTCGCGATCCAGAACCAGTTCGAATCGATGACCGGCCTGAGCTTCTTCGCCGCGATCCTCGGCCTCGCCGGCATGCTCAAGACCCGCCAGTGGCTCTTCGGAGCCGCGACCGCGGGCATGGGCTTCCTCGTGCTCATCACCGCAACACAGACCGGCATGCCGGGCGAATCGATCGAACGCGAAGCCGCGATCCTGAACACATCGGTCCTGCTCAAGTACCACGTCACCACGGTGCTCGTGTCCTACGGCCTGATCACCCTCGGCTTCATCATCAGCCTGTTCTACCTCGGCACGCACTATCTGGCCAAGCTCAAGGGCAACACGCCGGAGGTCGCCGAGTTCGCCGCGGTCAGCATGGGGGCCGACACCCAGACCGCCGGGTCTGCTCCGTCGTCTTCGGCACCCGGTGCCAACGCACCCAAGAAGCCCGCCGGCACCGCCCGCACGCTTGCCGACCTCGACACCGCGCACATGACCGTCCTGCAGCTCGCTTTCTGGACGCTCGGCGTGGGCATCTTGCTGGGAGCCTGGTGGGCCGACCACAGCTGGGGCCGATGGTGGGCCTTCGACCCCAAGGAAACCTGGGCGCTCGTCACATGGATCATCTACCTGATGGTGATCCACCTGCGGTTCACGGCGATCAAGAAGAAGGCGCTCACCACCGCGTGGCTCAGCGTCGTCGGCTTCTTCATCATGCTGTGGACCTATTTCGGCGTGAACCTGCTGCTGCCGGGCCTGCACGCGTATGCATGAGGTCTACGGATCGTCCCCCGGTCTGAGCTCCGACAGATGCCATTCGAACGCCGACGCGACGCCACGTTCGGCCTCGTCGAATTCCGCGTGAAACAGGTGTGAGTGGGGCACGGAAAGTTCGGGAGTGCCGTCGGTGAAACCAAGCTCGCGAAGCGTCCGTCCGTGTTGCGCGATGGGCCCGTAGCAGTGCAGCCAGTTGTGCTGGTCGTACACAATAAAGGTGCCGGCCTCGTCACCGACCCAGATCGCGTGCCGAGCGTCGCACTCGAAAAAATCACGGTGGCTCCTCAGAAACTCGCATACCTCGTCATGGGTCAGATCCGGCTGCTTGGCGTACCGCCCGCTCTCGGTTCCCCCTCGGGGAACGAGCAGCACCCAGACAAGCCCGTAAGGCGGCTTGAGGTTTCTGACGAGCTCGGTGAGTGTCTCGATCTGATTCGTATCGGCACCGGCCCACACCGCGGAATAGGTCTCCGCGTGGACTATCTCGAATACGTTGCCGAACCGCATGGGCCCCTCGGCGTCATCGAGCAGCTTAACCGGGCGACCAAGGCCGTCCCGTTGCTCGCTAGCTGCTGACATGCGATGGAGGTTGCCGGCTCCGGGCATACTCTGATCGCGGGGCTTTCGAGACCATGGCATTCTCATGACGCTTGACTCTACCCAACCGAAGCTGCGCCGTTGTACCTTTGCCGTCCCAGCCGACACCCTCGCCCAATCCCTCCTCGGCTGCACCCTCGTCCGCCAGCTCAAGTGCGGCACCCGCCTCGCCGGCGTCATCGTCGAGACCGAGGCTTATCTCGGCGCGATCGACAAGGCCGCCCACTCCAAGGGGGCCCGCCGCACGCCACGCACCGAGCCCATGTTCGGCCCCGGGGGCACGGCCTACGTCTTCCTGATCTACGGCATGTACCGGTGCTTCAACATCGCCGCCAGCACCGAGGGCGACCCGCAGGCCGTGCTGATCCGGGCGGTCGAGCCCACGGAGGGCATCGATCGCATGCGCGAGCTTCGGGCCGCGAAATCTCGGGCCCGCGATCCGAACAAGCTACCCGAGCATCTGCTCTGCTCGGGGCCGGCGCGGCTCTGCGACTCGATGGATATCGGGCTGGGCTTCTCGGGGCAGGATCTGACCTCGCCGGGCGAGATCTGGATCGAGCCGCGAAGCCGGCGGGCCGGCGGCGGCGAACCCGATATCGGAACGAGCGTACGGATCGGTGTGGAGTACGCGGAGGAATGGGCAGAGGCCGAGCTGCGTTACTTCGTCAGGGGTTCCCGGTCCATCAGCGGACCGAAAGCCTTGAGCTGCGGCGGCCGGGCACTAGACTATCAAGCAGGCCGGCCCGGAAAGCCGACTGCAGGGTGAGCCGGCACGACCGGCGGAAGCGTGAGCGATGAGCGAGATCCCGACCATCAACTGGCAGCAGATCGCCCAGAACGCCGGCGGCTTCAGCCCGCAGGTGTTCGACTTCATCCGCGAGGGCCTCGAGCACACCGCGCGGACGATCCATGGGCCGGGCTCCGGCGCCCCTGAGGGCGAGGACGACTCTCGGCACGTGTCCGGTGCCGACCTGTGCCTGGGCCTCAAAGACCTCGCCATCGAGCGGTACGGCCCGCTCGCCCGCACCGTGCTCGAGCACTGGAACGTCTACTCGACCGAGGACTTCGGCCGGCTCGTCTTCGCCCTGATCGAGGCGGGCATCCTCCGCAAGACCGATGAGGACGACTACAACGACTTCGTGGGCGTCTACGACTTCGACGAGGCCTTCGGCGACGCCGAGCTCATCTGACGCCGAAGCCCCTTCCCGAACCGCCCTGAGACCGCCTCAATCGCGCTCCGGCTGTCGTGACACGAAACCCGCGGCACGGGATCCCACTATCCTGCTGGCATGACAGAACCCTCGCCGGATCAGCAGCACACCGAAACCGCGGACGCAAGTGACAGGCCGGCGTCGTGGCTCGATCGCCACCTCTGGCAGATCCAGCCTTTGCGGGATGTCGGCGTGGTCGCCGCCGTCTTTTTCGTGTTCTGGCTCGGCCACAAGCTGAGCGTCGTCACGGTGCCCGTGCTGCTCGCGGTGACGCTCGCGTACCTCTTCGAGCCGGTGATCCGGTGGTTCGTCAGGCAGAACATCTTCGGGCGGAGCGGGGCCGCGGCGTTCATCATCGCCATGATGGCCCTCGTGACCGTGGTGCCCGTGGGCGTCGGGGGCACGATCGCGGTCGTCCAGGGCATCGGCTTCGTGAGCGAGGTTGCGACCGACGCGCGGAGCTTCCGCGCCGCGATCAACCCCGAGAACCGCAACCGGCCCGAGATCACAAACCAGGTGCAGGGCCAGCCCTGGGTCTGGCTGCGCGACACGATCCACAAAGAGCAGGACCGCGAGCAGGCCAGGCTTGAGGCCCTCGCCGAAGTCGAAGCCGAACGCGCCGCGGAAGACCAGACCCAAGCTGCAGAAGAGACCGGGGTCGATGCAGAAGGCGATCCCACCACCGGCCTGTCTGCCGAAGAAGGCGACGAGATCGCGCAGCCTTCAGAGCCCGGTCTTCTCATCGCGGATGCCGATGCTGACGCGTCCAAGCCAGACTCGATCGAATCCAATGTGACCGAGCCCAGCGAGCTCGCCACCGGCGGCGTCAACGCGGCACCGGACGAGAGCGAGTTCGTAACCCCGCCGCTTTCTGCTGCCGAGCGTGAGCGCCGCCGCGCCGAGCGTGCCCGTCTGATCGCTGAATCGTCGAAGCCTTCGGACATCGAGCGCGCCGCGACCGTCGCCGTGCAATTTATTGAGTCGAACGCGTCGGCGATCACGTCCCGAGCGTTCCGCACCGGGGCCGGCGCGTTCGAGTCGTTCGTCAGCCTGATTACCTCTCTGGGCTTCCTCGTCTTCACGTTCTTCCTGGCGTGCTTTTTCTTCTTCTTCGCGAGCACGAGCTACGCCAAGGTGCTCGCCTTCGGCGAGAGCCTGATCCCCGAAGCCAAGCGAGAGCTCACGCTCCACCTGCTCGGCCGCTTCGATACGGTCGTTTCCGGGTTCGTCCGGGGCCGCCTCACGATCGCGTTTGTTCAGGCGATCGTCTTCTCGGTCGGCTACTGGATCATCGGTGTGCCGGCGCCGCTGCTGATCGGAGCGGGCGTCGCCCTGCTCTCGATCGTGCCCTACGCGGCGCTCGTGGGCATCCCCGTGTCGATCCTGCTCGTGCAGCTCGAGAACCACACGGGCTTCCGCGGCGATCTCTGGTGGGTCATCGGCGCACCGACCGCGTTCTACTTCGTGGGTCAGGCGCTCGATGACTACGTCTGGACGCCGCTGATCCAGGGCAAGAGCACCGGCATGGACACGCCGACGATACTGTTCGCTACGCTCGCGGGCGGCGCGCTCCTCGGCATCTACGGGCTGCTGCTCGCGATCCCGCTCGCGGCGTGCATCAAGATCCTCCTGCAAGAAATCTTCTGGCCCCGCTTCAAGCAGTGGTCCCGCGGCGAGACGCCCGACTTCCTGCCCATCGGCCGAGACTAGCCCGAGCCCCTGCCCCGAGCCCCTGCCCCGGGACTCGATCGAGCGGAAGCCTCTACCGGTCAGCGCCGAGGTACCGCTCGGGGATCGGCAGCGCGTCCCCGGCCTGCTGCCATATGAGCGAGTGCACACGCCAGCCGTCGTTCGTCTTGACCAGTTGGATGCTGTTGATGCCCGCGATGGCTCGCGGCTCGCCGCGTGCGTCGGTGTACTCGCCGCGGTACGTGCTGAAGGCGTGCGCGATCGAGCCGTACACGTCCAGTTCGCGATTGACCTCTGTTTCCGAGAAACCGGAGGCGACGAGCATCGGCCCGGATCGTTCCTTGTACTCGCTCGGCGTCATTTTCATCTCGGCGACGGATCCATCGAGCTGCGGAAACCACGCTGCCAAGCGGGCGTCCTGGGTAAAGACGCTGTCGAACGCATCCCAGTTGCGCTCCTGGGCTACCGGCCCCGATATGCTCGCATAGAGATCGGCGATGATTCGATCAATCGCGGCCTCATCAGCCGTCATCAAGGGAGAAGCTACGTCCTGAGCCGCGCGGGCAAGGGTGCCGACACCCAAGCCGGCGAGCACACACGAACCGCCCAGAACCATTCCGATCGCGAACCGACTGTCCATACCCGTACCCCCTTGTTGTCGAAATCCGATTGCGGATCAGCGGCGCTTCTTCTTCCGCTGCTTGAACCGCTTACCGCCCTGCGTTGCCTTGGTTGAGCCCTTTACGTTGAACCCCGGCATGCCGCTGAGCCCGGGCATGAGCCCGCCCATCCCATCGGCGCCCATCGCCCGCACCGCCTCGGCCTGGCCCGCGCCGCCCATGTTCGCCATCTGCTTGCTCATCCGGTTGACCGCGCCAAACTGCTTCACGAGCTGGCTGACCCGCGTCGTCTCGCTGCCCGAGCCCTTGGCGATCCGCTTGCGGTGCGAGTTGCCGATGAGGTCGGGCCTGCGCCGCTCGTCGGCCGTCATCGAGTTGATCACCGCCTCGACGCGGTCGAGCTCCTTGTCATCGATGTTCGCGTCTTTGAGCGCCGACCCCACACCCGGCAGCATGCCCAGGATCTGTTTCATCGGGCCCATGCGACGGAGCATCTTGAGCTGCTTCAGGAAGTCATCCATCCCCATCTCGCCGCGCGTCATCTTCTGCCGGAGGCCCTCCGCCTCCTCCTCGCTCACCTCTTCCTGTGCTTTCTCCACGAGGCTGACCACGTCGCCCATGCCCAGGATCCGCCCGGCCATCCTCTCGGCATGGAAAGGCTCGATCGCATCGAGCTTCTCGCCCGTGCCGATGAAGCGGATCGGCGCGCCGGTGACCTCCTTGACAGAGAGCGCCGCGCCGCCACGGGTGTCTGAGTCGAACTTCGTCAGGATCACGCCGTCGATCGCGAGCTGGTCGTGGAAGGCCTTCGCAGAGTTCACCGCGTCCTGCCCCGTCATCGCATCGACCACCAGGAAGATCTGGTGCGGCTGGATCGTCGAGTTGACCCGCCGAAGCTCGTCCATCAACTCGTCGTTCACGTGAAGCCGGCCCGCGGTATCGAGGATCAGCACGTCCGCCTCGGCCTTCTTCGCGTGCTTGAGCGCGTTCTGGCAGACCTTGACCGCGACGCCCACCGCCTTGCCGTAGGCCGCGACCTTGTCAGCCTCGGCGTAGACCTCGACCGAACCCGATCCGCCGACGTTCGCCTGCACCTGCTCGCCAACCGTCTGCAGCTGCTCGACCGCCGCCGGCCGCTGCAGGTCCGCCGCCGCGAGCACGACCTTCTTGCCCTGCTTTTTCAGCATCGCCGCGAGCTTGCCGCACGTCGTCGTCTTGCCCGAGCCCTGCAGGCCCGACATCATCACGACCGTTGGGCCGGGGCTGACCTCCATCACACCGCCCGCGTCGCCCTCGCCGCCCAGCAGCTCAACGAGCCGCTTGTGCACGATGCCGATGACCTCCTGGCCCGGCTTGAGGCTCTTGGTCACCTCCTGGCCGACCGCGTCTTCGAGCACCCGTGCGCAGAACGACTTCGCCACGTCGTAGTGCACGTCCGCTTCGAGCAGCGCCGTTTCCACGTCCGCCATCGCCTCTTTGACGTTGGCCTCGGTGATCTCGGCGCGCCCCGACAGCTTGCGGAAGACGCCATTAAACCCGTCAGAGAGACGTTCAAACATAGTGTGTCGGCGTCAAATGCCGTCCTGTCATCGATGCGACAGGGCTGTGACCGCAGCAAAGCATGCTACGCCTCGTATCCATCGACGGCAGTTGACATGTCATCGGTTGTCGATCGGCGCGTTGCGTCCATCCCGATCGGACCCGGTACCAGAGAAGTACCGGTTGGATCCCGAATCGATCGCCACCTCGCCCCGGCCGTCGTCAACGACGTCGTAGCCCAGTTCGTCAAGCGTCTGCCGGTCTGCGCGTCCGTCGAGCCAGCCGACGAGCACCCGCCCGCCGTGATAGTTCCCTCCGGGCACGGGCCCGGAGCTGTGGCCCCATTCGGCCGAACCTGTCGCACCCGCATCGAGCCTCGGTGCATCGAGCGTGTACGCATGCTCGCGGAAGCCCTCATCGATCCGAAGCCGCTGGCTCCCTGAGCTCGTTGCGATTCCAACAGTCAGCGATGGCGTGAGTATCCGGCTCAACCTCACCGGATAGTTCGCGAAGGGCAAAGCCCCGCCGCCGCTCCGCGCGTTGCCGAGATACTGGTAGTTGTACCCGTACGACCCGTTCCGCAGCGCCTGGATCTCGCCCGTCTGCTTCGAGCGGAAGTCTTCGAGCCGATGCACCGGATCGAGAAACACTTCGTTATCGATCCGGGGGATGTCGTTCGTGGTATCGAAGCTCTCGCGTTCTTCCTGATCGCGAGGCTGATACGGCGCACCGCCGACGTAATCGCTCACGAGCCAGTGCCAGCGTGCCCGCTCGCGGCCGCTCGACACGTGCTTCCCCGTCGGCATGCGGTGCGGAGGTAGCAGACCCTCCGAGTCGTCGACGTACATCTGCAAGCCCTGCATCAGCGACCGCAGGTTGACCTGACTCTTCACGGCACGCGCCGAAGACCGCGCAGCAGACAGCGCCGGCAACAAGATGCCGATCAGCAGCGCGATGATCGCGATGACAACCAAAAGCTCGATCAGCGTAAAACCGGAACCGCGATGCCGCATCGCAGAATAGTACCTGCCAGACGTGACGCGGTTCCTCGCGAGACGAGACTTATCGCTTCGACGCGAGCCACTCCGACAGATGCCCGCGGCCCCAGGCATTCACGCACCCTTCGGCCTTCAGCCCGCCCCGCCTGCCGGTCATCACGCCGAAGCGGATGTTGTCGTAATCCTGCGCAGCGTGCACGTCGCAGTCGATGGCGATCTTGGCCCCCGCGTCGACCGCTGCGCGGACGTGCGAGTCGCGGAGATCGAGCCGCATCCAGTGGCTGTTGATCTCGAGCGCGACGTCGTGCTCGATCGCGGCGGCGATGATCTCGTCCATGTTGAGCTCGAGCCCGGGCCTGCGGTTGACCAGCCGGCCGGTGGGATGGCCGATCACGTGCACCAGCGGGTGCTCGATCGCGCGGAGCATCCGGGGCATCGCTTTCTTCGCGTCCTGCGTCAGCGCCGCGTGCGGGCTCGCAACGACGACATCGAGCGATGCGAGCACGTCGTCGTCGTAATCCAGCGAGCCGTCGGCCAAAATATCGACCTCCGATCCGGCCAGGATGCGGATGGTGTCGCCGAAGCGTTGCTGCGCTTCCTCGATGGATTCTCGCTGGGAGTTGAGCCGTTCGACGCTCAGCCCATTGGCCTGGGCGCTCGATCGGCTGTGGTCGGTCACGGCGATCGTGTGGAAGCCGCGCTCGATCGCGGCCTCAACAAGCTCGTCGAGCGAGAGTCTGCCGTCGGACTCGGTCGTATGCGCGTGCAGCTCGGCCCTGATATCCGATACCTCGATGAGCTCCGGCGGATCCTCTAGATCAAGCTCCCCGCCGTCTTCGCGCAGCTCGGGTGGCACCTCGACCACGTCGAGCTTCGAGTAGACCTCCGATTCGGTCGCGCCAGCGACCGGCTCGATGCCGCGCTTCTGCGGCGCAGGCTCGCCGTCGTCTGGGAACAGGCCGTACTCGTTCAGCGTCAGGCCCTTGCGGCTGGCGAGTTCCCTGAGCCGCACGTTGTGCTCTTTCGAGCCAGTGAAGTACATCAACGCCGCGCCGTAGCTCGCGTCATCGATGATCCGCAGATCGACGCCGACGCTCCCCCCGTCCGAGTCGTTGCCCGGGTTCCACCGGCCGCTGTCGGACGTGACCTTCATCCTGACCGAGCACTTGGTCTCACCGCGCGCGACCACGTCGGTCACGCCGTCGAGAGTACAGAACGCTTCGCGCGCGGCTTCCGCGTCCTCTGCGACGATGAGCACGTCGATGTCGCCGATCGTGTCGCGTCCGCGCCGGAGCGAGCCCGCCGCCTCGGCCCGGGTCACCCCTTCGACACCCCGCATCGCCTCGACCACACGCTCGGCGATCGGCCACGCGACGCCGATCGGGAGCCGCGAGCTCGATTTCGAGGCGAACGCCATCGCCTTCGAGATGTTGTCAACGGTCTTCTGGCCCATTCGGGGCAGGTCGAGGATCGACCCGTCGTTGATCACCCGCTGCAGGTCGGCCCGCGATTCCACGCCAAGGTCTTTCCAGAGCTGCCGCACGGTCTTGGGCCCGAGCCCCTGGATGTCCATGACCTCGATGAGCCCCTCTGGGACCGACTCGAGCAGCTCGGTCAGCTCGGAGATCTCGCCCGTGTCGCGGAGTTCCTCCGCTTTCTCGGCGATGCCCTTGCCGACGCCGTCGATCTCCGTCATCTGAGCCTCGTCGAGATCGGCGAGGCTCGTTGTGTGCTTCTCGATCACCCGGGCCGCTTTGCTGAAGGCGTTGACGCGGAAGCGGTTCGCGCCGGTCACCTCGAGCAGTGTGGCGATGGTGGAGAGCTGTTCGGCAAGGTCGTCGTTGAAAGCCATGGCGGGCTCGGGTTCGTCACCGGGGCCCGTCCGGATCCGTGCGCGGCACCGGGCCGTGGGTCGGGCCAAACTCGGCGTGCACGCTCCGCTCGACGGCCTCGACGACCCCGGCCCGCTCGTGCTCGGGCACGACGGTCAGGATCGCCAGCCACCGCCGGGCAAGCTCGGGGCCCGCCGGCCGCAGCATCTCAATCATCATCCGGACGTGGTCGCTCGGCGACAGCGGCTCCGATCCGTCCGGCCGCGTCAGCATCGGGTCCTGATCCGTCACCCTGAGGATCCTCGCTCGTCGTGATCGCCGGGGCGACGCTGCTGATGCGGGTCTCGAGCTGCTGCACGAACAGCTCGAGCCTGTCGACACGCTCGGACAGGCGGTCAAGGGTAGCGGCGATCGCGGCGAGCAACTCCGCCGGATCCGCCTCGGCCAGATGGTGCGCCCGCACATCATCCCCACGCATCGGGCCCTCGCCGGTCAGCAACCACTGCGGATTGATCCGCAGATGTCCGCAGATGCACGTCACAAACTCGATGCTGGGCGATTGGCCGTGCATGTACCGCCGGACGGTTTCCGGGTGGATCCCCGTCGTGCGGGCGATCCAGCGGTAGCTCTTGCCCTCGAGCGCCGATGCCAGCCGGCGGTGCATCGGCGTGAGTTCCAGTGTCTTCTCGTCGCCCACGAGCGGTCTCCTCCTTCCAAGGCCCGATCACCGCGTCCCGTGCGATGGACCGACCCGAAAGCGAACGTTACCCGACATCGCCGAGCCCGATCCACGCGCCGTGGGTCTTCAAGACCCGACGACGCAGCACGGCCTCGTTCGGGTGCTCGAGCCTCGGTGACCGCGAAACCCACTCCTTCGCGTCTTCTCGCGCGAGTAACAACAGATCTGTGTCGCGTGTGAGATCTGCGACTCGAAATGGTGGCATTCCCGACTGCCGGGACCCGAAGAGCTCTCCGGGACCCCGAAGCTCAAAATCGCGCTCGGCGATGCGAAAACCGTCACGAGATTCGGTCAGCACCCGCAGCCGTTCCGCGCCATCGGGTGTCTTCGGATCAGAAATGAGGCAGCACCACGAGGGCTTGCTGCCCCGGCCGACCCGGCCTCGGAGCTGGTGAAGCTGGGCGAGCCCGAACCGATCCGCCTGCTCGATCACCATGACCGTCGCGTTGGGCACGTCGACGCCCACCTCGATGACCGTCGTCGCCAGGAGCACATCGACATGCCCCCTGCGGAACCGCTCCATGATGTGCTCTCGGGTCGGCCGCTTGAGCCGGCCGTGCACCGCCGCGATCCGGGTCTCCGGGAGCAGCGAGACCTCGAGCTCGCGCTGCAGCTCCCGCACGCCGATCAACCCGATGTCGTCGTTCGAGTCGATCGCCGGCACGACGACGTACGCCTGATCGCCCGCGTCGATCGCCGATCGCACCCTGGCGTACACCTCGGCGCGGTCATCGGGCATGGCCGTGGTGGTCTCGATCGGCTGCCGACCCGGCGGGAGCTCGTCGATGGTCGAAACGTCGAGGTCGCCGAAGAGCGTGATCGAGAGCGTCCGCGGAATCGGCGTCGCGGTCATGACGATCACGTGCGGCGTGAGGTCGATGCCGTCCTCGC
>JBCBNT010000001.1:0-80218 GCA_039821685.1 Planctomycetota bacterium | reverse complement strand
GTTGGCACGCAGCTTGCGACTTTCTCCAGAGCCGACGGAGTCGGCGGGTTGACGTTGCGCAAGGAGCGGCACGGCAAGCGAATGACGGAGTCACAGGCCGATCGACAGGATCTCACCGCCGGCCAGGCTGCGCGGCTTCTGCGCGACGGTCGGCTCGGCGAGATCCTGCTCAGGCGGGCCGCAACGCAGGCCCGGCGGCACCGGGGCGTGATCGACGCGGGCGAAAGCGACCAGGCCGAGGCTCTGCGTCGCGCGGTTCGTGCGCACAAAGCATGTCCGCACAAGGCCGGCGACCCGGGCGCAGGAGCCGCGGCATGAACCACGGCATGTACATCTCCGCGTCCGGCGCGCTCACGAGCATGCACCGGCTCGACGCCCTGACCAACAACCTCGCGAACGTGAACACCGTGGGCTTCAAGCCACACTCGCCCGCCGTGCGACAGCGCGAGGCCGCCCGCATCGAGGACGGGCTCGCCTTTGCCGACTCGAACGCGATGCTCGAGCGGCTTGGAGGCGGCGTGCAGCTCGTGCCCACACGCATCGGGTTCACGCAGGGGGCGCTCCAAGAAACCGGCAATCCACTCGATGTCGCCGTCAACGGCGATGGCTTCCTTATGGTCCGCGGCGACCGGAACGGCGACACGGCCGAGCTGCGTCTAACACGCGACGGGCGGCTCAGCCTCGACGGCAACGGCACGCTCGTGCAATCCACCACCGGCCGGCCCGTGCTCAGCGTCGGCAACCAGCCCATCCGGCTCGATCCCGCCAAGCAGGTCGTGATCGACGGCAACGGCGCGGTGCTGCAAGACGGGCTCGAGGTCTCGAGGATCCGGTTCGTCGACGTCCCCGATCGGCAGCGGCTCGATAAACGCGGCGACGGGCTGTTCGGCATGTCCGCCGACGCTCAGGAGAGCCTTGCGCCGGCGACCGGCCTGATCGTGCAGGGCAGCGTCGAATCGAGCACCGTCGACGAGATCGGCGCGCTCATGAAGGTCCAGGCCGCGGCCGGCGACGCCCGGTCCAACCTCGCGATGATCGAGTACCACGACCGGCTGATGGACCGCGCCGTCAACCGGCTCGGGCGGGTGGCCTGATGAAGTGTGACGCACCTGTGTGCTCGGGGGGGCAGTAGTTCATGGCCAGTATCGCGCTCCAGTCGGCAGCATCGGGCCTCAACGCCCTGAGCACCAAGCTCGACGTTGTTGCCAACAACCTGGCGAACGTCAACACATCCGGCTTCAAATCCAGCCGGGCCAACTTCCAGGACCTGCTCTACATCGAGCGGGCCCAGCCGGGCGTCGAGAACGCCAACGGCGACCAGCGGCCGACCGGCCTTTTCGTGGGCCTGGGCGTCAAGGTCAGCGGCACGCAGGTGAACTTCACCCAGGGCGCGCCGGTCACCACCGATCGCCAGCTCGACGTCATGATCGAAGGACAGGGCTTCTTCCAGGTCGGCATCGAAGACGGCCAGACCGCCTACACGCGGGCCGGCAACTTCAGCTTGAACGCCGACGGCGAGATCGTCCTCGCCAACGACAGCGGCCGGCGGCTCGAGCCGAACATCACCGTGCCCATCGACGCCCTTTCTGTCACGATCTCTCCCGACGGACGCGTATTCGCATCGATCCGGGGCGAGCCCGAGCCGCAGGAGCAGGGACAGTTCGAGCTCGCGACCTTCATCAATCCCGCAGGCCTGAGCCAGATCGGCGAGAACCTGTTTGCAGAGTCCGTCGCGTCCGGCCCGCCGATCGTGGGCCCGCCCACGACCGACCAGTTCGGCCGGGTCCTGCAGGGCCGGCTCGAATCGTCAAACGTCGATGCCACGTTCGAGCTGATCGAGCTCATCCGCACGCAGCGGGCCTTTGAGATGAACAGCCAGGCCATCCGCGCAGCCGACGAGACGCTCCGGTCCGTCGCCCAGCTGAGGCAGTGATCGCGATCGATGACCCGTTCTGTGTCCATGCTGCTCGTCGCTCTCGTGTGCTCCGTGCTCTACGCGCCGTCAGGCGGTGCGCAGGCAACGCTAACACTCCGCACCGTCGCGCGGGTCGACGCGGACGCGGCGCTCACGCTCGGACACATCGCGGCTGTCACCGGGGACCGATCGATCGCCTCGCTCCCGCTGCCCGCGACGCTGACCCGCACGATCGGCCCGGATCGCACGATGAACATCGGCGTCTCCGACATCGAGGACGTGCTCCGGGCGCACGGCATCCCACGCGCACGGATCACGATCCGAGGCGACTGCTGCGTGCTGATGGTTCGACAGCGGGCATCTGCCCCGCTCGTCGACGAGACAGCTCAACTTATCGCTGAATTGCCGGCGGCGCCCGTGGGCCCGACCGTGCGGGACCACGCGCGATTCCGCATCGAGCAGATCCTGGGCATGCAGAGCGACCGCATCGAGCTCGGCTTCGAACCCGCCGACGCCGATCTGCTCGCAAGGCCGACATCCGGGCTCACCGTCGATGTGCAGACCACGGGCCTCGGTCGACGCACGCCCTTGCGGATCTCGCTCTACCACGCGGACGGCTCGATCGAGACCCACCGCGTCCGCGTGGACGTTAGGCTGCTCCGCGAGGTTGCCCGAGCGACCAAGCCCATGCCGCGAGGCAAGATCGTTGGTCCGGGAGACTTCGGCGTCACGAGCGAGTGGCTCGGGGCGGACGAGCCCTTTGTCGAGGCGGGCGTTGCTACAGGCAAGCGGCTCCGGAGGTCGGTCGACGCGGGCGAGCTGCTTTCTGGGGCCAACGTCGAGCCGCCCGTCGTGATCGAGCGGGGCGACATCGTGATCGTGCACGTGGTGAGCGGCACGGTGGTGCTCCGGCAGGAATCGCGCGCGATCGAGTCAGGACGCGTCGGCGACCGCATCAGGCTCGAGCCGATCTCGGGCGGCATGGAGTTCCGGGCCAGAGTCGAGGCGGCGGGGAGAGCCGTCATCGTCGCGTCGCGCAACGCCGGCGCAGGGTCGCCGGCCCGCTCAATCGGAGAGAGTCGATGATTCGTGCCTCGCACATGATGGTAGTTCTGACGGCGTCCGGCCTTGTTTGCGGCGCAGCGCACTCCCAGTCGCTTTATTCGCCCGGGCAGGTCGGCGTACCGATCGACGAGCGGGGCGAGCAGTCCCCCGCCCGATCGCTCGTGGGCTACAGCATGTTCGTCATCACCCCGCCGCCGCCGCGCGAGATCCAGCGGCATGATCTCGTGACCATCATCGTCAACCAGACGAGCCAGTCGCTCCGTGAGCAGTCGCTCGAGACCGAGAAGCAGTACGACGCGGAGTATCGCCTCGCCCAGTTCCTCCAGCTCAACCGCCTGCTGGAGGCCAGGCTCGACCCGGGCGCCCTCGTGACCGATGACCTGCTGGACATCTCCTCCCAGAGCAGCTTTGAGGGCGAGGGCACCTACGAGCGGCGGGACCGGCTGACAACACGCGTGCAGGCCGAGGTCATCGACGTCAAGCCAAACGGCAACCTCGTGCTCGAAGCGCGCACACGCATGCAGACCGACGAAGAGGTGCAGGAGTTTGTCCTGTCTGGCGTCTGCCGAACGGACGACGTCACCGCGCAGAACACCGTGCAGAGCTCGCAGCTGCACGACCTCGCGATCGCGGTCCGCAACGAGGGCGAGGTCCGCAAGAGCTCGAAGAAGGGCTGGATCCCGCGGGCGATCGAGGCGGTGTTCGCTTTCTGAGCGCTGCCGTTGGCACGCGCGTTGCTCTGTTCTTCCGATCATGACCACGCAATCGCTGAAGCACGGAGGCTCGGCGCTCGCACGGCTCGCTGCGACGGCGATCGTTGCGCTCGGCGCATCGCTTGCGCTCCCCGCGGCGCACGCACGAGGCGATACCGTCGGCGACATCGTCCGCATGCAGGGCGAGCAGGAGAACGTCCTCGCCGGCCTCGGGCTCGTCGTGGGCCTGCCGGGCACCGGCGACTCGGGCGAAGAGCTCATGGTCGCCAGGCCGCTCTTCGAGATGCTCAGGCAGATGGGCAACCCGGCCGGCACGTTTGAGGATCTCTCCGAAACGCAATCGGTCGCGCTCGTGCTCGTCAAGTGCGTGGTTCCCAGCGGCGGCGCCAGGCAGGGCGACACCATCGATATCCGCGTCTCGACGCTCGGGAGCGCCAACAGCCTTGCCGGCGGCGAGCTTTTCCTTGCACCGCTCCGCTACGAGGTTCGCACATCCGCCGGCGGCGACCTGCCGCTCGCGATGGCCCAGGGCTCGATCGTGATCGACGACGCGGCGTCGCCGACCAACGCGACCGTACCGAACGGGGCACGAATGCTCCAGGACCTGCGGCTCGCGCCGCCCGGCGCGACCTTCGACCTTGTCGTCGAGCGGCACTTCGCCGGACACGGCACGTCGGTCACCGTCTCCAACCGCATCAACCAGGAATGGTTCGGCACGCCCGACCTGTTCGGCCCTGTCGTCGCGCAGGCGATCGACGACCGCACCGTGCGCATCCGGGTGCCCGAGGAGCAGCGCGGCGACGTGCCGGGCTTCCTCGCGGAGATCCTGTCCTATCCCGTCGAGCTGCGCGATCTGGGCCTGCCGTCCCGCGTCATCGTCAACCGGCGCACCGGCGTGATCATCGTGACGGGCAACGTGCAGATCGCGCCCGTCGCGATCACGCACAAGGACCTGAGCATCACAACCACGCTCCCGGAGCCCATCCCGACGCCCGAGGCGCCGATCGCAAGGCTCGAAACGTGGGCCGGCGTCGCGACCCAGCCGCGAGGGGCCGAATCCGCCAGGCTCGACGACCTGCTCGCTGCGATGGAACGCCTCGACGTGCCGGTCGAAGACCAGATCGACATCCTGATGTCCCTCCGCAAGACGGGGCACCTGCAAGCGGAGCTTGTCATCGAATGATCAGCACCACGACGAACATCCCCGGGATCGACGGCGACCTGCAGTTGCAAGCCCGGCAACCCGATCGCGTCGATTCCTTCGCCGCCGTGCTCGGAAGGACCGAGGCCGAGGGCGGCGAACGGAGCGCACGGGGGGCTGCGGAAGACCTCGTCGCCAGCGCCTTTCTTGCTCCGGTGCTGCAGCAGATCCGCGAAACGTCGGACGCCGCCCCACCATTCCAGCCCACGCCCGCCGAGAAGCAGTTCGGCCAGCTGCTCGATGTGCGGACCGCCAAGGAGATCGTGCGGAGCTCCGACCTGCCGATCGTGGACCGGCTTGCGGAGACGATCGACCGCCTCAGCGGACGCGGCGACCGGGCAGACGCGGCCGCGAGCATCGAGGTGGTGGCATGATCACAGATGTCCACATCGAAGCGCTCGAAACCGTGCTCGAGGGCCTGCTGACGCAGCACGAATCGCTCGTTCGTCTCGCGAGCCGGCACCGCGATGCGTTGCGGGCCGCCGACGGCGGAGCGATCACCGAGCTCTCGCTCGAGCGTGACCGGGTCAATGCGGCGATCGTGGAGCTGAACGAAGAGCGAGTCCGCATCACGCGTTCGCTGACGGACCGGCTCGGTGCCGGCACCGGAGCCGTCGCGATGAAGACGCTGATCCAGGCGATTGCGCCCGAGCGGGCGGGCCGGCTGTCGTCCCTCGCCGCGGAGCTGAGATCGGCGGTGGAAGCGTCGCGGCGCGAGCACTCGATCCTGCGGGACGCCACGGCGATGTTTGCCGGGCAGCTCGAGGGCGTCCTGAACCGGGCTGTTGAGATGTGCGCACCGGCACGGACGTACACCGCGGCGGGTCGGATGTCGGCCTCGGTGACCGTGCCGAGCGCCCTGGATGTGAGGCACTAGCGTGGGCTTGGGTTCAGCATTCAACATCGGTCGGTCGGCGCTCGCCGCGAGCCAGCTTGGTGTGCAGGTCGCGAGCAACAACCTCGCGAACGCGGCGACGCCTGGCTACGCGCGACAGGTGCTCGGGCTCGAGCCGGTCGCGGGCGGCAACAACGGGCTCGGGACCGGCCGCGGCGTGCAGTTCACGGGCGTCCGGCGGCAGGTCGACGAGGCGCTGAACGCCAGGCTCAACGGCGCGATCAGCAGCGCGGCATCCGCCGCCGAGACCCAGCGGATCTACGGCAGCATCGAGATCGCGCTCAACGAGCTGACCAATCTCGACCTGTCCAGCGAGCTCGGCGCGTTCTTTACCAGCTTCAGCGAGCTCGCCAATGGCACGCAGAGCCAGTCGCAGGTGATCGAGCAGGGCGAGCTGCTCGCCGGCTTCATGCGCAGGCTCCGGGGCGACCTCGTCGACCAGCGGAACCAGCTCGATGACCGCCTCGGCGCGCTCGTCGAGCAGGCCGACGCGATCGCCTCCGAGATCGCCGGCCTCAACGCAGAGATCACCCGGACCGAGAGCGGCGGCACGCAGAACAACCCGCTCCGCGACCGCCGGGACGAGCTCGTCAGAGAGCTGTCGAAACTCGTCGATGTCAGCACTGTCGAGCAGGCATCCGGAGCCATCGACGTGCTGGTCGGATCGGCGCCCGTGGTGCTCGGCGCGAGGAGCCAGGGCATCGAGCTCCGCGAGATCCCCTCGGGGGACCGCATCGAGCGACGCGTTGCGATCACCGCCACGGGGCAGGCGCTCGATGCGCAAGCGGGCGAGATCGGCGGCGTGCTGAGCGCCCGCGACGGCGAGCTCGACGGCATGATCGAGAGCCTCGACCAGCTCGCCGGCTCGCTGATTTACGAGATCAACCGCCTGCACTCGACCGGCACGACCGCCGAGGGCCTGACCTCTGCGAGCTCGACGCTGGTCGTTGCTCCCGCGGATCAGACGGCTGCTCTCAACAGCCCGCTCAACGCATCGGTCACGGGCTTGCCCGTCGCGCCGACCAACGGCGGCTTCCTCGTCCGCACGGTCGATGAGGCGAGCGGCGCCGTCAGCACAACACGCGTCGACATCGACCTCGACGGCATCGACGCGACGGGGGCCGCGGGCTTCGGTGACGACACATCGCTCGCGGATATCGCCGCGTCGATCGATGCGATCGCGGGCCTGAGCGCGACGGTCGGCGGCGACGGCAGGCTCACGATCACGGCCGGCGCGGGCACGAGCTTCAGCTTCGGCGACGACTCCTCGGGCGTGCTCGCATCGCTCGGGATCAACAGCTACTTCGCCGGCTCGGACGCGGGCGACATCGCAGTCCGCGAGGATTTGCGCGGAAGCCCCGCCCTTCTGATGACCGGGCGGTACGTCGATGGGGCGTTCGTTGAAAATGCAACAAGCCTCGAGATCGCGGGCCTGCAGGACAACGCCGTGGACACGCTCGGGGGCGAGTCGGCCTCGGGGTTCTGGCGTTCGGAGGTCCAGACGTTCAGTGTGCGCGCGGGCGCGGCCCAGACGCAGGCCGAGGCGACGGCGATCGTGCGCGACGGGCTCGAGAGCGAGCGGCTCGCCCTCAGCGGCGTCGACACCGACGAGGAAGCCCTCGCGCTCATCCAGTTTCAGCGGCAGTACCAGGGCGCGGCCCGGATCATCAGCACCACGAACGAGCTGCTCGACGAGCTGCTCGCGCTCGCATAACGCGGAAGGAGGCGACGGATGAGCTCGATCCCATCGAACGCGGCACGATCGCCCTCGCTGCTGATCCAGCAGATCCAGCTGGCGAACATCACCCGGACCAACCTCGACCTGTTCGCGGCCCAGAACGAGATCTCGACCGGCCGATCGCTGCTCAGGCCCAGCGACAATGCCGTCGCTGCGGTCACGGTGTCGGCCCTCGACGACTCGATCGAGCGATCGACGCAGCGGCTGCGCAATATCGACCAGGCCGACACGAACCTTGCGCTCATCGAGACGAGCCTGAGCGAGGCGAACGATCTGCTGCTCAGCGCGAAGTCCATCGCCAGCGAGCAGGTCAACCTCGGCGCGACCTCGGTTGAGCGGCAGAACCAGGCGTCGGTGGTCGATTCGCTCATCGCCGGGCTGTTCGAGCAGCTGAATCGGCAGAGCGTGGACAACTACCTCTTCGGCGGCACGCGGCTCAGCTCGCAGCCTTTCGAGGAGTTCGGCACGGGCATCTTGTACCGGGGCGAGTTCGACGGGCTCACGACGGACCTGGGCCTCGGTTCGAGCCTACCGGTCACGCTCAGCGGCATTGATACGGTCGGAGAGCCGGGGCGGGTGAACGGCACCGTCGACCTCGAACCGCAGCTCACGGCGGACACGCTGCTGGGTGACCTGAACGGTGGGCGCGGCCTCGGCATCGCTGCGGGTCCCGTGAGCATCGCGATCTCGGGCGACCTCCCGATCGAGGTGGACCTGACAACCGCGGACACCGTCGAAGATGTCATCACGCGGATCGATGCGGCGATACGCGGCTATGAGGCGGCGAACGCGGTCACGGTGCTCGGCCCGGGCGGCGCGGGCTTCGCCGGCGAGCGTTTCACGCTGGATGTTGCAGCGGGTGAGACGGTTGTGTTCGCTGAGGCCGGTGCCGGCACCGCCGCGCGGGATCTCGGCTTAGCGACGGACGCCGGGCTGGCATTTGACGCGACGAACGCGGATGGCATCGACACGGATCCGCGGCTCACGCTCCGGTCGTCGGTCGCGTCGCTCGCTGGCCTTGGCGGTGCGCTCGATCAGATCGAGATCAGCAACGGCGGCCGGCTGGCGCAGGTGGACCTGACCGGCGCGGCTTCGATCGAGGAGATCAAGAACCGCATCGAGACCGCGGGCACGGGCGTGCGGGTGCAGATCAACGCGGCGGGAACGGGGATCGACGTCGTCAATCTCGTCTCGGCTGAGCCCGATCAGTCGCTCACGATCGCGGATGTGGCCGGCGGGAGCGATACGGGCGATCTGCTGGGCATCAGAACCCTTTCAGCGACGACCCGGACCGATGGGCTGAACGACGGCCGGGGCGTGCGGGTGCTCGAGGGGCGGACCAACCCGGACACGGGCCTGGCCGACCCGACGCTCGACGTCGATTTCGAGATCGGTCTGGGCGATGGGTCGAGCTTCACGGTGAACCTGCGGGAGCAGGACCTGACGACCGTTGGGACGGTCGTCGCGCGGATTAACGCGGAGGCGGCTGCGCAGGGCATCGCGGCGGCGGACTTTCAGGCGGACCTCGGCGAGGGTGATGCGGGGCTGGTCTTCCGCCAGAGTGCGGCGTTCGCGGGCGATCTGACGGTGAGCCAGCGGAACGACTCGCGGGCGGCCTTCG
Organism: Planctomycetota bacterium; assembly: GCA_039821685.1. Lineage (GTDB taxonomy): Bacteria > Planctomycetota > Phycisphaerae > Phycisphaerales > UBA1924 > JANQQZ01. The sequence continues at coordinate 71,070 of JBCBNT010000001.1, read as the reverse complement.
ACCTGGGGCTTCTGGATGGGACGTACGACGCGGCGAGCGCAAGCTTTGCCGGCGAGAACCGTGCGCAAGTTGTGACAGACACGGTGTTCACCCGGCTGATCCAGCTTCGCGAGGCGCTTCTTGCGGATGACACGACTGGCATCACCTTTGCAGGAGAGAAACTCGAAGGCGTGGTCGATGCGGTCGCGCAGACGAGAGGGCTCGTCGGAAGCTACGGGCAGCGGCTCGAGAGCGCTCGGGCACGAGAGGAAGACGGCAATCTGTTGGAGCAGAGCGTGCGGAGCGAGCTGAGGGATGTGGATCTGGCGGAGGCGGCGACGCGGCTGACCTCGCTGCAGACGCAGCTCGAAGCGGGGCTGCGATCGACGCAGATCGCGGGGCAGCTGACGCTGCTGGACTTCCTGAGCTAGCGGCTCGGGACACGGACGCCGGGCGAGGGCCCGACGGATCGGAATCGGAGAACTGGGCGCCCGTCTCGGCCGCGGGTGTTGCAGCAGGAGTCAGGTCGGCGAGGACGCCGGCACCGGCAGGAGCCACAGGCCGAGGTAGGGACGAAGGCATGGAAGTCCAGACGTCACGATTTGGAGTGATCGAGATCGCGGAGGACCGCGCGATCTCGTTCGAAAAAGGGTTGCTCGGCTTCCCGGGGAAGACCAGGTTCTGCCTGCTTCAGCCCGGGGACGATGCGATGTTCTTCTGGTTGCAGTCGCTGGATGATCCGGACCTTGCGTTCGTGATCACGGATCCTGCGATGTTCTGCCCGGACTACGCGGTGCCGCTGCGTCCGGAGCAGATGGAGGGGCTGGGCCTCTCGAAGCTCGAGGACGCGCAGGTGTTCGTCATTGTGAACAAGGTCGAGGACCAGCTGACCGGGAATCTCCAGGGTCCGCTGGTGATCAACACGCTGAGCCGCGGGGGCGAGCAGCTCGTGCTCGCGGACAAGCGTTGGACGACCCGGCACCCGCTGATGAAGGTGAGCTCGCCTGCTGCGAAGCAGACGGCCTGACGTTCGTTCATCGGTTGGGAGACATCGTGCCGCGGGCTGTTCTGGCTCGCGGCTCGGACCACGGAGGGAGCCCGGAACGGAACCGGGCGGCCCGAGCGGGATCTGTGCGCTCGGGCAGTTGGAAGGAGCCAACGCATGCTGGTGCTTTCACGGCAGCGCGACGAAACGATCATGATCGGCGACGAGATCGAGATCACGGTCGTGGATATCCGGGGGGACAAGGTCCGCCTCGGGATCAGCGCGCCGACACAGGTCGCGGTCCACCGCAAAGAGGTGTACGACGCGATCCGACGCGAGAATGAGCAGGCGGCGCGGTTTAACCGCGACGACCTGGGGCCGATCACGGCCCCGAAGACCGTGCGGCCCGGGCGGAGCGCGAGGGCGTCATCCCTCGTCACGCCTGCCGCTGGCAAGAACGGCCTGTCCGCCGGGACCAACGGGACGCCGAAGCCGGCCCCCGAGCGCACCCCGGCGATCGACCAGACACCCCGGAGGGCCCACGCCTGACCGCGTGAGCCCGACCCCGCCCGGGAGGACCCGGGCGTGGGGTGGATGCGAGTCTTTCACGGAGGATCGACGACATGGGTCGAATCAACACAAACGTGCCGAGCCTGATCGCTCAGTCAAATCTCAATCAGGTTAACAACGACCTGGAGACGCGGCTCGAGCGGCTGTCGACCGGCATCAGGCTGAACCGCGGCAAGGACGACCCCGCGGGCCTGATCATCTCCGAGCGGATCCGATCGGATCTCGAGGGGATCGACCAGGGCATCGATAACGCGCAGCGGGCGTCGTCCGTCATCGCCACGACAGAAGCGGCACTGGCAGAGGTGGGCGACCTGCTCAACTCCATCAGGGCGCTGATCGTCGAATCGGCGAACACGGGCGGCAACTCCGCAGAAGAACGCGAGGCGAACCAGCTCCAGATCGACTCGGCTATCGAGTCCATCACGCGGATCGCCAACACCGCGACCTTCGGCGGGCTCAACCTGCTCGACGGCTCGCTCGACTACACGCTCAGCGGCGTGTCATCGAGCGCCGTCTCGAAGGCGCAGGTCTTCGGCGCTAACTTTGTCGGCAACGGGCCCGTCCAGGTCGACGTGTCCGTCCTCGCCTCGGCCCAGACCGGCGCGCTGTACCTCTCTGGGTTCAACGCGGGAACGGGCGGCCAGGTCACGAGCACGACCGCGCTCCGCATCGCGGGCAGCGTGGGCGTCGGCGTGGTCGAAGTGGTCTCTGGCACGTCGCTCGCCGACCTCGTGCAGGCCGTGAACAACCTGACATCCGTCACCGGCGTCTCTGCCTCGCTCGTGAGCGCAGCGGATGCGACCTCGGGCGTGGTCTTCAACTCGACGTCCTATGGGTCGGACAACTTTGTCTCGGTCGAGCGGATCGGAGGCCCCTCCGACCCTGCAGAGAACACCGTGCGGATCTTCAAGGCCGATGACGCCTTCCAGCAGCCCGCAGCCGGGTCGGTCTGGACCGCCGCGGGTGCCAACCTGAGCACGGCCACACGCGACGCGGGCCGGGACGTGACCGCGCTCGTCAACGGCACCCTCGCCAACAGCTCGGGCCTTGAGCTCAACGTGTTCGCCCCCACTCTCCAGCTCGAGCTCGAGCTCAACGTTGATCTCGCCACGGAGCTCAATGGGGCGGCGAGCTTCAACATCACCGGCGGCGGCGCACTGTTCCAGCTCGGGCCGGAGGTGACCGCGCTCCAGCAGGTGTCGGTCGGCATCCAATCGGTTGCCGCCGAGAATCTTGGCGGGGCGCTCGTCGACGGTCGCCTGAACTTCCTGAGCTCGGTACGCAGCGGGCAGTCGAACGACATCCGCACGAGCGTGTCGCGCAACGACTTCACGCAGGCGTCGCAGATTATCGATGCGGCGATCGACGAGGTGTCGGTGCTGCGTGGGCGGCTCGGCGCGTTCGAGCGGAACACGCTCGAGACCAATACGCGGTCGCTGCAGGCGGCGTTCGAGAACCTGACCTCGGCATCGAGCGTGATCCGCGACGCGGACTTCGCGGCCGAGACGAGTGCTCTGACGCGTGCTCAGGTGCTGAGCCAGGCCTCGACAAGTTCGCTGGCGCTGGCCAACCAGCAGGCGAGCCAGGTGCTGAGCCTGCTTGGCTAAGCCTCCGGGGCCTTGAGAGGGTCCCGATAACGGCCGCTCCGGCGGCGACATCCCCCTGAATCCGGCGAGCCGGCGGCCCAGTCCGCCGGCTCGTTTCACGTCAACGTCCGGCATTTTTGCCTGAGAGCGATACCCGGACTGAACCCACCCCCTGTTGAGGCCGATGCCCCTGCGCCCGCCGACGGAGTGGCGAGGCTGGACAGCCGGGGGGCGTTCCTCCGGCGGGGTGCCGCGGAACGGCTCGATCTGCCTGCCGCCCAGTGTGGGGCGGCCGGCAGCCCGGGCCGGGCAAGCGGGTGAAGTGACGTGCGGGCGAGTCCCGGGTGATTCACGGAGGAATTTGGAATGAGTCGGATTAACACGAACGTGGCCTCGCTGACCGCTCAGCGGGTTCTGTTCAACAACAACAGTGGTCTGAACCAGTCGCTCGAGCGTCTGAGCACGGGCCTGCGGATCAACCGGGGCAAGGACGACCCGGCCGGTCTGATCGCCAGTGAGAACCTTCGCGCTGAGATCAGCTCGACCAACGCGGCGATCAACAACGCCGAGCGGGCCGAGCGTGTGGTCAACATCGCCGAGGGCGGCCTGTCGGAGGTCTCGAACCTCCTGACCGAGCTCCAGGGCCTGATCACGACCACCGCCAACTCGGCGGGTCTGAGTGACTCTGAGAAGGAAGCCAACCAGCTGCAGATCGATTCGATCCTGCAGACCATCGACCGCGTCGCGGGCCAGACGTCGTTCCAGGGCACGAAGCTCCTGAACGGCAACTTCGACTTCCGGGTCTCGAGCCAGGCCGCGGGCGTCGATGACCTCCGCGTCAACGGCGCGAAGTTCGAGGGCGACAACCTGGACGTGAACGTCCTCGTCACACAGTCGGCCCAGCGCGCCGGTCTGTTCCTGTCGCTCGGTGCGGGCGGCCTCGACCTCGGCGGCGCCACCGCGACCGACGGCGCCACCTCGACGTTCGTCGTCGAGATCGGCGGCTCGATCGGCAGCCGCGAATTCTCGTTCGCGTCGGGCACAACCACTGCACAGATCCAGGACACCATCAACACCTTTAGCGACATCACCGGTGTCTCGGCCGTCGCTTCGGGTAACGGTGTCCGTCTCCAGTCGACCGAGTTCGGCGGTGACGAGTTCGTCAACGTCGTTGTTGTCGATGACGCCCAGCAGGCCGGCAACATCACGACGCTTACCGCGGATAACTTTGCCGCCGGCGACGCAGATGCGGGAGCGTTCAACTCGACCGCGGCTTCGAACGGCGTACGCGATGACGGTCAGGATCTCGGCGCAACGATCAACGGCATCGTTGCCACGACCAACGGCAAGACCGCCCGCGTCGACAGCGACTTCCTGAACCTTGAGATCACGCTGGCCGACACCCAGGCTCAGACCCGGGCAGCCGTCGGCGGCGGTACGCGTACCTTCTCGATCGTCGGCGGCGGCGCGACCTTCCAGCTCGGCGGCAACGTCGATATCGGCTCGAAGGTCACGCTCGGCATCTCCGAGGTCGCGATCCGCAACCTCGGCTCGAACGCCGCGGGCGGCTTCCTGGACGACATCGGCTCGGGTAAGGACTTCAATGTCGTCGACGGCGACCTGTCCACCGCCCAGCAGATCGTCTCCGAGGCGATCGAGCAGGTCTCGACGACTCGCGGCCGGCTCGGTGCGTTCCAGCGGAACACGCTGGGTGCGACGCTCCGCTCGCTGTCGGTGAGCTTCGAGAACACGTCGGCGGCCGAGAGCGTCATCCGCGACACCGACTTCGCGTCGGAGACCGCGGCCCTGACCCGCTCGCAGATCCTGAGCCAGGCCGCGACCAACACGCTGGCCCTGGCAAACCAGCAGCCGCAGAACGCGCTGCAGCTCCTGGGCTAACGCCCTGAGCTGACAACGAAATCGGCACGGACGCCACTCCCGGCCCGCCTCGGCTTGTTCCGAGGCGGGCCTTTTCTGTTGCGGGTCCCCGCCGGGCTCCGATGCCGACGGCATGGGCGCGGGCCGCACATCGCGGAAAGAGAACGGCACGCTGCCGGCGGGCCTCGCCGAACCGCGGCGGGCCTTCGCCGCCTTCATCAGAGTCGAGTGCGGGCTGCGGCCCAACTCGATCGACGCCTACCTCGGCGATCTGGACGAGCTGCTCACCTTCGCTGCCGATCGCGGCGTCCTCACCGCCGACGCCCTGACGCCCAGGCTGCTGAGCGAGCACCTGCAGCACCTCAGCAGCGAGCGGGGCCTCGCGGGCTCGTCCGTGATCAGGCATCTGGCGACGATCCGTGTGTTCGGGCGGTGGCTCGAAGCGACCGGCCGGATCGATGAGAGCCCCGCGGGCGTGCTCGAGCGGCCGACCCGCTGGAAGCACCTGCCGGGCGTGCTCAGCCCGAACCAGATGCGGCGTCTGCTGGAGGCCCCGCGCCCGAGCGAGGCGGGCAGGGGCCCTGAGCTCTGGATCCGCGACCGGGCGATGCTCGAGACCATGTACGCCTGCGGGCTCCGCGCGAGCGAGGTCGGCGAGCTCGGGCTCGACGGAGCTTCGCTCGATGCGGGCGTCGTCCGCGTCACCGGCAAGGGCGAGAAACAGCGGCTCGTGCCGATCGGTGATCCGGCGGTGGTTGCGATCCGAGCGTATCTGAACGAGTGCCGGCCGAGGCTCATCGAGGGTGCGGATCGGCCGACGGATCGGGTCTTCGTCTCACGGACGGGCCGCCCGCTCGAGCGGGTCGCGGTCTGGCAGATCGTCAAGCGGTGGGCGAAAGCAGCCGGGCTCGAGAGCGTGCACCCGCACGTGCTCCGTCACAGCTTCGCCACGCACCTGCTCTCAGGCGGGGCCGACCTCCGTGTCGTGCAAGACCTGCTCGGCCACGCGGATATCGCGACGACTCAGATCTACACCCACGTCGACGGCTCGCGTCTGCGGTCCGTGCACAAGCAGTTTCACCCGCGGGGCTAGCCCGGCCGTGTGGTCAGTGAGTTCTCGAACGAGCGTCCCGGCTCGGTCTAGATCGGACGCTTCCAGTCGTCCTCTTCCGAGGGGTTGAGCGGCGGCCTGCGACGCTTTGGTGGCGCAGAAGCCGAAGCCGCACGCGGGGCCGGATCGCCCGCCGAGGCCGGGGCTTCGGCGGATGCGGCCTTTGCCGCTCCAACGGATTTGCGGAAATCGTTGCGGACGGCCCCCAGCTGGCGTGTGCTGCCCATCGTGCGCACGGTCTCAGCCATGTGCTCGTCGACGGCGTCCGGCGCGTTCGCCGCGAGGATGCCACGCTCGACGCCCGCGGTGAAGTTCAGGCTCACGATGAGCGCACCGACCATCGCGACCATGGGGATGCCGATAAAGACCACGATCAGGGTGAGCGCGGGCATGGAGCCCGAGCTCGCGCCGGTCATGGTCTGGTAGCTCGTGAAGACGCCCGCGAAGGGCATCGACGTGAAGATGTCCTGCCACGGCAGCACGAGCAGGCCCAGGACGAGCCCCCAGGTGCACGCGGAGACGGCCCGTTCGACGCCCGGCACCGCCCCGCCACCCGCGACGACTGCGCCCAGCAGCGTAAACGCCGCGAGCGAGATCGCCGCGAAGACGCCGAACACGGAGGCCGACTGGCTGATCCGCTCAAGGACGACTCCAGCGGTCGAGACGACGCGGTTCAGGTCTGCGGGCCGCGCCATCGGCTCTGCGGCGGCCTCGATGTCGGCCTCGTCGCCGGTCAAGATGGATCGGAGCCCCGCGGAGGCCTCGCCGGAGGAGGCGTTGACGACGACCGGGCGGTCGACGGCCTCTGGCTTCAGCGTCTGGAATCGCACATCGGTGAAGTGCACGCAGCAGAACACGATGAGCTGCAGGAAGCAGGTGACAGCAACGATGCCGGCGCAGGTGTTGACGCCTCGCCGGAGCTGCCGGAGCGATGCGGAGATGTGCGTTCGTGGTGTCATCGTCCCGTTCCCCAGGTGCGCGGGCGCGCTGTATTCGTGCCCTCAGGGGAGAAGATCGAATCCGCGGGCGTGACGGGCCGGGGCCGGTCGGACGATTGGGCGCGAGACGGGTCAAGCGTGCGGCCCTGTGCGGGGAGCGACGGTTGTGCGGGGCGTGACGCCCGTCCGAAAACGCCACAGCGGCGATCGAGCCGGGGCGGTGCGGCTTTCAGAGCCCAAGGGGCGGATTGTGCCGGCGGAACATTGACTTTGTTTCAGGAGTTCCTGAAAATGACGAAGAGATCAACCTCCACGGACGAAGGCCACGCTATGACCACGATCTACACGCCCCCACCGGAGTTTCCAGACGCCGACGTCATGGATACGGGTCTGCTGCGGGACGTCGCAGCGGGCCACGCCAGGCTGACTCCGGAGCAGGGGCTCGAGGCTTTCCAGCGGATGCCGCTGCTCATCATGGGCCGGTGGGCGGACAGCAGGTGCCGAGCGATCCACGGCGATCACCTGCGGACGTACGTCATCGACCGGAACATTAACTACACGAACGTGTGCACGGCGAAGTGCATCTTCTGTGCATTTAAGCGCACGGCCGAGGACCACGACGCGTACACGCTTGAGCACGAGCAGCTCTTTGAGAAGGTCCAGGAGCTGTCGGACATCGGTGGGACGCAGATCCTGATGCAGGGCGGGATGAACCCCGAGCTGCCGCTGGACTGGTACATCGAGCTGCTTCAAGGGCTGAAGGAGCGCTTCCCGCACATCCACGTGCACGGCTTCAGTCCTCCGGAGTTCATCGAGTTCGTGAACTTCTTTGACCCTCCGGGCGCGACGCTTGAGGACAAGATCCGCTGGGTGATGATCCGTCTGCGGGATGCCGGGCTCGACAGCCTGCCCGGCGGCGGCGGCGAGATCTTTGCCAAGCCGGTGCGAGACAAGATCGGGCTCGGCAAGTGCGACGCCGAGGCGTGGCTCACGACGATGTATGTGGCGCATTCGCTTGGGATGTTCACCAGCGCGACGATGATGTTCGGGCACATCGAGGGCTTCGCCGACCGCGTGCACCACATGAAGCTGGTGCGCGAGTGGCAGGACCGGGCGCTGCGAGACTTCGGCGCGGGCAGCCCGTTCACGCGGCACCACGAGGGCGAGCTCGCCAACCCCGATGACCAGCCCGCGGGTGGACACTACAAGGCGTTTATCAGCTGGCCGTTCCAGCGCGATAACACCGCGCTGGGCCGAGTGAAGGAATGGGGAAGCCAGCCAGAGGATCGCGAGCCGGGGGCGGTGTTCCCGGGGGATCTCTTGGCGAACCTGACCGGCGACGCCGATCCGAAGTCAGTCAAGGAGTTCGGCCGGCGGATCCGGATGAGCGGGTCGACGGACTACCTCAAGACGCAGGCGCTGAGCCGACTTTTCCTCGACAACATCTACTCCATCGGGGCGAGCTGGGTGACCATGGGCCCGCACGTGGGCCAGGTCGGCCTGCAGTTCGGCGCGAGCGACATGGGCTCGGTAATGATGGAGGAGAACGTGGTGTCGTCGGCGGGGACGACCTATTGCCTCGACGAGGCGGTGCTCAACCGGCTCATCCGCGACGCGGGCTTCACGCCTGCGCAGCGGAACAACTCGTACGACATCCTGTCGATCAAGGACGGCGACGACGCCCCCGACCGGCTCGTGAAAGACTGGTCGGAGCACCGGGCGCAGCGGCTGCACATCGAAGCCGATGCCGAGACGAAGGCCGAGCTGACGGTGAGCGCGACGGAGGCGGTTGTCGAGTAGGAGTCACCGGGGTCCGCCCGCTCACGCAGGCGGCCCGCGTTGGCGTATCCTGCGATCATGACGGATCAACTCCGCCTGCTCGCGCGGGCCTTGAAGTACAAGCACAAGCTCGACCCGGCGGAGATCGCGTTTCTGCGGTCGGCTGTGACGCCAGGCATGGTTGCGCTCGATCTGGGCGCGCACAAGGGGGCCTACGCCTACTGGCTCGCCAGGTCGGTGGGCAAGGACGGCCGGGTGATGTGCGTCGAGGCGCAGCAGTCCCTCGCCGAGAAGCTGACGAGGGTCATGGCGAAGCGGGCGAACGTCTCGGTCACGTGGGCGGCGATCAGCGACCGCACGGGCACGGGCGAGCTGAGCCTTCGGCCCGACGGCTCGTCCCACGGAGCATCGATCGCGGGGTTTGCCGACGGGAACGTCGGCGCGACCACCGAGGTGCCCACGATCACGCTGGCGGATCTGCTGGAGAACGAACGCGTCGATCGGCTGGACTTCATCAAGTGCGACGTCGAGGGCCACGAGGGCGCGGTGTTCGCGGCGTCGATGGATGTCATCCGTGAGCACACCCCCGCCATCCTGATCGAGTGCGAGGATCGGCACGCGGGGCCCGACACGCCGCACGGAGGGGTGGCGGGTCTGGTTGGTCTCTTCGAGCCCCTGGGGTACCGGGTCCGGTTCTTCAGGGGCGGCGAGCTCAGGCCGCTGAGCGAATTCGACGCCGCGGTGCATCAGAACTACGGCGTGGGCGAGTACTGCAACAACTTTGTGCTGGACAAGCCCGAGTAGGGGCTATTCCTGCAGCAGGTCGTAGATAAAGCCGTTGGCGATCGGGCGGATCCATTCGCCGCCGAGGCCATGCTGGAAGGCGTACGTGGTCTCGGTGACCTGCTCGCGGGTCTGCTCCTGCCCGATGGACCTGCCGACTTCCTGGAAGATGCGCTGGATGTACGCGATCTGGCCCCGGATGATCGAGACATCGCCGATCTCGCCGTGCCCTGGCACGACGATGGTGTCAGCGTCGCAGAGCTTCTCGACGTTCTCGAGCACGCCCACCCAGTTCCTCGGGTCGCAGCCGCCGTTGGCATCCATAAAGGGGTTCCAGCCGTTGAAGACGAGGTCGCCGGTGTGGATGATGTTGAGCTCTGGGATTGAGACGACGACGTCGTTGTCGGTGTGGCCCGGGCCGTAGGCGTAGAGCATCACGGTGAGGCCGCCGATGTCGATGATGGTCTCCGGCTCGGTGATCGGCGTATCGGGGAGGAAATCGCCGGCGGCGAGGTCGGCGAGACGCTCGGCGTAGTCCATGATGGCCGGCTCGGCGAGGCCCCGCTTGTCGGCGGGCATCTGGTCGAGCTGTCGCACGGCCTGCTCGCCCATCGACCGGTACCAGTCCATGCTCGCCTCGAACTTCGGGAAGGCGTTTTCGTGCGCACGGACGAGGGCGGCGTCTTTGAAGGCGTGGTTGCCGCCTGTGTGGTCGCCGTGATGGTGCGTGTTCAGGACGGTGAGGTCTCTGCCCGCGCCGAGCTTGCGGATATCGTCGAGCAAGACGCGGCCGAACGGCCCGAGCTTGCTATCGACAAGCAGCGACGCATCGCCGCTCTTGAGCAGCAGGGAGTTGCCGCCCTCGCCGAGGATGGCGGAGGCGTTGCCCGAGCCGCCGAGAGGCGAGGCATCGAAGAAGGTGCCTTCGAGGCTCGATCGGCGGCGTGGCCGGGCGAGGGCGAGCGGTGCCGGCAGCGCGGCGGCGGCGCCAGCGGCGAGGGTGAGTCCGAGGAAGTCGCGTCGGTCGAGGCTGTCCATGACGGGGTCCTCCGAGCGTGGTCGCGGTCTGCCGCTCGCCGTGATCGGCTGCGGCGTACGATCGGCTCGTGCCGGTCGGGAGGCCGCGCCGGATGATGGAACAAGGATACGGCCCGAGTCGGCCGGCGGTCTTGCCGGCTGGGGCGGAGCTGTTGGAGCGGAAAGCGATGCGAGCGAACGAGCTGCGGCCCGGTATGGCGATCGATCTCGACGGGAAGCTGTACGTGGTGATCAAGACCGAGCACACCAAGCCCGGCAAGGGGCCGGCGTATGTGCAGGCGAAGATGCGGGGTGTCGACGGCTCGGGCACGGCCGAGCGGCGGTTCAACTCCGACGCGAACGTCGACGGCGCCACCCTCGACCGCCGCGAGATGGAGTACCTGTACTCCGACGGCACGGGCGCGACCTTCATGGACTGCGAAGACTTCGACCAGAGCGTGCTCGGCGAGGACCTGCTCGGCGACGCGCTGCTCTACGTGAAGCCCAACACCACGATCACGGTGCTCTGCCACGAGGGGACGCCGGTCTCGATCGAGCTGCCCTCGGCCGTCGAGCTGGAGGTCAGCGATACCCCGCCCGGGATCAAGGGCGCGACGGCGACGAACCAGTTGAAAGAGGCGACGCTCGAGACCGGTCTGAAGACGCGCGTGCCGCCGTTCATCGTCAACGGCGAACTGGTGAAGGTGTCGACGGACGACGGCTCCTACCTGAGCCGCGCGAAGGCCGAGTGACACCAGCGGGATCGATCGCGCTCTCGCGTTGATGGGCCGGGATTGAGGAGCGGGCGATGATGACCGTCGCGCTGATGGGGCTCCGCGGCTCGGGCAAGAGCACGATCGGGCCGGCGGTCGCGGCAGAACTCGGTCTGCCTTTCAGGGACCTCGACCCGCTCACGCTCGACGCATCGGGCTCGTCGACCGCTGCCGAAGTCGTGGATGCCGGGGGCTGGACTGCCTTCCGAGCGTTTGAGCTTGAGGCGCTCAGCGCGGTGCTCTCGCAGGGGCCCTGCGTGCTCGGCCTGGGTGGCGGCACTCCGACGGATGACGGATGCCGACGCCTGATTGAGGCATCGCAGCAGGCGGGGTCGCTCCGGCTCGTGTACCTGCGTGCGTCGCCCGCGGTGCTCGGAGAACGCATCGGCCCCGGCGACGATCGGCCGAGCCTGACCGGCATCGATCCAAAGGACGAGATCGAGGCGGTGTTCGCCGAGCGGGACCCCTTGTACCGGTCGATGGCCGATGCAGTCGTCGAGTGCGACGGGCTTTCGATCGACGAGCAGGCCGCGGCGGTGATCGCTGAGCTCGGCCGCTAATCCGCATCCGCTCTGCGCACGGCCTCGCAGAAGTCGTGGATGAGGGCGGTGTCTTTGACGCCTCGCTCCGACTCAACGCCGCTCGAAACATCGACCGCAAAAGGACGGACGGCGCGGACGGCTTCCGCGACGTTCGTTGGTGTCAGACCGCCGGCGAGGATGATGGGTATGGCGATGCCGTCCGCGGCCTCAGCGAGGCCCTGCCAGTCGAACGCGGTGCCCTCACCGCCCGGCGAACCATCGACGAGGATCGCGGAGACCTCCGGCATCTGGTCGTAGTGCGTGAGCCGATCACGGATCGTCGCGGGGTCGTATTGCAGCGCTTTGATGACATCGGGACCGAGCTCTTGGACGACGCTGTCGGGCTCGTGTCCGTGGAGCTGGTTCATCGCGGTCGGACATCTTGACTCGATCTTCGCGAACTGATCGAGGGTGAGATCGACGGTCAGGCCGACGGTTGTGAGCATGGGCGGGCAGGAGGCCGCGAGCTCCCACGCTGCCTCCGGGTCGATGTGGCGCGGTGAGGGCGGGTGGAAGACGAAGCCCACGGCATCGGCTCCGGCGTCTGCCGCGGCGAGGAGCGCGTCGGCGGATGTGATGCCACAGATTTTGATTCGGGTTCGCGGCATTGGTCAGGTGCTCTCGGTTCTCGCGCTGCCGGCCCGGTTTTCGGTGTGCTCGGGTGCGGGTGAGCCGTGGTCGGGCCTCGTTTCGGCGAGCAGCGCGTCGGCGAGCTGCTGCTCATCTCCGAGGAGCCTCGGGCGGGCCCATTCGAGGTGGGGCCTTGCTTCGGCGGGGCGGCCGAGCCTGCGGGCGAGCAGCAGGCCCATCATGAGCGAGGCGGAGGGCGTCTGCCGATCGCGCGGGTAGGCCGCGACAAAGCCGTGGAAGGCCTGCAGTGCGAGGGCGGGCCTGTCCGACCGGATCAGGTGCTCGGCGAGCTGGAGCTGGTGCTTCATCGAGAGCGCGGCGCCGCGGTCGGTCGGCTCGTGCTCGCGGGTCAGCCGTTCGTATGCGGTAGACGCCTCGTCGAGCTCGCCGAGCTGCACGAGCCTCGCAACTTCCGAGCGGGCTTCCGCGAGGCGTCGCTCGGCTTCGGTGCGTTCGGGCTCGGCGTCTGCCCCGACGGTGTCTTCGACGCGTGCCTGCTGCTGACGGATCGCGTCCTGGATCGCGGCCTTGCGTCGCTTTTGTCTGAAGTAGGTAAACAGATCCTGGGGTTCACGGGCAAGGAGCCTGAACTGGAGCATGAGCATGATGCCGCCGATCCCGAGCGCGTAGCCGCCGAGGTGCGCAGCGTGGGCGATGCCCGTCCCGCCGCCGAGCCCGCCGGCCAGCAGGTCGATCGCGATGTTGATCCCGACGAACCACCACGCGGGGATCGCGATGCGCCCGACAACGGTAATCCAGATCGCGAAGCAGATGATGCGCGAGGTCGGGAAGAGCACGAGGTACGCGCCGGTCACCGCGGCGATCGCGCCCGATGCACCGATGGCCGGGGCCTGGCTGAAAAGGATGTGCGCGAAGCCGGCAGCCGCGGCGCCGAGCAGGTAGAGCCCGAGGAAGCGGGCGTGCCCGAGCTTGTCCTCGACGTTGGGCCCGAGGGCGAGCAGGACGATCATGTTGAAGATCAGATGGAGCCAGCCTCCGTGCAGGAGCGTGCTGCTGAAGAGCTGGTACCACTCGAATCCCGAGCGAACGACCATGAGGCCGGCCCACGCCGACCTATCAGCCGATGACTGGGTCAGGAATGCGATGACGCAGAGCCCGATGATCGAATAGACGAGCACGGGCGGGCGGCGGCGGTCGCGGGTTGTACCGATCGGGATGAACAGGGCTGGCTCCGTCGCGTGCCGTCGCGTTGGGTCGTCGGCGCATGTGAGAGGAACCCTTCGGCGTCGCACACTTTTGCGATACAGGGTCTCTATATTTGACGGCGAAATTTATCCACGAGCGGGCTGCCGGGTCGTCCCGAGCTCGTGATTCGGGCAATTCACTCGATCGATCGCCGCGGTGATCGGCGTTCTGGAGGGATCGATGGCAGACTTCGCGAGGGGGCTTGAGGGCGTTGTAGCGGCCGAGACGAACATGTCGTTCATCGACGGCGGCAAGGGTGTGCTCGAGTACGTCGGGATCGGCATCGATGACCTCGCCGAGCACTCGTCGTTCGAAGAGACGGTCTACCTGCTCTGGAACGGGCGCCTGCCGACGTCGGCGGAGCTCGACGGCTTCCGCGCGGATCTGAGCAAGCGGTACGCGCTGCCGGCGGGCCTCGCGCAGCAGGTCACCAACGTGCCGACTACCGCACAGCCGATGCACATGCTCCGGACGATGGTCTCGGCGATGTCGCTCTACGACACGCATCCGAACGACAACGACGTCGAGCAGGCGCGTCGCAAGGCGATGAACATCCTGGGGCAGGCGCCGACGATCGTGGCGATGTTCGACCGCTGCCGGCGCGGCCTGCCGGTTGTCGATCCGGATCCGAGCCTGGGCTTCAGCGCGAACTTCTTGTACATGCTCAACGGCGAGAAGCCCACCGACACCATGGCGCGGGCGTTCGACATCTGCATGATCACCCACGCGGACCACGGGCTGAACAACTCGACCTTCACCGCACGGGTCGTGATCTCAACGCTCAGCGACATGTACTCGGCGTTGACCGCGGCGATCGGCTCGCTCCGCGGCCCGCTGCACGGCGGCGCGAACGAGGGCGTGATGCACATGCTTAATGAGATCCCGAGCGTCGACGATGTTGAGCCCTACATCATGGGCAAGCTCGAGCGCAAAGAGAAGATCATGGGCTTCGGGCATCGGGTCTACAAGGCGAAGGATCCGCGGGCCACGTATCTGATGACGCTCGCCGAGCAGCTCGCCAAGGACACGGGCAACGCGGACCTCTACGAGAAGTCCCACGCGATCGAGCAGATCATGGAGCGAGAGGTCGCGTCGAAGGGCATCTACCCCAACGTCGATTTCTACAGCGCGACGACGTACCACTGCATCGGGCTGGAGCTCGACCTCTTTACGCCGATGTTTGCGCTGAGCCGCATCGGCGGCTGGTCGGGTCACGTGATCGAGCAGCTCGGCGACAACCGGCTCTTCCGACCGGGCGCGGCGTACGTCGGGCCGCACGCGGCCGCGTACACGCCGCTCGCGGATCGCGGGTAAATCAGACGCTCATCGCGGTGCAATCGCCTAGAGCCCGAGCAGCACGAGCATCTCATCGAGGATGGTGCGCGCCCGGTCTTCGTCCGGCCTGGCGCGGGTGATGATCTCGACACGGACGTCTCGGACATCGGGCTCGGCCTTCACGACGATCCGGTCGGCCCTGCTGCCGCCCGGGGTGAGAGCGGTGACGGTCGAGCGGTCGTCGGTCGCGTGGCGTTCATCGATGGTGTAGCCCATCCGCCGAAGGGCGAGTTCTGCGGCTGCGGCGACATCGGTCGCCCGCATCGGGCTCGGCAGTGTGACGCTGAGCACGGGCGGTGACCAGCCCGCGGTGATGTCGCGGAGGCCGTGGGCAGCAACGGACGACCGGCAACCGGTCGAGGCTACCGACCAGGCCGCGGCGTTCGACGCCGCGAGCGCGAGGGCAAGCCATCCCTGGATGCGTCGTCGCCGATCCATTGCTCCATATTGAGATCGTCCAGCGAGAGGCGGTCGCGCCACTCTTCGAGCGCTTCGAGCAGAACGGGGTCGATCGGGTCCTGATCCGGCGACGGCGCGGGCCTGTGGTTGAGTGCGGGTGCCGGCCGAGGGCTCGGACGCGGCTTTGGTCGGGCACTGGACTGGGCTTTGGGCTGGACACTTTGGTGAGGTGTGGTCCCATCCGTCGGCGACGTGCGCCGCTCCGGTCGCGTTCGCTCTGGTGACTGAGCCGGCTTGGACGTCGTTGGGCGCGGGGCGGACGGCGTGGATGCGATCCTCTCCGCCGTCGGCGGCGTGTCGAGATCGTCGGCCGCGATGCCAAATAGGTCGCTCCAGTATCGGACGGCGTGAGCTGAAAGCGGCACCTCAGTCGTGAACGCAGGCCGGGTCCAGCGTCGCCCGGCCCGCTGGGCGTCGTCGAGCAGGGTCTCGACGAAGCCGTTGGCATCGATGGATCGGGCGCGGACGGCGCGGGCGGCCCGGATCAGGCGTCGGTCGCTCGAGACGACGCGGAGCCGGCGTTTGGCGGTATCGCGGTCGATGAGCAGCTCGATGAGCGAGTCGGCGTCGCGGCCGGCACCGGCGTAGACGATCTCGACGCCCTCGACCCGGTACCGGCACTCGGCGGTACGCTCCGCCGAAGGGCCGAGGTGCTCGGGGTGCGGGGAGCCATCGCAAACGAGCAGGGCCCGGTCTCGGCGGAATCGGCTCGCGGCGATGAGCACGGCCAGGTGCCCGGGCGTCGGGTCATCGTGCACCGATCGCAGGGCGGCTGGGGTGTGGAGCACGTTGTAGGTGTCGACGAGGAGCACGACTGATGTATCGGCGTTTGTGAGGCATCCGGATGCACCGGCGGGGTTGAAAGAAGAGCGTGGGTGGCCTTTACTTGGGGCCTGCCGATGCGGTTGTATACGGCGGGCGGCCGGGCATGGTGCCCGGTTGGCTCAGGTAGTGGTTTCCCGAACGGCAGTGAGGTCTCGATGGCGATCCGGATCAAAGCGCGGAACAACGAATCCCCCGAGCAGATGATGCGCCGGTTCAAGAAGCTGATCGAGAAGGAAGGGCTCACGAAGGAAATCAAGCGGAAGGAATTCTACGAGAAGCCTTCCGAGCGTCGGCGTCGGGCGGCCCGCAAGGCCGAGTCCCGCCGCGCGAAAGAGCGGTAAGACCTGCGCCCGGCGTCGATCGTCGGGCGTTTTTGTTTGTACCTGTTCGAGGCCTTGGCGGGCCTCGAATCGGCATCTTGACCCGAGGCCCGCGGCCGCGATCCGGTCGTCGATATGGGGGCGGGCCCACCACAAGCAGCCCGGCTGACGCGCGGCGCGCACGTCGCGACTGATTGCTCTTCTTTCGGCACGCGTCGGCCACTTTGCGGAGACCATCGGCATGGCATCGCTCGACACGGTACTGACCCTTGGCGCCATCGGCGAGATCCATCCGCTCTACTACATCGCTCCGGTCGGCGGCGTGATCGCGCTGGTGATGGCCAAGGCCTTCAGCGGCTCGGTCATGAAGCAGTCCGAGGGCGACGACGAGATGGTCAGGATCGCCGAGGCCGTGCGCCAGGGCGCGATGGCCTACCTCGTGCGTCAGTACAAGGTCGTCGCCGGCGTGTTCGTGCTGCTACTCGCGTTCCTCGCTGGCATGGTCGCGCTCGACCTGCAGGCGCCGCTCACGCTGCTCGGCGTGCCCGTGGCCGGCCTGCTCTCGGGCCTGTGCGGCTGGTTTGGCATGAAGATGGCAACGAACGCCAGCGCCCGCACGGCGTTCGCCGCGAAGCAGTCGCTGAACGACGGCCTGCGGGTCGCGTTCCGATCGGGCGCGGTGATGGGCCTCGTCGTCGTCGGCTTCGCGCTGCTCGACGTCAGCGTCTGGTTCTTCGTGCTCAACAGCTTTACTGATTTCGGCCTGGCCGAGATCTCGACGATCATGCTCAGCTTCGGCATGGGCGCATCGACGCAGGCGCTCTTCGCCCGCGTGGGCGGCGGCATCTACACCAAGGCGGCGGACGTCGGCGCGGACCTGGTCGGCAAGGTCGAGGCGGGCATCCCCGAGGACGACGCACGCAACCCGGCAACGATCGCGGACAACGTGGGCGACAACGTCGGCGACGTGGCGGGCATGGGCGCGGACCTGTACGAGTCGTACTACGGCTCGATCCTCGCGACGATCGCGCTCGGCGCCGCTGCGGCGTTCACGATGGACTTCGACACCTCGGGACAGGCGACGACCTTTGCCTTTGCGCTCGCGGCCGCGCCACTGACGATCGCCGGGCTCGGTATCTTCTGTTCGATCGCGGGCATCTTCACCGTGAAGGCCGATGAGAACGCGAGCTTCGCGCAGCTGCTCAAGGGGCTGCACAAGGGCGTGTACATCGCGTCGGCCCTGATCGCCCTCGCGGCGTTCGGCGCGCTCTACGTCCTCTTTGGCGGCAACCCGAGCAGCGGCGCACTGGCCGAGGTCGGCACGTCGTGGTGGCGGCTCGGCCTCGCGATCTTCACGGGCCTGCTCGCGGGCAACGTGATCGCGTACGCCACCGAGTATTACACCAGCTACGAGCACAAGCCCACGCAGCGGATCGCCGAGCAGGCGTTGACGGGCCCTGCGACGGTCATCATCGCCGGCATCGCCGAGGGCATGAAGTCGACCTGGGCGTCGCTGCTGGTCGTCGTGATCGCGATCATCGCGGCCTTCTCGTTCGCCGGCGGCTCGGACAGCTTCCTGATGGGCCTGTACGGCGTGGGCATCGCCGCGGTCGGCATGCTCTCCACGCTCGGCATCACGCTCGCGACCGACGCCTACGGCCCGATCGCCGACAACGCCGGCGGCAATGCCGAGATGACCGGCCAGCCCCCCATGGTCCGCGAGCGGACCGACATGCTCGACAGCCTCGGCAACACCACCGCCGCGACGGGCAAGGGCTTCGCGATCGGCTCGGCCGCCCTCACGGCCCTGGCCCTCTTCGCGGCGTACGTGCAGGTCGTGCAGACGCAGATCACCTCGCAGAGCGAGACCTTTGTCGAGGCTGCCAACTACGAGGTGCCGCAGCACTCGGATCCCTACGCGGTGTACGAGGGCTACGGCAAGTGGGCCATCGTGCTGCCGGGCGAGGGCGAGGACGGCGGAGACTGGGTCGACGGCGGCATGGTCATCGATCGCAGCACGATGAGGACGCACGGCCAGGACGCGTTCGAGGTCGGCCAGACGCTGACGCTCGATTGGGGCCACGACCACGAGGATCATGATCACGGCGACGGCGACGCCGAAGGCCACAGCCACGCCTCACACCACAAGCGCGACCGCGTGTATGACATGTCGGTCTCACTCGCGCACGGCGATCACTCGCATGACCTGAACTTCGAGATCGTCTCGAGCCGGAACGGCTCGGTGAGGGACGTTCTCGCCTTCTACGACGTGACGATCACGAACCCGCGTCTTCTCGGCGGCATCTTCATCGGCGTGCTGCTCGCGTTCCTCTTCTGCGCTCTCACGATGAACGCGGTAGGCCGAGCGGCCTACGCGATGATGGGCGAGTGCCGTCGGCAGTTCGGCATCATGCGCGAGGGCTTCCGCAAGGACGGCATGTCCGAAGAAGACATCGCCAACCCCGAGAGCTGGCCCAAGCAGACGGTCATCGACGGCAAGGAATACCCGGACTATGCGAACTGCGTGTCGATCTCGACCGCGGGCGCGCAGAAGGAAATGGTGTTCCCGGCGATCCTCGCCATCGTCGTGCCGATCCTGGTTGGCCTTGCCCTGAGCGTGCCCGGTGTCATGGGGCTGCTGGCGGGCGGGCTGACGTCGGGCTTCGCCGTGGCGGTGTTCATGGCCAACGCGGGCGGCGCGTGGGACAACGCGAAGAAGCTGCTCGAGTCCTACGGCCGGATCACGGCGGACGACATGGTCAACGGCACCGAGGCCTCCACCAAGGTCCCCGCCGCGGTCCGCGATTCGATCATGTCGAGGGCTCAGGAGCTCGTCAAGACCGGCCAGGGCTCCGAGTACGTCTACGGCAAGGGCTCGGACGACCACAAGGCGACCGTCGTGGGCGACACCGTTGGCGACCCGTTCAAGGACACGTCGGGCCCGTCGCTGAACATCCTGATCAAGCTGATCTCGGTTGTCTCGGTGGTGTTCGCGGGACTGATCGTGAAATTTGGGCCCATCGTCGGCGAGGCGATCGGGCTCGGATAACACCGCTTTCAGGGCCGATTTCCTGCCCTTCCCAGCCCCTTTCGGGTTGACATCACGATCCTGCGGGGAGCGCGATCGGCGAGCGGACGAATCCGTGGGATCCGCGCCGACGTAAGCATCGGCCAGAGCCGCCGCGTGCAGATAGTCGCACACGGCCGCCAGCCCCCCACCACTCCATCACAGGGAGATAGCTATGCCTTCGGCACTGATGTTTGCGTGCGCGTTCGCCTTTGGAGCGTCAGAGCCCCCGAGCATCGTCGAGATCGCGTCGGGGAACGACAACTTCGAAACGCTGACGGCGGCGCTCGCGGCTGCCGAACTCGTCGATGATATTGATGCTGCGACGGGTATCACCGTCCTTGCGCCCACCGATGCGGCGTTCGGCAAGCTCGATCAGCGTGCGCTCGAGAACACAATCGAGATGGACCCAACGGGCCGGCTGGCCGACGTGCTGCGGTACCACGTGATCCCCGAGCGGCTGACCGCGGCGGAGCTCGCCTCGCGGAGGTTCGTGACGACGCTCGACGGTCAGCGGCTCGAGATCGGCACGGGGCGGGGCCTGACCATCGGAGGATCGACGGTCCGCGCGGCAGACATCGAAGCGTCCAACGGCATCATCCATGCGATCGATGCCGTGCTCCTGCCGGCGAAAGACGACGTGCCGGTGACCGCGGCGACGGCCGGCTCCTTTTCCACGCTCATTCAGGCGGCGACCCAGGCCGGCCTCCTCGGCGTGCTGAGCCAGAACGATCCGATCACGGTCTTCGCTCCGACCGATGAGGCCTTCGCGGAGCTCGGCGACGCGACGATCGAGAACCTGCTCCGCCCCGAAAGCCGGAGCAGGCTCGTCGAGATCCTGTCGTACCACGTTGTGATCGGTGAGCGGCTCTACGCCGAGGACCTGCTCGGCGGCTCGGCGTTCGAGACCGCGAGCGGAGCGTCTGCCGAAGCGTCGACACGCGACGCCATGGTCTTCGTGAACGAGAGCCGCGTCGTCGCCGCGAATATCGATACATCGAACGGCGTGATCCACGTGATCGATCGCGTGCTCATCCCGGCGGAGACGACGGCTTCATCTCCCGCGGAGACGGTCGTGTCGCCTGCATCGGCGGCGGACGTGCTCCAGCTGGCGATCGAGCGGGGCGTGCCGCTGTTCAACGACGGGCAGCAGGCCGCGTGCGCGGATGTGTATGAAGTCGCGATCGCCGCGGTGCTCGGGCTCGACGACGGGCTGCCCGCTGGCGTGCGCACGCCGCTCGCCGAGGCATTGGAAGAAAGCCGGCACGTGCACAGCCAGTCGAGACGCGCCTGGGTGCTCCGCGGCGGCATGGACCGGGCGCTCGCCGCGCTCAGGCACTCGCAGGCGAGGATGATGCGCGATTCCGGCGGCCCGTCGGCATAACCCGTCCGCGTTCGCAGAACGATCGAGCTTTCACGAACCCATGGGCCGTGCGTGCGCAGCGTTGCGCACGTGCGGTTTTTTATGTACCAGCCTCTTTATCTACCAGCAATGATCGCGGAGAACCGCTCGGGATCGACGTTCCCGCCGCTGATGAGCACGCCGACGCGTTGGCCCTGGAACCGATCGCCGGCGGCGAGCAGGCCGGCGAGAGCGAGTGCGCCCGCAGGCTCGACGACGAGCTTCATGCGCTCGAAGGCAAATCGCATCGCCGCGCGGATCTCATCTTCCGCAACCGTCTGCATCTCATCGACGTGACTGAGCACGAGCGGGAACGTATATCGGCCGAGGCTGGGCGTACGGGCGCCGTCGGCGATCGTCGGCGGGTTCTGCACGACGTGCAGCCTCCGCGTCGTGAAGCTCCGTGTCGCGTCATCAGCGAGGGCCGGCTCGACGCCGATGACGCGGCACCCGGCCGAGGCCGACTTGGCAACGATCGCGCTGCCGGAGAGCAGCCCCCCACCGCCGACGCAGACGAATAAGGCGTCAAGCGGGCCATGATCTTCGAAGAGCTCAAGGGCTGCCGTGCCCTGCCCCGCGATCACGTCGGGGTGGTCGTACGGGGGCACGATCGCGAGCCCTTCGCGATCCGCGATCTCTGCTCCCACGGCCTCTCGCGATTCGGTGCCTGGGTCATATGTCACGACGCGGCTGCCCGCGATGGCCGCCTGCTCGAGGTAGCCGCGCGTCGCGGCGAGCTTCACGGCCGGCGCATTCTGAGGCATCACGATCACGGCCCGCTTCCCGAGGAGCGCCGACGCGAGCGCGACGCCCTGAGCATGGTTACCCGACGAGTAGGTGAGCACGCCGGCGGTATCGGGGTCGAGCCGGGCGATCGCGTTGCACGCGCCGCGAAACTTGAACGCGCCGACCCGCTGCAAGCTCTCGCACTTGAGGAGCGCCGTGGTGCCGGTGATCGCGTCGAGCGTTCGGCTCGTTGCGACGGGCGTCCGCAGGGCAAACGGCCTGATCGTCTTCGCGGCCGATCGCACGTCGTTAATGGTGACGCTGGTTGCGAGCGACATGTCGGGTTCGGTGGGGATCGGCTGCGGGTGCATGAGGTTCATTCCGGAAGCGATGACTTTGTAAAAACGACTACCGCCCCGTGGCGGGGCGGCAGCCGTAGGAATCAGATTCCTGCGTATGTGTAGGGCTGCGTCAACGGCATGCCCGTCGACTGGCCGTTAGCGGCGCAGCCCTTTCGTACAGTCACAATCAATCACTGGATCACCTCCTTTGCAAAGAGTCCCCCCAGCCGTCGCGGACGCCGTACACGCGCCGCCGCCGGGCTTCCTCCTCCCCAGCCGTCACCGGGGACCCATCGCCCGGGCCGCCCGCACACCGGCGGGACCTTGCACCCGGTCGTGGTCGGCCGCTCGGGTCTCGCCTTGCCGGGTTCTCCGGGGGAGAGGATCCTGAGCCGTCGCCGGCCATGAGCAGATTATCGTCGATCACGCCCGCGGATGCACAGAACCCCGGAAGTCGTTCAGGAAAAGTCTCTAAATCCAGACAGTCAAATATGTTGCGACTCAGCCGTCAAAGTCGTTGAACGCACCCTTCTCGGCCTGCTCGGTCAGGTAGGCCTGGAAGTCGGCGGTCTTGTAGGAGATGAAACAGAACGCGTGGTGCAGCGTGAGCCACTCGATGTCGGTGCCGTCCTCGTCGAGGTCCTTGCGGAGGCGGTTGAGTTCGGCGAGCATCGTTTCTGCTTTCATATCGGCGGTCTCCGACGGGGGTGCGTTCGTGGGCGGACTGTAGAAGCACGGCCCGCGTGAACGCGGGCCGGCTGGGTGCTATCCTTCCGCCTTCGCCGATCTGAAGGGTCGGCGCATGGGGCGGTAGCTCAGCTGGTAGAGCGATGCGTTCGCAATGCATAGGTCGGCGGTTCGAATCCGCTCCGTTCCACTTCAGGCCCGGTTCAACGTCAAACCCCCTCCGGCTGGCGGCCCTAGCTGCCACGGCGGCGGACGATGCTCTTCCCTGAGCCCAGCACCAGGCTCAGCATGCCGACGGACTGCCGCCTATGGATCCAGAGCAGTGCAGCCGAAGCCGCGAGGGTCGCGATGGCCATCCCAAAGAGCGCTCCTCCGTCTGACTCGGTGCTGCCCCCGGCTCCGGGGAACTCGACAGCGACCCCGATGAAGAGCACGTGCGTTGCGAGGGCGCCGAGCATCGCGATGACAGACATCGCGGCGCCGACTGGCAGCAATCGTGGGACAAACAGCAGCGCAGCCGCGGCGAGTTCGAGCCCGGCGGTCGCAATCGCAGCCGGGTGACCGCCCAAGCCTTCGAAGATCGCCTGGGTGTTCGCGTGGTAGGGCAGCTTCTGGAACGCGAACGATCCGTAGATCCCCGCGGTAGCCAGGCGGAGGCCCCAGCTGGTCAAGGTGAGCGGCGTGCTCGGCGTGCGCGCCGCTGCAGAGCTTGCCGACCCGCTTTGCAAATCTTGAATCGGCGCCACGGCGTTCGGTGTCGTTATCGGCTGGGCTGCGTTCATCGTTTGTCTCCTCGGCACGGCGTGTGCCGAAGTGAGATCAACGAGTTAGCGTTCACTATTCCCTATGCAGGATAGATGGCATGACAGATGGCGTGGTAGCCAGTTCGATAGACAGCTCGATAGACAAGACGCTCAACTCCGCACCTCTGGAGTCGCAGCCATCGGTTGTCGCGGTGTCCGGTCGGAGCGGGAACAGCCTCCCAAGCTCAACGACCGAAAAGTGACCCCACGGGGATTCGAACCCCGGTTTTCAGGATGAGAACCTGACGTCCTGGACCAGACTAGACGATGGGGCCTTGTCTGCGAGAAATGCTAGGCGACGCTCGGGCCGCGTCAACCGCCCGAGGCCCGAGGGAGCAGCACGAGCACGGCGACGTCGTAGACGATATGCGCGACGGCAGCGACGGCGTAGCCCCGCGTGAGCACCAGCCACGCGAGAAAGATCCCGGCGACACCAAAGAACGCCGCGGCCCCGGCATCGATCGATGCACCCTCGCCCAGCGAGTGATACGAGGCGAACGCGAACGCCGACGCGAGCACCGCGAGCCACCGACCGACGGGTTCTCGTGCGCCGCAGATGTCAACGAGCAGCCCGTGCACCGCTGCGAGCAGCACGAGGCGGAACACAAACTCTTCGTAGAGCCCAGCGCCCACAGCAATCGCGGCAGATTCGAGCACGCCGGGCGTCCCTCCGGGCCCCATCGCGTCGGCAGGCGATCCTGCTGGCAGCAGGCCCAGCACGCCCGCGAGCACCAGCAACGGGAGCGACCATACGGCACCCTCTGCCCACACACCCGCTGGCACCCAAGGAACGATGCGCCACCGCTCACGGGCGATCGCGTGCTGGGCAAGGAGCGTGGCGACGAGCAGCACCGCAGGCAGGTGCACGCCGATCACGCCGAAGAGCTCAAACAGCGTGTGGATCAGATTGCGAGACACAAGGCCCGATCGGCCCGAGGTCTCCTCGAGCACCCAGATCGCGGCCGCCTCGTACGCGATGACGAACGGCACAACGGCGACCAGCATGGCGAGCGGTCGGCGTGATTCGTGCAGATAGGTGTGAAAGGTGCCGGCGTGACCGGGTTCGAAGGCGTCGCGTGCGTGCGACGAAGGAGCCATCGCCCGTCAGGACGCGGCGTTCTTCAGCCGGGTGTTGAGCCGGCTCTTGCGACGATCCGCCTGACGCTTGTGGATCACGCCCTTCTGGGCGGTGCGGTCGATGACGGCGCACGCCTTCTGGAACGACTGACGAGCGGCCCCGCCGTCCCCGCCGGCGAGAGCGGCCTCAAAGTCCTTGATCGCTGCACGCATCGTGCGCAGACGCCAACGGTTCCGCGAGCGGTGCGTTTCGTTCTGGCGGATACGCTTCTTTGCCGAGACAGAGTGAGCCATACTGGCGGGTGCTCCGGGGTCGTGCGATCGATGGATCGAAGGTGTGCAGACGGCCGCCTCCGAAACGCTTCGCGGCGGGTAAAGATCATTGCCCACCCTGTTCATCCGATCAAGCGGGGCCCGTTGTGCAATCACCTACCAAAACACGATCGATCGGCCTGAAATCGGCCTGGAAGATGCATCGCGCCGGAGGGCACCAGCCGAAATGAGATGCATGACAAGCCCGATCCAGGCAATATCGCCGCACTCGCCGCGTTCGGCGTGCATGCGCACCCGCGGCTTCTCCTTGATCGAACTCCTCGTGACCATCTCGATCATCGCGGTGCTCATCGGGATCCTGCTTCCGACGCTCCCGCTGGCCAGAGACGCGGCGAGGCGGGTTGCCTGCGGCGCAACGGTCCGGAGCGTCGGGCTCGGCATCGAGCTCTACCTGCAAGAAAACCGCGATGTCTACCCGTCGGCCCGGTACATGCCCGAGCCGTGGCTCCGGATCGACCCCAACGATTTCGGCATCCCCGAAGAGGATCTTGCGGACTGGAGCGCGTCGCTGCCCGAGCGGATGGAGAGCTATCTCGACGGCGGGACGGAGATCTGGAAGTGCCCGGGAGACAAGGCGGTCCACAGCATCGAGTGGACGAATGACGACGGCGTCGAGCGGATCGGCGGCACGTCGTACACCTACATCAGCGGCCTCGGCGGGCGGAGGCTCGATGAATCCTGGTTCGTCCGGGCGCTGAAGCTCAACGCGTCAAAGATCCCGGTGATCTACGACTTTGACGGCAACACCTACGAGACGGAAGACGGCCGGCTGATCCCGGTCGACTTCTTTCACCGGTCTCGGAACCTGCTCTTCGCCGACGGCCACGTCGGCAAGTATGAAACGGACGCCGCCCAGGCCTCGGGCAGCCGGGACGACAGCCGATCACCGATCGGTTCCGGCTCGAGAGAAGCCAGGCTCTGGGAGACTGCACGATGAGCGAACACAAGAGCGGCTCTCTGCTTGAGGGCATCGACTTCGAGAAGCGCAAACCGGTCGATGCGGACTGGTCGAAGCTCAAGCGGGCCACCGTGGGCGGCATCGCGGCGGTCGCTGCGGCGGCGGCGGTCGCGGCGGGCGGATGGTTCGCGTGGCAGAACAGGCCGATCAGCTTGCCGACAACAGCCGAGCAGGCGGTCGCGACGATCAGCTCTGGGCGGATCGATCGGCTGCCGCCCGAGCGGCAGGTGCAGTACTTCGGCGAGGCGTACCGCCTTCTGCAGGACACGCCGCGCGAGGACTGGCGCGAGCTTTTCAACGAGGACGACCGCCAGGCGCTCGGCCGGATCATGCGTGCGCAGTTTGAGGAGAGCATCCGCCAGGTCGCGCGTGGCGAGATGTCGCCGCAAGAGATGTTCGAGAACATGATGCGCGGCCGCCAGCGCAGCGGCGACGGCGAGCGCCGCAGCGGGCCGCCCCGCGAAGGCGAATCGGGCCAGGGCGCGAGCGACCGCCGGCAAAGGTTTGCCAGCCGGCTCCAGGACCGCTTCCAGAACGGCAACGCCCAGCAAACAGGCCTCACCGGTGAGTTTTTCACCATGATGCGGGCGCAACGCGCCGCGAACGGCGAGACGGGCGGACCAACCGGCGGAAGACCTGGGAATCGGCCCGGAAGCTAGTCCACCCGTTGCGTGCTGCGAGTCGACCCTTTGCAGATCCGTCAGAGCGACACCTACACTTGACCCGTATGGTCACTCAGCCACCCGCGCTCGACATCGCCGGCCTGCGCTTCCGCTACCCCGGGGCCGACGCCGACACGGTCCAGCTCGATGCGCTCTCGCTCGGCCAAGGCGAGCAGGCGCTCCTGACCGGGGCTTCGGGCACGGGCAAAAGCACGCTTCTGCAGCTCATCGCGGGGCTCATGCGGCCCGCGGCTGGCACGATCAGTATCGCCGGCGAGGACATCCACGCGATGGCGGACGCCAAGCGGGATCTTTTCCGCGGGGCCAAGGTCGGCATGATCTTTCAGACATTCAACCTGCTTCAGGGCTTCTCGGCGGCGGAGAATGTCATGATGGCGATGATGTTCAGCGACGTGCCTCGAAAGGAGCACCGCTCCCGCGCCGTGGACCTGCTCCGGCAAGTCGGCATCGATACCCCGGCCCGTGAGGTCACCCAGCTGAGCGTGGGTCAGCAGCAGCGGGTCGCGGTCGCGCGGGCTGCGGCGGCGTCGCCGATCATCGTTCTGGCGGACGAACCGACCGCGAGCCTCGACCCCGACGCCGCGGCGGCCGCCATGGATCTGATCCAAGAGACGTGCCGATCAATCGGCGCCGCGTTGCTCTGTACGAGTCACGACCCGTCGATGGCCGAGCGATTCGACCGCCGCGAAGCGCTCGTGCCGGCAGGGGCAGGAGGCTGACCGGTGGCGATGACGGGCGCGACCATCATCAAGCGGAGCCTTTCGGCGAGGCTCTTCTCGACGATCACCACGGTCGTCACGGTCGCCGTGGCGGTCACGCTCATGCTGACGCTGCTGTCGATGCGCGACTCGGGCCGATCGGCCTTCGAGCGAGGGACGGGCAATATGCACCTGCTGATCAGCCGCGATTCGTCGCCGCTGGTGAGCGTGCTGAACGGTGTGTTCTACGCCGATCCGCCCGCGAGGCCCATCGACGCCGCGAAGCTCGGCGAGCTGCAGAGCGATTACGCGTCCGCGTTCTCGTTCTTCGTGCCGACCCAGCAGGGCGATAGCTACCGCGGGCTGCCGGTGCTGGCGACGACACGCGAGTTCTTCACACGCTTCAGCCCCGACCCGGACTTCAACCCCGACGATCCGGAGACGATCGGCGAGCCCTGGAAGGTCGCCGAGGGCGAGCTGTTCGACGGTCCATTCGAGGTCGTCGTCGGCGCGAGGGCTGCAGCTGAGGCGGGCGTCCGACTCGGCGACGTCATCTTCCTCGTGCACGGCACCGAGGTCAGCCGGAAAGCAGCCGACCGCGAAGGCCTGCTTGCACCGCACACGCACAAAGAGTTCGAGTACAGGGTCGTGGGCGTGCTCGAACCGACCGGCTCGGCCCACGACCGCGCGGTATTCACCGACCTGACGAGCTCGTGGATCATCCACGCGCACGACAGGCGCAAGGCGGAGGACCCCTCTGTTACAACAACGACGATCGACGATCTCCCCGCCGAGGACGCGCTTGTCACCGGCATCTACGGCCGGGTCGCAACCCGCGCAGGCTCGTCGGTCAGCGCAGCGATCCCGGCCATCCTCGCGCGGCTCCGCGCCGATCAGTCGATCACCGTCGCTCAGCCGAAAGAGCAGATCGACACCCTCTTCGAGATCGTCGGCAGCATCGATCAGATCCTGATCGCCATGGCGGCCGCGGTGCTGGTGTCGAGCGGCATCGCGATCATGCTGGCTCTCTACAACTCGATGGAGCAGCGCCGGCGGCAGATCGCGATCATGCGCGTGCTCGGCAGCAGCCGTCGGCGGGTGTTCGTGCTGGTGCTGATCGAGTCGGCGGTGATCGGGCTGCTCGGCGGCGCGGTCGGCGTCATCGGAGCGCTCGTCGGCTCGGCGGTTGTTGCGTCATCGCTCAAGGCCCGGGTCGGGCTCGTGGTCGAGCCGATGTTTGATCCCGTGCTCACGCTCGCCGTGATCGGGCTGACGGTGCTGATCGGCGGGCTCGCGGGTCTCGCACCGGCGGCGATCGCCTATCGGACGCCGGTGTCCCGCAATCTCCGGCCGATCGGATGAAGCCGGATCGCCGACCGATCGTACAATCTGGCCTCTGACGCGTTCGGCCGGATACCGACGCAACAGAAAGAGGAGCTCCCGTGAACAAGCCTGCCTTCCGCATTGCCGCTTCGCTCGCGATGCTCTTCCAGCCCGCCGCCACGGCGGCAGCGCAGGCGTCGGCCGAGCCCGCCAAAGCCGCGACGCTGCCGGCCGACGCCGTGCTTATGTCGTGGACCGTCGGCGAGACCGAGACCATCGAACTGCTCCGCGAGAACAACATGCTCGTCTTGGCCCGCACACCCGCTGACGGCGAGACGGCCCGCGAGCGGCTCCGGCTTATCGCAGACGCCGGCCGGGTTGTGTACATGCCGCTTGAGGCGGGCGACGGACGGTTCTACATCGTCAACGCGGACGGATCGCTCGAGTTCCACGGACCCGACGGCAAGATCGAGGGCGGGCCCGCGCCACAGCTCGTGTCCGTCGCCGACGACCAGCGGGCCATGCTCGACAGCTTCAAGCCCGCCGACGCGGAAGCCGCGGGCGGCCCGGCATCGTGGTCCGACGTCATCGAATCGCTGAATAAATCGAGAGACGGGGGCGGCGGTGCGCCCGGCGCAGCCGGTGGAACAGAGGCGGAGGCTGTCGATCCGAACCGTCTCGACATCAAAGAGATGGAGGACGGGACCCGGCTGATCAACGACCGGTTCCTGATCGCGGGCGACGGCTCCAAGGAAAGCCCCTACCAGATCACGTGGGACTACCTGACGAGCGCCAGGACGACCTACGCGCCGCGACAGGGCAGGACAGACATCCCGGCGCACATCAAGATGCTCGAAGACCAGTACGTCCGCATTGGCGGGTACCTGCAGTTTCCGCTCGCATCGCGCGAGCCCAAGGAGCTGCTCGTAATGCTGAATCAGTGGGACGGCTGCTGCATCGGCGTCCCCCCCACGCCTTACGACGCGATCGAGGTGTCGCTCACCAACCCCGCGACGCAGGGCGAGAAGTTTGCCGTCGAGGGCGCGCTCGTCGGCAAGCTCACGGTTGATCCGTATCTTGTTGGCGACTGGCTGATCGGGCTCTACCTGCTCGGCGAGGCGTCGCTCGACGTCAGCGGGAGCCGATCCGCCGATGAGGTCTACGGCAACTCGCCGACCGTCGGCCACCCGGACGCGATGCCGGGCCACCAGTCGAGGTAGCGGATTGGGGTAAGGCCGGCAGGACGATCCTTAGCCGAGGCTTTCCCAGTACGCGTCTTCGGAGCTCGACGAGCTGCCGGTGAGCTCGCCAACCAGAGCCGGCACGTGGTGCCCGCTGACCGCGGCGGTCGCGGCGATGACCAGCAGCATCCGGCCGACGAACCGCTTGAACGCCGACAGCTTCCGGACGACCGGCACAAGATCGATCAGGGCGATCGCGAGCGGCGTCGCGGCGATCACGCCGAACTCCCACCACGCAAGATCACTCACGAACTGCCAGCTCACGAGCAGCAGCATCGCGATGTACGGAACAACGACGCCGCCGACCGCTCGCATGGGCGGGAGCGCTTTCCGGCCGAGCCACGCGGCGACGAGCACGCCCCCGAGCCCGGCCGCGACGCCCCCGGCGATCTGAGACTGCGCCGTCACGCCCGCGCCGAAGATCACCGGCACGAGCCCGCCGATCAACGCGTGCCACACCAGCACCGACGACGGCGGCGACGAACGGGACGCCGTGCGATCCGACGCGGCAAAGGCGAGCAGCATCCAGAGAGCAATTCCGCCGACCCACGCAACGGTCTCGCCACCCTCCCATCGGTTCTTTATTGGCAGCGAGAGCGGCCCAGCAACGATGACACCGATCACCGCTACGCGAAGCAACCATCGCACCGCGATCGCTTTCCGCCCCTTCGCAAGCAGCTCGCCACCAACCGCGGCGAGCAAGGCCGTCGCCATCACCGGCAGCACCCAGTCCGCGGAGCCGACGGGCATCCGCTCCGGCACGCCGTCGAGACCGAGGCTCGCGAGGACGAACGCCAGCCCGACGCCGAGGGCGGGACCGATGCCCGCCCTCGACGGGGCTGATGAGGGGTCCGCTTTCCGCGCCGAAGCGCGGACGATCAGGTACGCAGCAAGCGTCGCGGTGAACCCGATCGCGGCCGGGCCCAACGCTCCAAAGGCAACCGCATCGAGGCGGGGATCACCGACGCTCAGGGTCACGGGCCGGCCTCCTTCGTGCGACGGCAGTCGGTCCGGTGCCGCTCCGCTCGGTCATGCTGCGTGATCGCGTCTCGCCCGATCAGCGACGGGTGCCAGTCAGGCCGATCATGATCGTGGTTTCATCGCCAAGTGCGCCGGTCGCGACGCCGTAGTTCACGCCGAAGTCCGATCGGTTGATGGTCATGCTGGAGTCGATGCCCGAGCGGTAGCCGCCTCGGGGGTCTTCGCGGTCGCCCATCCAATCGATCTCAACGGTGATGCTCTCGGTGACGCCGCGCATCGTCAGGTCACCGGTCACGCGGAGCGTGTCGGCGTCGACGGATTCGAACTGCTCGCCGACGAAGCTGATCTCGGGGAACTCCTTCGCGCTGAAGAAGTCGGCCCCACGGAGGTGCTCGTCGCGTCCCGCGTTGGCGGTATCAACCGAGGCCGCATCGATGCGGATGTCGATCGAGCTCTGGCTCGGGTTGTCGTAGTCGAGCTGGTACGAGCCGGACACGTTGTTGAATCGGCCGTAGAACGTCGACACGCCCATGTAGCCGACCTTGAAGACCACGCCGGAGTGCCCGCTGTCGATCTGGTAGGTCTCACCGTCGGCGGTGGCGGCGGCGGTCGGGGTCGGATCGGCGAGGCCGACGGTGCTGAGCAGCGCGCCGCCGAGGGTGACGACGCCGGCGGTCGCGAGCAGGGTGGTCAGGTTCATGGGGTCCTCCTTGGGGTTGGGTTTCGTGTCGATCTGGGTCTTGCCGGAGCAAATACCTGTTGCAACAGGCAATATTCCGCTTGGTCCAGAAATCCAGATGCGGCTTCGGCGCGGTTCGCGGGCCGGATTGCAGAAGATGTTGAAATCTGGTAATCTGGGCAGAGGCACACCGATGCTTCGGGTGCCCTGGGAACGCATCAGGAGGGTTTCCCATGTCGGACCATGACGCCTCGCACCCCCAGGAGCGGTCGGCACCGTTGTCACTCGAATCGGCAATCCACGATGCGGCCCCCAAGCCGCCGAGCATCGAGCCGAAACCGGCGGTCGGCGGCTCGCCGCTCGCCTCGCCCGGTCCGGCACGCCGGATCAGCCTGCGAGACGCCGGCAACACCTAAACCCGACCTCGACTCGCCATCCACGCGGACTTTGGCCCATCAGAGGGTCCCGATGATCAGAGGATTTCGGTGATCTCGAACTGCTTGACGCCCTTCGGCGCGTCGACGCGCACGACCTCACCGACCCGGCTCTTGAGCAGCGCTTGCCCCATCGGGGAGTTGACGCTCACCTCGACGTGCTCGGCCAGCGGATCCCCGGAAAGCTCACCAACCAGGCGGTAGGTGTCGTCATCGCCCCGCTTCAGGTCCTTGAGCCTGACGATCGAGCCGACGAACACGACGCCGTCGGCCTGCTTGGTCGAGTCGACGACCTGAGCGGTCGCGAGGCGTTCCTCGATCCGCCGGATCTCAGCCTCTTCGATGCCCTGCTGCTCACGGGCGGCGTGGTACTCGGCGTTTTCCTTGAGGTCACCGAGTTCCCGGGCTTCGGCGATCCGCTGGGTGATCACCGGACGGTTCTCGATCAGCGCCTTGACCTGTGCCTCGAGCTTCTCGCGATCCTGCTCGGTGATAAATTCCATTGATGACCTCCGGATCGCCTGAACCAAACGTTCTGCGGCGCAGATGGGAATTTAGGCAGATCCGCCGCGATCGGCCACCGGCCGGGGCCTTCGCAGCGCGAGCAGCACGACCCAGGCCGAGATCCCGATGCCCGCTGTGAGGCCCGCGACCTGCCAGTGCTCGGCCCGGGCGACGGCGTGCCGGCCGGTCCAGGCCTGATCGGCGAGGACGGACCAGGGCGCCGAGAGCGGGGAGCAGAGCATGAGGATGGTGCCGTCGCCGGGGCCGGTCATCCCGGTGCCGGAAAATACGCGGAAAGCCGGGCCGGCGACCGCGAGGGCCAGGACCGCGAACATCGCGACCGACCGCCACACGGGCGCGATCGGCAGCGGCGAGGCCTGCAGCGCAGCCGTCGACCGCGTCGAAACGAGCCTCGGCCCCGTGGCGGCACCGACGATCGCGCCGACGATCGCTGCCCATCCTCCCAGCAGCACCGCGATGACCGCGATCGACGGGAGCGACCACCCGGTGATCAGCGCTTGCGGCCAGATGAGCGCTTGCATCGGGATCAGCACGACAGCGAGGTCGCGCGCCGCCGCAGACGCGCCGCCGGCGAGCGGAGACGCCTGGCTGAGCCTGAGCGCGGGCCAGATCGTGATCATCCCGACAGCAACGGTCGTGAGCAGGACCTTCGAGGCGAACCGATAGCCCTCGGCCGACGCGAGCATCGGGCTGCCGATCGATCCGTACACGAGCCCGCTCGCCGCGAGCAGGAACGCGAGCCAGAGCACGGTGAAGCCTCTCGGCTCGCCCCGCCTGTGGGCATAGGGGTCCTTGCCCGACTTGGGCGGCACGAGCCCGATGCCTTCGGCGAATATCCGCCACCGGGTGGATGCGGGCTCGGTGCGAGCGCGAGCATCAGGTGCTGTGCTGCGTTCTGCGGGCCCGGCGATCGCCGACGGATGATGCTCGACCTGCTCGTGTGCCCCTGAATGTGGATCGGAGAATGGATCGGAGTGTGGGTCGGGATGTGGATCGGGCTCGTTCACCGCCCGACATTGTCCCCGGCCGCGGGGCGGTCGTCGACCAAGATGGGGCCCGAGCTCAGATCGAGCACGGGCTGGGCGGCGTCGATACGCTCGCCGTACTCGGGATGCCGGCGCATGTACGCGAGGTTGCGGAGCTTCTGGGCCGTGGGCACGACGTCGCTGATGTCGTCCGAGGGCGCCCTGCCCCAGATGATCCGGTTGCCCATTTCGGTGATGATGTCGAGCCGCTGCTGCCGGGTGTACCGCGAGACATCGATCGCCGCGACCTGATCGAACCCGCCGGGGCCGAGGATCGGATCGACGCCGAGCTCCGCGTGCAGCAGCGTGAGCAGCTCGACGCCCTTGAGCACGGGCAGGTCGGGCCATCGGGCGCCGGGGAGGACGCTTGTCGCTGCGGTCATGCGTTCGGCGCCGAGGATGACGGGCAGGGCTGCGCCGCCGGCGCGCCATTCGGCGTCGAGCTTGAGGCCCTCCGTTGAGATGAGATAGTCGAAGCCGTTCTGCCTGACAGCGCCGGCCGGGGCGCGCCACGCGACGTCGATCGTGATCACGCCAGTGCCGGTGCGCTCAACGGACCGGAGTTCGTCGATCCAGCCGGTGGTGGTGATCCACTCGCCGAGCCGGCCGAGCGCATCGATCGAGAGCGGCCCGCCTTCGTCGGAGGCGATGCGCTGCGCCTGCTCATCGAGCTCGAGCTGGACGTCGGCCGGGGGCCAGGTCGAGGTGCCGCTGCTGGTGACCGCCTCTGCCCAGGTGATGCGAACGGTTTCCGATCCCTCAGCGAGGAGCGCGCCCGCCCGGCGATCGGCGATGCCGATGCCCCCGGCGACCGCTCCGACGCCCGCGAGCACGAGCGTGACCGCGGCGATCCGGCGCCAGGGCAGCGACGCGATCGCACCGATGCCGCCACCCTGCCCTCCAGAACGGGCGGGCTTCTTTTTGCCCGGCTTCTTGCTGCTACGTTTCTGTGTTCGCGCCATGGTGTGCATCGTCGGCCCGCACGGCTCGCGGGCTTGAGTGCTCGGCAAGAGCGACCTCGCAGAGGCTTGTGCAGAGCGTTGCCATCGAAATGCCGAGGGCGCTCGCGGCCTTGGGCAGCAGCGAGTGACCCGTAAACCCGGGCATGGTGTTGATCTCGAGCAGGTGGTGCTCGCCCTGGTCATCGACGATGAAGTCGGCGCGGGCCAGATGACGGACGCCGAGCGCCGAGGCGAGCACGAGCGAGTCGGCTTGGACCCGGGCGTGGTCGGCGTGCGGCGTCGCACGGGATCCAACGACGTACCGCGTGTCGTCCCGGTCGTATTTGGCTTCGTAGTCGTAGACACCTTCGGCTGGGATGATCTCGATGAGCGGGAGGGCCCGGAGCCCCAGGCCGGTATCGATGAGCCCGCACGTGATCTCGCGTCCGGCGATGAGCTTCTCGATCATCATGGGAGTGCCCGCGTGCATCGAGGCCTCCCGTGCCCGTTCGAGCGACTCGCGGTCGTGGCACATGTGCAGGTTGACGCTCGAGCCGTCTCGGATCGGCTTGATGACCGCGGGGGCTTCGATCGGGTGTGAGGGGCTGGGGTCGACGAGGGCGTGCGCCGGCGGCGTGCGGAGGCCGACATGGGTCGCGGTCCGCTTGGAGGCGAGCTTGTCCATGCAGAGCCTTGCGGCATCGGGCCGGCAGCCGACGTAGGGTCGGCCGTCGGCTTCCAGGAGATCCTGCAGCGGCCCGCCCTCGCCCCAGGGGCCGTGCAGCACGGGCACGACGACATCGCCCGGCTCCTCGGCGAGCGACGCCGGCCGATCGATGACGCGGAGCCGCGACTCGAATAAGCCGCCCGATGCGATCGACCCGGCGACGGCCGACGCGGAATCGATCGACACGGCCCGCTCGGCATCGGGACCACCCGCAAGCACGAGAGCGATGGGCTTCATCGGCGGCGGCTCCAGACGACGACCTCGGTTTCGAGCGTCACGCCGAAGCGGTCGAGGACGAGCGCACGGGCCGCGTCGATGAGCCGGAGGATGTCAGACGCGGTCGCGTCGGGGCCCGTTTCGATGAAGTTTGCGTGGACCTCGGAGATCCGGCACGGGCCGGAGGTGACGCCCTTGCCGCCGGCGCGGTCGATGAGCAGGCCCGCGCCGACGCGGTCGCCCGCGGCGCCGATGCCGGGAAGGTCACGGTCGAGCATCGGATTTTTGAACGCGCAGCCGCAGGTGCTCGCGTGCAGCGGCTGCGATCGCTTCTTCTGCTGCATGATCCCGAGAAGCCTCGACCGCGCCTCGGCGGGGTCGCCCGGATCGAGCCTGAAGTCGACCGAGGTCAGGATGAGGTGCCCGAGCCCGCTTGTCCTGTAGCCGAAGGCGATCTCGGGGCGTTCGAGCGTGACGGGCTCGCCGCTTCGGTCAACGGCATGGACGCGCTCGACCCGATCGGCGATCTCGCCGTGCGCGCCGCCGGCGTTCATGACGGCCGCGCCACCCACCGTCGCCGGGACGCCGATGATGCTTTCAAGCCCCGTCAGCCCCTCGCGGACCGTGCCATGGATCAGCTTGGCGAGGTCGGCGCCGGCGCCGGCACTGACGAGCCCCGTGCCGGCATCGATCGAGGTCTCGCGGAACCGGCTGCCGAGCCGCACGACGAGTCGGTCGACACCCTTGTCGGCGACGAGCAGGTTGGCTCCGTCGCCGAGCACGACGAGCTCCGGATCGAGCTCGATGCAGGCGGCGAGCTCCTCGGGCGTGGTCGGTGTCGCGAGCCTGTCGGCGCAGCCGCCGACGCGGAACCAGGTCGGGATCGGCGCATCGTGCTCGATCGTCACGCGGTCGGCGGTGCGTGTCATACCGACACTCCCAGCGGCATGTGCTCGGCAGCGGCGCGTCCGACGAAGCCGTGGGCGACCTGCCAGACGGGGCCCGCGCCCATGACGAGGAGCACATCGCCGGGCCTGGCGATGGACTCGACCTGCTCGACGATCGCCTCGAACGGGTAGACGTGCATCGCTCGGACGCCGCGGGTCCGGAGCCTGTCGACGAGGTCGGACGCCGCGACGCGCTGCTTCTCCGCCTCGGAGTCGCGGACGAAGTAGATATGCGGGACGATGACGATGTCTGCCTGCTCGAACGCGCTCGCGAACTCGTCGAGAAAGAAACGGGTGCGTGAGTGCTGGTGGGGCTGGAATACGCAGATCAAACGCCGCGACGGATCGGGCATGACGTCCGGTGCGAGGTGCGTGTCGGGACCGGCACTGTTTTCATCGACCGGGCCGAGCTGCTCGTGCGTGCGGATGGCGCGGAGGGTCATCTCGACCTCGGTCGGGTGGTGGCCGTAGTCGTCGTAGACGCGAACGGTACCTCCTGGGACCGGTCGGTCGTCGAGTCGCTCGAGGCGTCGACGTACGCCGCGGAAGCCGGCGAGCGCTCGGACCGACGGCTCGGGGTCGGCGCCGAGCAGGTCTGCGAGAGCGAAGGCGGTCGCCGCGTTGATCGCGCTGTGCTCGCCTGGCATCGGGCTGGTGAACTCGGCGGCCTGCCGACCCCGATGCTCGATGGTGACGCGGCGCGTGCCCGGATCGAGCGAGACGTGCCAGTCGGCGGCGGGATTGAAACCGATCGTTTCGACCCGGCACGCCAGGCCTCGGGTGACATCCCGGCGGTGCGCGGTGTCGTGGCCGATGAGCAGCACGCCGCCCTCCGCGTCGCGAGCGGTGGCCGGCGGGAGCAGCGAGGCGAACTCGCGGAACGCATCGATGACCGCGTCGACGCTGCCGTAGATATCGAGGTGGTCCGCCTCGACGTTGGCGATGCTCGCGACGCGTGGCCGGAGGTTGTGGAACGAGCGGTTGTATTCGCAGGCCTCGGCGATGAGCAGGCCCGGCTGGCCGGCGTGCGTACCGGCAGGGGTCGTCGTGCTCCCGAGACGGAATCCGGTGGCGTTGCCGAGCTCGTCGGTCAGGTGCGGGCAGGCAGCGCCGACGATGACCGTCGGGTCGAGCCCGGCCTCGATCAGGCACGCGCTGAGCATGGCGCTCGTGGTGCTCTTGCCGTGGGTGCCGGCGATCGCGACGCCGGTCATCGCCCGCATCGACGCGCCGAGCGCTTCCGCGTACGTCTGCACCGGGATGCCCCGGCTCTGCGCGTCGAGCAGCAGCGGATGCTCGGGCTTGATCGCTGCGGATGCGATGACGGCGCCGGTGCCATCGGGAAGCCGCGCCGGGGGGCTGCCGATGTGCACATCGATCCCGAGCGTGGCGAGCGATCGGGTGATGTCGGAGGCGGTTGTATCGGTGCCCGAGACCGGGGTGCCGCGGGCGTGTGCGAGGCGGGCGAGGCCCGAGAGGCCCACGCCGCCGAGGCCGATCATGTAGCAGGGTGCGGCGGCCGGGGTGCGGCCTGCCTGGTCGCTGGGCATGCGTGTCGCTCCGTCGGTGTCATGCGGGCCGATCCTTTGGCTCCGCTTTGGAGAGCGTATCGGCCGCACGCTCGGCGTGCCGACAATCGCTTCCGGGCATGCCCGGCGGCGGACGCGGGCTTAGGCTTGCTGCATGACGCCCCCACTGCCGTACAAGCTCGCGACGCTCTGCGACCTCCGGGACAAGGACGGGCGTGTGCTCATGCTCCGCAGGCTCCGGGCCCCGAACAAGGGCCTCTGCTCGCCTATCGGCGGGAAGCTCGACATGAGCACCGGCGAGTCGCCGGCCCGGTGCGCCCAGCGGGAGATCCGCGAGGAATCGGGGCTGGACATCCCGCTCGACAGGCTCCACCTCATGGGGCTGATTTCGGAGGAGGCCTTCGAGGGCAAGGGGCACTGGCTGCTTTTTTTGTACCGCGTGCTCGGCCCCGTGGAGGTCGAGCCGCACGACATGCCCGAGGGTCGGCTTGAGTGGTTTGAACCGAGCGACATCGAATCGCTCCCGCTGCCCGACTCGGACCGTCGGGTCATCTGGCCTCTGGTCCGGCGGCACGAGGCGGCTGCTCCCGACGGGCGGCCCGGCTTTTTCGCGGTGCACATCGACTGCCGGGGCGAGGAGATCGCCTGGAACGTCGAGGAGAGCTTCGAGCCGCCGCGGGGATCGCGGATGCTCGACGGCCTGATCTGAATCGGTCGCTGGCTGATCGACGGCTGATCGACGGCTGGGCGAGCTGCGCGGGGCACGTTCGAGCAGCGTTTCTATACTTTCAACGCATGACGACGGATCGAAGACAGGCGCGGCGGCGATGGGCGGGCTTCATCCGGGCGATGAGCCTGACGCTGCTCGCGCTCAGCTGGGTGAGCGTTGGCGAAGGAGCGTCGCTCTCCGCGCAGCAGGCGGTGCCAGCGTCGAGGCAGGCGGATCGGGTCGCGGTGATCACGATCCGGGGCCAGATGGACGCGGTGACAGCGTCGAGCGTCGAACGCAGGATGGCGCTCGCGATCGATCGCGGCGCGCAGGCGATCGTGTTTGACATCGATACCCCCGGCGGCGAGATCGGCGCGGTGCTCGAGATCTGCGCCGCGATCAAGTCGTCCGCCGTGCCGAACACCGTTGCATGGATCAACCCGCAGGCCTATTCGGGCGGCGCGATCATGGCTCTGGCATGCCGAGAGATCGTTGTGAACGATTCGGCGAGCTTCGGCGACGCGCTCCCGATCGCGATCGGTCTGGGCGGGGCGCAGGCGGCAACGCAGGGCGAGCTGCGGAAGAAGATCGTCCCGCCGGTGCTGAGCGAGGTCGTCGATTCGGCGAGGATCCGCGGCTGGGACGAGTTCATTGTGCAGGCGATCGTGATCGACGGTGTCGAGCTCTGGTGGGTTGAGGAATCGGACCCGGCCGACGGGCCTCCGCGGCGGTTCGCGGTGAACGAGCAGGAGTTTGGCCTGCTTTTTCCTGGGGTGGACCCGCCGCGCGGGTCGCCGCTGATCGTGTCGGCGTCGCCCAACGCGGTGCCCGCGCCGGCCGAGCTGTCGCAGGCGGAGGATGCGCCGGCGGCCACCGAGGACCCCGCCGCGTTCCGACCGGCATCGCCCACGCTCCGCGATCTGTCGCCCGCGCTGACGGGTGAAAGCGAGGCCGAGAGCGCACGCGATCTCGATATGCTGACCGCTGCGAGCGACCGGCCGGTGTTTACATCGGACGACGCGGGCGGGTGGCAGCTGGGGGGCTACCTGACCAACGGCTCAGGGCCGATCGTGATGAAGACCCGGGAGATGGAGCGGTTTGGCTTCTCCAGCGGCGTCATCAGAAACGACGAGGAGCTCCGCGCGTTCTTCGGCGCAACGACGCTCGACCGACTCGACCGATCGTGGACGGAATCGACGGTGCGTGCTCTCTCGACGTTCTGGGTCCGCGGGATCCTGATCGTTGTGTTCGTGCTGGCGCTCTTTCTTGAGATGACGAGCCCGGGGCTGGTGCTGCCGGGCGTGACGGCGTTCGCGGCGCTCGTGCTGCTGATGGCGCCCGCGTGGATGCTCGGGCTCGCGGGCTGGTGGGAGGCGATCGCGATCGTGCTCGGCGTGGCGTGCCTGCTCGCGGAGATCTTTGTGCTTCCAGGGTTCGGTGTGTTCGGTGTCGCGGGCTTCCTGCTGCTGTTCGGCGGGCTGGTCGGGTCGTTCCTCGGCCCGAGCGCCACGGCACCGGGCTCGGGCAATTCCGAGCTGATTCGGGCTTTCGTAACCGTGATCCTCGCGATGGTGACCTCCGGCGTGGGCATCGGGGTGATCATGAAGCAGTTTGGTCGGCTGCCGGTGCTGCGGGGGATGGTGCTCGACGCCTCTCGCGTCGGCGATGATGACGCGGGCGACGAGCTCGTGGCGGCGATGCGAGATGATGACGAGCTGGCATCGCTGATCGGCCGGACGGGCCGGGCGCACACGGCGCTGCTGCCTTCGGGGCGGGTCGAGATCGATGACCGCCTGCACGACGCGAAGAGCGGCCTCGGCTCGATCGATCAGGGCGACGCGGTGGTCGTGGTCAGGACCGATGGCTGGCAGCTCGTCGTTGAAGCGGTCGCGGATGACGGCAGCGGGCCGCCTTCTCCGCCTGCCGGGGGCGTTGCCTGATGGAGCCGATGCTGATCTGGGGCCTTTCGCTGCTCGCGGTCACGGTAGTGCTGATCGTGATCGAACTGTTTGTCCCCTCGGGCGGAGTGATCGCGGTCGCGGCGGGCATCGTCGGGATCGCGGGCGTCGTGTGCCTTTTCCGGATGGACGAGAACCCGGTGCTCTGGGGCTCGCTCGGGATCATCCTGCTTCTGGTGCTCTTCCCCGCGTCGTTTGCGTTGTGGGTCAAGCTGCTCCCGACGACACCCTGGGGCCGGGCGCTTCTGGGCGAGCGGCCAGAAGAGGAACGCCGCGCGGTGATCGACCGTGAGTCGGACGCACGCGATGAGCTGCACGCGCTGGTCGGCGAGCGCGGCGTGGCGGTCACGCCGCTTATGCCGGTCGGCATGGTCGACCTCGAGGCGGGTCGGCACGAGGCGCTCGCGGAGGGCGTGGCGATCGAGCGGGGGCAGGCGGTGCGGGTCACGGGCGTGACGGGCACGCAGCTGCGCGTGAGGCCGGCCTGAGGCTTGCCAACAGCTATACTCGCACCGAGCCGGGGTGATGCCGGACATTCCTTCGAGTGACCTGTGCCCGACCGGGCCCCAAGCAGAGGACCGAACGTATGCAGGGCCGATCGTGTCGCGCGTCGATTGAAATGATTCGGACTCTTGTCGCGGCGGGCGCTCTCGCATTCGCGAGCCAGGCTGCGGCGCAGCAGGGCGGCGGCGGGCTGGGCCCGATCCTGATCATCGGCATCGTGGTCGCGGTGCTGATCGGGCTCGTGCTGCTCTTCGTCTTGGGCCAGTTTGCGACGCTCTACATCCAGGCGTTGCTCTCGAACGCCCGGGTCAAGATCTTCGATCTGATCGGCATGCGGCTCCGGAAGGTCGATCCGCGGACGATCGTGCTGAGCCGCATCCGAGCGGTGAAGGCGGCGGTGCCGATCTCGACCGCCCAGCTTGAGGAGCACTACCTCGCCGGCGGCCGCGTGCCGAATGTCGTCTCCGCGCTCATCGCGGCGAAGAAGGCCAAGATCGAGCTCGATTGGGATACGGCGTGCTCGATCGATCTCGCGGGCCGCGACATCTTCGACGCGGTGAACACGAGCGTGAACCCGAAGGTCATCGACTGCCCGAACCCGTCCCTCGGCCGCGGCACGATCGATGCCGTGGCCAAAGACGGCATCCAGCTCCGGGCCCGCGCACGCGTGACGGTGCGCACGAATCTGACGCGGCTCGTTGGCGGTGCGACGGAAGAGACGGTCGTCGCGCGTGTCGGCGAGGGCATCGTGTCGTCGATCGGTTCCGCCGCGAGCCACAAGGCCGTGCTCGAGAACCCCGACAACATCTCGAAGACCGTGATGAACCGCGGGCTCGACGCGGGCACGGCGTTCGAGATCCTGTCGATCGATATCGCCGACGTGGACGTGGGCGACAACATCGGCGCGAAGCTGCAGGCCGATCAGGCGGAGGCCGACAAGCGCCGGTTCCAGGCGGAAGCCGAGCAGCGTCGTGCGATGGCGGTCGCCCAGGAGCAGGAGTTCAAGTCCGAAGAGCAGAAGAACCGCGCGCTCGTGGTGCTACCGAGGCCGAGGTGCCGAAGGCGATGGCGGACGCCTTCCGCCAGGGCAACCTGGGCATCATGGATTACCAGCGTCTGCGCAATATCGAGGCGGACACGCGTATGCGGGATCACATCGGCGGCGGCGATTCGGCCGGACCCGCCGCCCCGCAGGACTGACCACGACGCCGGCAGATCGCCTTCGCCTCGCCGCCTCAGGGCACTCTCAGTCCTGCCACGCCTGCGTGACGACGCCGTCCTTAAATTCGACGTAGGTCACGGTCGACGTCGTCGATGTGTCCGAGCCTCCGATGACGAGCAGGAACGTTCCCCTGCTGCGCTCGGTCCGCTCGTAGTCGTAGACCCAGAGCTCGCGGCCGCCCTCGGAGACCGAGCGTCGCTGCGGCTCGCCGAGCGTGGTGCGGATCCAATCCTTGGTTGTCACGCCCGGCTCGATCCGGGAGAAGGTCGTCGATCCTACCCGGACACCCGACTCGCTCGTGACGGATGAACCATGGATGCAGCCGCTTGTTGAAACGACGAGCGTGAGGGCGAGTGCCGTCGCGGCGACGGATGTGCGTGTCATTGTGTGTTCTCCCCGCTCAAGTGGTCTGTGTGATCGAAATCGGGCGGCTCGCGAGCACCCGGCCTGCTGACGTTGCATTATTCGGCCGGCACGCTGCCGGCTTTCACCGTAGAAAAGAGCAGCTGCGAAATCCTGACGCTTCTGTAAAGCTCGTTCCCCATGATCGAAGGCTCGCCGATCGCGGATGCAGTCGATGCCCCAGATGCCGTGAGCGGCAGGTCAGACGCCTCGGCCCCTCCTGCGTCGGCCGAGAGATCGACACGGTTGCTCGCCGCGACCGGTGTGATCGCGGGACTCTGCCCTGGCCTGCCGATACGGAACACGGTGCCCGGCGGGACCTCGGTCTCGCCGTCGAACGAGTACACCGACCGATCAAACTCGGCGTACACACCGCCCGAGATCCTGACGAACACCCGCTCGCCCCCCGGCTTGATCATCTCGTAGACCTGGTCGAAGCCCGTCGGCGATCGCTGCTCGATCCGCGGGACGAGCCCGCTCAGGCGGTTGACGGAGGTGTCCTCGGTGCCCGCGTCGACCGGCCGGAGCTCGGGCTGCGCGGCCACGGTCTCGACGGCAAGAGCTGCGAACGCGAGCATGGCCGGGATCCGTCCCACGCCGCGAGTGTATCGCGGATCGCTAGAGGTCGAAACGGATCCGCACGACGACCACGGCGTCCGGGTCATCCGCGGGCAGCCGATCGAGATCGGTGCCGCGGGCGCGCCAGCGGAACGCCGCGTTTTTGATCGGGCCATCGACGCTGGCAAAGCCGCTTCCGCCGTCGACGAACGTGACCTCCCGGGCCGAACCGTCTTTCGCGAACGAGATGGCGACGGCGAGCTCTCGGCGGACGCTGCGGAGCTCGATCACCGTCGTCGCGCCGTCGAAGTTGGGCAGAACGGTGAGGATCTCCAGGCCCTCGCGGGCGAGCGGGCGGCCTGGTCGGTAGACGAGGTCGCCTGTCGCCGACGCCGCGGCCGCTTCTCTTTCGTCGGGCAGCGCGGGCTCGTCGTCGCGAGAGGCCTGCTGCTGCTCGCGTCGCTCGCGGGCTTCGGCGACGCGCTGCGCAGCCTCGATCGCTTCGGCGCGGCGTCGTGCGACGATCGACGTGTCACGCAGCGCCTCGGCGAGCACGGCCCCTCGCTCGGCAAGATCGCGGATCTGCTCCTCGACACGCTCGACGGCTCGCACGGCCTGCTCCGCTGCGTCCGCGATCACGGGCGAGGGCACCCCGGCGTCGGGCGATACCTGCGCCTGGTCGGCTTCAGCTTCCGGCGCAGCGTGGGGCGTCGGGTCGCTGAAGCCGATCCACGAGACCGTCACCGCATCGCTGGCC
The DNA here is from genome assembly GCA_039821685.1 of Planctomycetota bacterium. Classification (GTDB taxonomy): domain Bacteria; phylum Planctomycetota; class Phycisphaerae; order Phycisphaerales; family UBA1924; genus JANQQZ01. The sequence goes on along the minus strand of JBCBNT010000001.1, from coordinate 26,862 downwards.
TCGATGCCCGGCGTTGCAGTGTCTGTGTTCGTGACCTGGCGCACGCTCGCACCCGCGTTGAGCTCGGCGTCGGGGTACGAGAGCAGTGCGGCGAGCGCGGCCGCGTGGATCGCCGCGCTGAGAGCGAGAGCGATGCCGAGCCGGCCTGATCTGATCGTTGCGGTGCCCGTGCTCACGGTTCGGCCGCCGCATCGACACTCGACGGTTCGGCGCTGCCGAGGACGCCGAACCGCTCGAAGCCGGCCCCGCGGAGGGTCTGGACGACCTCGATGAGCCGGCCGCTCGGCGCGCCGACATCGACCTCCAGCAGCAGCGTCGGCTCGTCGGCGGCGTCCCGCTTGGCGTGCAGCCTCTCGACCAGCGAGGCGTCGTCCACCGCTTGACGATCAACCGCGAGCGTCCCCTCGGCCGTGATCGACACGACGATCGGTTCGGGCGCATTCCCGGCAGACACCCCCGCTTCGACGACCGGAAGGTTGACGTCGAGCACCCGAGCCTGCACCATCAACAGCAGGGCGAACGCAAAGAACGTGAGCAGCAAGAACACCACATCGAGCAGCGGCATGAGCTCGAGGCGCGGCGGGGCGTGGTCTCGGCGGAGCGACGGGGGCACGAGGAACGGTAGCAGCCGATCGGGGACGCGATGGCAATTGCCTGCCGCGGCGGGATGCCTGGACCTGAAATCGCCCAATGCTGCACCGGGGCTGTCGTAGGAGTCACCGGCTTGGTAACCGTCTTCGTTACTGGCTTCGTTACTGGCTCGCGATCGTCGACATCGGGGTCCCCATGTCGCTCAAGCAGAAGCGCACCCCTGCTTGACCCGAGGTGCAGTCGACGCGACGATTGAGTAATGAACATCCGGATGGAGCTCTCGCGGATCCTGATCCGTGAGCTGACCGATTACCAATTGATCGAGTTGCGAGAGGTCGCCGAGCCGGGCGCTCCGGATCCGGAGCAGCCGCGGTCGTTTCCGATCGTCATCGGTTTGCCGGAGGCGCAGGCGATCGAGCGGCGGCTCAAGGGTCTGCCGCTGTCTCGCCCGCAGACGCACGACCTGCTCGCGTCGGTGATCGAAGAACTCGGCGGCGTGCTCGAACGGGTCACCGTGACGCACCTCGCTGAGCAGACGTTTTTCGCAGAGTTGCTCGTGCGGCGTCACGACGGCACCGAGGCCCGCATCGATAGCCGGCCGAGCGATGCGATCGCCCTCGGCATCGCGGCGAACACGCCGATCTATGTGGCGGAGCAGGTGATTGACAGCGCGACCCGAGACGAGGTGTGAGCGACGCGCTGCTCGGCCGACCTCTGGACGCGGCGGTCTACGCGACCGGTGCAATACCGGGCACGGGCGGGACCATCCGCCAACGGGTCGAAGACTTCATCGTCGAAGAGCTGCCGCTGTACGACCCGTGTGGCGAGGGTGAGCACCTCTACCTCTTCATCGAGAAGCGGGAGATGGACACGCCCGAGCTGGTGGACGTGCTCACTGAGCACTTCGGGGTCCGGCGGTCGGCGGTGGGTGTCGCGGGTCGGAAAGATCGGCGGGCCGTGACGCGGCAGCTTGCCAGCGTGCACCTGCCGGGCAAGCACGACGACGACTTCGGAGCGATCAGAGACGAGCGGATCGCCGTGCTCTGGACGGATCGGCACACAAACAAGCTCCGCACCGGGCACCTGACGGGCAACAGGTTCAACATACGGATCCGCGGCGTTGAGATGAGCTCGGCGGTCCGAGCGGGCAACGTGCTCCGTGAGCTCGCGGCATGCGGCGTGCCCAATCTGTTTGGGCCGCAACGATTCGGCGCGCAGGCGGACAATCACCGGGTCGGTCGCGACCTGCTGCTCGGCTCGCTCAAGCGACGCATGCCGAGCGAGAAACGACGGTTTTATCTGAACGCGATGCAGTCTGCGGTCTTTAACGGCGTGCTGCTGCATCGGCTTGAGTCCGGCACCTGGCACGGCCCGGTCGCGGGCGACCTGGCGATGGTGCACGAATCGGGCGCGGTCTTCGCGGTGGAGGGCGTCGATGACGCGCTGCGAGCGAGGGCGGAGGCGTTTGACATCAGCCCGACCGGGCCGATGTGGGGCGGCTCGATGACCCGCGCGGCGGGCGAGGTCGGCGAGCTCGAGCGGTCGATGCTGATCGAGGCCGGCCTGACGGAAGGTGACTTCTCGTCGTCGAAGCACGGCGACCTGATACCGGGCGTGCGCCGGCCGCTGCGTGTCAGGCTGGACGATCCGGATGTCGAAGGAGGCATCGACGATCACGGCGGGTACGTGCGGGTCGCGTTTGACCTTCCCGCAGGCGCGTACGCGACAGCCGTGCTCCGCGAAATCATGAAGACCGAAGGCTCACCCGAGCGGACCGCCTGAGGCGATCGAGCGGGGCCGATCACTCGAGATCGATCGCAACATCGAGCTCGACCGTCTGCGGCACGAGGCACTCCGTTTCGCTGCAGGCCTGGTATGTCACCACGAGGATCGGCCGGCCTTGCCGCTCGGCCTCGGTGCGTTCGAGAGCGATCGTCATCTCGAACGAGCCCTCGTAGGCCATGACCGGTTGCGTCTCGCCGGGGACCTCGATCGGTGCTCCGCTCGGGTAGTCGGCGTAGGCAGCAACGCCGGACCCGCCGACGATCGCGACACGGAACGGCAGCAGCCCGTCGGGCCCGCCCGGCTCTGCCGCGATGACGTGAAATCCCTCATCGATGCGGACAAGCACGGTTAGCTCGCCAGGCGTCTCCGCTGACACCGAGAGACGCTCGACGCCCGCGTAGATCTCGACGGGCTGAGGCGTCTCACCCGCGGCATCATCGGCCGGCTCCGGTTCGGCGGCGTGCGCGTCGGACAGGGCGGCCTCGATCGGCAGGCCGCCGCTCAGCACGCGGAAGAGCGCGTGCGTCGAGTGCACGGTCGCGATGGGAGACGCGTGGATCGCGGCGGAGTGCGCGACGATCGCTCGGAGGGCGTGGTCCGCGTGATTGCCCGCGGGATCGAGGTCGGCCAGATCAAGCAGGCCCTGGAGCATCGTCGCGACGCCGCTGGGCATCGCGCCGTCATACGTTGACCGCCCGCGGACGAAGAGCGGCGTCGCGTCGTGGGACGTATCGAAGAACGCGCCGGATTGGCTGTCGACGAACAGGCTTACAGCCCTCTCTGCGAGCGTGCTCGCTTGGCTGACGAACGATCCGGCATCGGCCTCAGCGTGGCGTGTCGCTCGTGCAAGAGCGCACAGTCCTACGACAAGGTTCGCGTAGTCTTCGAGAAATGCCTGCGAGTCGCCTCGTGTCCCCCGCCACGACCGGTACAGCATGCCGCTCTCGTCGACGAGGTGCGCATCGATAAAGGCGGCGGCGCGCTCGGCCGCGATGCGGTAGCGCTGATCGCCCGTCGATACGGCGAGCTCTGCGAGGCCCCGGATCATCGTGCCGTTCCACGACACGAGCACCTTGTCGTCGAGGCCCGGCTGCTTGCGCTTGTCCCTTGCGCGCAGCAGATCTGCAGCGATCCGATCGAGGCGATCGGCGTCGTCGCGCGGCGGCTTGTCGAGCCGGAGCACGTTCGTCGGCGGGTCATCGGGATGGTGCGGGTCGCGGAAGTTGGGCCCGACGTCGAGCCCGAAGCGGTCGATCGCAAAGGTCGCATCGTCCTCGTCGAGGACAGCACGTATCTCCTCCGGCGTCCAGAGATAATTCAGGCCCTCGCGGTGATCGACCTCCGCGTCTTGTGCGGAGTAAAACCCTCCCTCGGGGTGCGTCATCTCACGGAGGACATAGTCCGCGCACCGTGTTGCGACGCGAAGGTACTCGGGGCTCCCAAAGACCCTCGCCGCGATGGCGTACGTCGCGGCGAGCTGCCCGTTGTCATAGAGCATTTTTTCGAAGTGCGGCACGGTCCACGTGGCGTCGACCGCGTAGCGGTGGAAGCCGCCTCCGACGTGGTCGTGGATGCCCCCTTTGAGCATCTCGTCGAGGGTGAGCGTCAGGACTCGGTCGATCGCGGACCGGGTCGATGCATCGGATGCGTCCCTGACGGCGAGCAGGAAGTCGATGTACGCCGGCTGGGGGAATTTCGGCGCTGCTCCGAAGCCGCCCTGCTGCATGTCCGCGATCTTCAGGATCGTGGCGACCGCCTGCTGCACCTGCTCCGCGCCGACGACGACGGGCCGCTCGCGGGCGGCGAACTGCTCGTGCACCGCCTCAGCCACGGCTTCGGCCTGCCGGACGACATCGCCCCGCTTCTGGGCGAAGGCGTCGGACATGCCGAGGAGCACCTGCTCGAATGACGGAAGCCCCGATCGCGGCTCGGGCGGGAAGTAGGTTCCGCAGTAGAAGGGCCTGAGCGAATCGGGCTCGAGGAAGACGCTCATGGGCCAGCCGCCGCGGCCTGTCATAGCTTGGGTCGCGACCATGTACACATCATCCACGTCGGGCCGCTCTTCGCGGTCGAGCTTCACGCAGACGAACCGGTCGTTCATGACCTTGGCGGTCGCCTCGCTTTCGAAGCTTTCTCGCTCCATCACGTGGCACCAGTAGCAGGTGCTGTAGCCGATCGAGAGGAAGATCGGGACGCCGCGATCTCTGGCTTCGGCAAAGGCGGCCTCGCCCCACTGCTTCCAATCCACGGGGTTGTGCGCGTGCTGGAGCAGGTAGGGGCTGGTGGCGTTGATAAGGCTGTTGGTGTGCTCGGGCATCGTGGATATCCGTGGGGCGTTCGGCGGCGATGCTAGCGCATCGTGCGTGCGCCGATCCGACGGACGATCATCGTCCGCACGATGCCGCCGTCGCCCTCGGGCCCGCTCGATGCTGCCCGGCCGAGCATGCGGCCCGCGGCCTGCGTGCTCGATCGCTGCACCGCTTCGACCGGCAGCTCGCCGATGGTCACGCTCGCCATGCCCACGATCGTGCGCGGCTCATCGGGATCGATCACCCGAGTGAGATCGCCGGCGATGGCCTCGAAGGCGTCCGCCAACGCGCCGGCCGACCGCCGGATCGCGGCCTCACCTTCCTCGTGGATCGCCTCGCGGAGGTCTTCGAGCGGCTCGTGCAGGTCTTCTCGCGCAGCAACGAGCCGCTGCCCGCCGGACTGGACGATTGTCGGCACCGCGAAGCGCGCCACGGGCTTCAGCATCGCGGCTTCCTGCTTGGCGACGATCGATGCCGGCTCGCTCCTGGCGACCACGAGGCCGAGCCGGCCGGCGAAGCGGTCGATCCCCGCAGCGACCGGGACGGTGAGCGCCGGGTCGGGCCCGCCTTTGAGCAGGTCGCCGGCGAACCGCCGCAAATAGACATCGTCGGCGGCGTCGAGCGCGGCGTGCATGAGCGGGCGGAGCGGCGCGAAGCGATCGTCCTGATCGATCTCGCGGCGGACCTGCCGGATGTCCGCGATCGCGTCTTCGCCGAGATAGTCTGCGCCGATCACGCCCGCGTGCCAGAGCGGCATGGACCACGCCCACGTCTCGAGCAGCTCGAGGTACTGCGAGACCCGCCCCGCCGCCCCGCCGACAGACTGCGGCGTGGCGACGCCCTCGGGCGATGGCACCACGGTGACGACCTGATCCGCGAGCAGCAGCGCAACCATCGCGGCGGGCTCGCGGGTCGTGAGCAGATAGGGGCTCAGCGCCACGATCATCGGCCGCCGCCTTCCTGATCCGCCGCGGACTCGAGCCAGTCGAGCAGCTCCGGTATCTGCAGCATCGCCCTGACGAAGAGCAGCTCATGCCCGACCGATGTCGACCATCGCTCGGGCTGCCCCAAGGCCGACCAGAGCAGATCCCCCGATGACGCGGGCACGGCGCGATCACGCGACGCGTGAACAAGAAGCACCCTGTCGCCCATGCGGGGCGTGCTGATGACAGCAGCATCGAGCTTCGCCGCGTCGAGGTACGCCCGATCGAGCGCCCTGGTCTGCGTCGCGTCCGGCGGATCGCCGAGCCAGGTGACCCGGACCGAGTCGAGCATTCTCGCGTAGCTGCTGTCGCGGAGGATCGCGAACGCGTTCGCCCCGCCGCCGATGACCGCCGCGGCATCGAAGCGTTCGGGTCGGAGCGCGAGCACGGCGGGGAGCATCATGCCCGTTCCGCTGATACCGATGACGACGCGGCGTGTCCCGACGATGTCGGGGTTGCTGCGCTCGAGAGCCGACACCATCGCATCCACAGCGAAGGCGCACTCGGCCGTGCGTGTATCGAGCTCGGCGGCGAGCGACGCGATGCTGCTCGGATCGCCCGCAGGATTGATCGCGACGCTGTACCGCTCGGTCGATCTCGACGGCGGGACGAGCATGCGAGCGACCGTCCAGCCCCGGACGTGCAGCGACCGCTCGAGGGCCTCGACGTAGCGGTGCGGCGTGCCCAGCATGCCGGGCATGAGGACGGCGATCCCGGCGGCATCACCGATGCCGTGGCTCACGCGGAACCACGTCCTGTGCAGCCGACCGCATGGTTCCGCCGACGCAAAGACCCGATATCGATACCCGTCACCCGCATCGCCGGGCTTCGCGGGCACGACCGACACGACGTGTGCGCTGTGCGACTCGTACGTCAGAGACCCGGGCGTCACGCCGAGTGAGGCCGCGAGCATCTCAATCGCGTCCGCGTCGGCCGAGACCGACCCATCCGCCCCGGCCTGGAGCGTCCTGCCGAACCAAGACGACGCGGCCAGGTATTCGTAGATAACGCCGCGCTCGCCCGACTCGGTGCCCAGCCTCTCGGGCCATGGTTCCGCCGCCGCGAAAGCGGACACCAGGACAGACAAAAGGGCAACAACAGGAGCGATCACCCCGTGTTGCCCTCTGCTTGAGCCTCTGCGTACCCCTCCGGATTCTCGGAGAACCACTTCCACGCGGTCTCGACGATGCGATCGATCTCCGTGTACCGTGCTGCCCAGCCGAGTTCGCTCCGGATTTTGTTCGGATCGGCGAAGAGGGCCGAGGGGTCCCCGGCGCGGCGCTCGCCCTCGGTGATCGCGAAGTCTTTGCCGGACACGCGTTTGACCGAGTCGATGATCTCTCGCACGCTGATGCCGTTCCCGATGCCGAGGTTGTAGAACCGTTCGTCGCCGGGCTTGAGCGCGTCCATCACGGTGATGTGCGCATCGACCAAGTCGCAGACGTGCACGTAGTCCCGGATGCAGGTGCCGTCGGGCGTGTCGTAGTCGGTGCCGAAGATGGTGATCGTGTCGCGGAGGCCCATCGCGGCCTGGATGACCACGGGGATCAGGTGCGTCTCGGGCCGGTGATCCTCGCCGATCAGGCCGTCCGGATCGCTGCCCGCGACGTTGAAGTACCGCAGCGCGGTGTAGGCGAAGTCTCTGCCGGAACGACGGCACGCCTCGGCGTAGTCCCGCAGGATGTGCTCGACGTGCAGCTTGCTCGCGCCGTACGGGCTCACGGGAAACTGAGGCGTTGACTCGTCCATCGGCACCTTGGGCGGTTCGCCGTATGTCGCGCAGGTCGAGCTGAAGATGAACCGCGTGACGCCGACGGCGTCGCACGCCTCGATCAGGCTGAGCACCCCGGCCGTGTTCGCCCGGTAGTAGCTGAGCGGCTCGGTCACGCTCTCGCCGACGTAGGTCAGCGCGGCGAAGTGCATCACCGTGTCCACCGAGTGATCGCGGAGCGCCGCCTCGATGGCGGGCCGATCGCCGGTGTCGGCCTTCACGAACTCGAGCCGGCCTTCGGCGATCGTCATCAGCCGATCGATCGCCTGCTGGTGACCGCGCGCGAGGTTGTCGACCGCGACGACCCGGTGGCCAAGCTCGAGCAGCTTCTTGACAGCGTGCGAGCCGATGTACCCCGCCCCGCCGGTTACCATGATCGCCATGACGACTCCGCCCTCCGTGACACCTACGCCCGCCGCCGGACCGACCCGATCGGACGGCCCCGACTCGCCGAACGAGCGGCATGATACCGATCCAACACCCGCAAACAGCCCGCTCGGCGTCGGGCTGCTCGCCCGCGGCTCTCTGGGCGGCGCCCTTATGGGGCTGGCGAACCTTGTCCCGGGAATCTCGGGCGGCACGATGCTGGTCGCCACCGGGATCTACAGCCGATTCATCAACGCGATCTCAGACGTCACCCGGCTTCGGCTCCGGCCGGCATCGATCGTGCTCCTCGGGGTCGTTGTCGTGTCGGCGATCGTCGCCATCGGGGCGTGCGCGAAGCCCATCGCCTGGGCGCTCACCGAGTTTCGATGGGGGATGTACAGCCTGTTCATCGGCCTGACGCTCGGCGGCGCACCGTTGCTGATCGGGATGATCCGGGCGACCGCCGCCGGCCTCGGGCGCGCAGCCGTGATCGGCGGGCTGCTCGGCGTTGCTGCCATGACCGGGCTCGTTGTGCTGCAGTCGGCGGGCGGGGCCGGCACCGGCGGCTCGAGCGGATCGGCATTGCTCTTTGTCGGCGGGGTGGCGGGCGCGTCGGCCATGATCCTCCCGGGCGTGAGCGGCGCGTACCTCCTGCTGCTGCTCGGGATCTACGACACGATCATCGACGCGATCAAGCAGTTCGTCGAGGCGGGCCGGGCCGCGGACGTGTCCGCCTTGACGGGCCAGCTGAGCGTGGTCGTGCCCGTCGGGCTCGGTGTCGTGTTCGGCGTGGTCGCGGTGAGCAACCTGCTGCGATTTCTGCTGAAGCGGTACGAGGCCGCGACGCTCGGCGTGCTGCTTGGGCTGCTGCTCGCTGCGCCGCTCGGTCTGTACCCGTTTCGGCAGGGCGTGACGCCGGAGGCAGGTGACGTGATCAAAGGCGAAACGCTCACGGAGCAGACGGCGGCAGAGATCGACCCGAAAGACTGGCCGCAGGAGCGCTTCGCTCCCGGTGGCCTGCAGATCGCAGGCGCGATCGGCCTGATCGGCGCAGGGTTCGTCGCCACGCTCGGCATCGCGCGGCTCGGCAAGGACAAGCCCGCCCGGAGCTAGCGGACCGAAACGGGCTCACCGCCAGACCGCGCCCAGCCGCCGAGCGGCTCGGCGGGCACCAGCCTCCGCCAGACGAGCAGCCCCCCACCGATGACAACCATCGCGACGCTCAGCCACTGCCCGCGCGAGAGCCCGAGCGGGCGGGGCACACCGAGGTGCGCATCTGGCAGGCGGACAAGCTCCGTCGCGATCCGGAGCAGGCCATACACGATCAGGAAGCACGCCGCGATCACGCCGGGCTTTCGGGCCTTTCGGGCGATCAGCCAGAGCGCAGCCGCGACAATCAGCCCCTCCGCAGCCGCTTGATAGAGCTGCGAAGGGTGACGAGCGCTCAGCAGCGGCTCGATCGCGGCCGCCGCCTCGGCCGAACCCGACTGCACCGCTGCGATGAGCCCCTCGATACCAGCCTCGATCGGCTCGCTCGGCAGCCGGTACCGGTCCACGAGCCCGAGCAACTCGGCCTCCTGGTCTGACGACAGCACCACGCCCTGCCTCTCGCCCGAGCGGAGCTCTTGCGGAAACCGGACCGCCCACCACGGAGCAGTTGCACCCGGCTGGGCGACGACGCGACCGAGCAATTCGCCGTTGACGAAGTTGGCCATTCGCCCCAGCATCAGACCGAACGGCGCAGCGAGCGCGAACACATCGAAGACGTGGAGCACCGGCGCGCGGCCGACGCGGTCGCCCGCATCGCCCTTGAAGCCGCGGGAGACGAACCAGGCTGCCAGCGCGACGCCGATCATCCCGCCGTGCGACGCCATGCCGCCCTGACCGAGCGCGAGCATCCCCCAGAAAGGCGCGTCGGCCGAGAAGCTCCAGAGGAGCGAGGGCTGATAGAACACGGCGTATCCGAGCCGTCCGCCGACGAACGCGCCGAGGGCGCCGTACAAGATCGCGTCGGTCGCGCGTCCCGCCGGGATCAGCGTCGCGTCGCGGCGGGCCAGGAAACGCAGCGCCATGAGCGCGATCACAAAGCCGGCCACATAGCTCAGCCCGTACCACCGGAGGCCGAAATCGCCGGAGATGCGCCAGAGGAACGGGTCCCAGTCGTGAAGCCACGCCGCGAGCGTCAAGACGATGGCCCGCCCGCTGGGATGCCGAAGAACCTCGAAACGTTCCGATCGGTGGCATCGTGGAACGATTCGATCGGCTCGCCACGAAGATCGGCGAGGAAGCATGCCGTGACCGATGCCATCCACGGTCGGCACGGCCGCTCGCCCCGGTGCGGAGCGGGCGAAAGAAACGGCGCATCGGTCTCGACCATCAGACGATCAGAGGGGATCATCTTCGCCGCTCGCTGCACGTCTCGGGCGTTCTTGTATGTCGCTACGCCGGTGAGCGAGATCATCGCGCCGAGATCGAGGACCGCTCTGGCGTCGTCCTCGTTCCCGGTGAAGCAATGGAATACGAAGCGGTCCCCCTCGAATGCCGAGGCACGGAGGATCGGGATCAGGTCATCGAAGGCCTCTCGGCAATGCACAATGATGGGCTTGCCGAGCCCCGATTCGTCTTGGGGCGACCTGCACGATTCGATGACGGCGAGCTGCTCGTCGAGCACCGATCGCTGCAGGGCTTTCGGCGGGCGATCGTAGTGGTTGTCGAGCCCGAGCTCGCCCCATGCCACGCACCGGTCGTCCGCCGCGCAGCTCGTGATCGCATCCCACGCGTGCGGCCCGCGGTCCGAATAGAGCGGATGGACGCCAGACGAGCACCAGACACGGGGATCCGACCGCGCGATGTGCAGGGCATCAAGGCAGTCGCAGCTGGTCGTGCTGATCGTGATCACGCCGCTAACGCCGTGCTGCTCGCACGCGTCGAGCTCATCCGGGAGCCGCCCGCCGAAGTCGGGAAAGGTCAGGTGGCAGTGGGTATCGATCATGCCTCGCGAGCATAGCCGCAGCGGCGGGCACGGCGGGCACTACACTCGGGCATGATCAGGCTTCTGTGCTGCTGCGTTGCTTTTGTGTCACTCGTCTCGTCGGTCGCCGCCCTTGGCCAGGCGACCGAGCGGTACTACATCGTCAACCTCGGCGGCGAGCGTGCTGGATGGACCCGCGAGGCTGAGGTCATCGAGAACGGGCTGATCACAACGACCGCCGAGATGCGTTTCGCGATCAAGCGAGGTCCGATCGAGATCGACATCACGCTGGAGACCGAGTTTGTCGAAACCGAGGATCACGAGCCGGTTTCGATGAGATCGACTCAAGCGATGGGCGCGATCCCGGTCGATACCGTGTACGTGTTCGAGGAGGGCGGCGTCCGAGTGACGACGAGGCAGGCCGGGCAGACGAGCACCCGGCTGCAGGCGATCCCCGGGGGCGATTGGGTCACGCCCGCCCGCGCGAGCGAGATCTCGGCCGCGTCGCTCGCTGAGGGAAACGAGACGCTGACGCTGACCGTGATCGACCCGTCGATCGGGCTCGTGCCGGTGACGACGAGGCGGAGCGAGATCACCGAGACCTCCGCCGAGGTACTCGGCAAGACGGTGCCGGGCTATCGCGTGGTGTCCACGTCGTCGATCGCGCCCGGTTCTGAGAGCATCGAGTTCATCGGCCTTGACGGCGAGCTGCTCCGCGCGACGGTGACGCTCGGGGGCATGGAGATCACGACAATAGCCGCCGACAAAGAGATCGCTCTCGCGGACATCGATCCGCCGGAGATCATGCGTTCGACGTTCATCAAGCCGAGCCGGACGATCCGCTCACCGCGAGAGACCACCCGCGGCGTCTACCTGCTCTCGGTCGAGGACGGCCCGCTGCCCGACCTACCCCAGACCGCGTCGCAGTCCGTCGAGCGGGTCGATGCCTCGACGGTCAAGGTGTCCGTGACCGCAGAGCCCGCCTCCGATCGGGGCGATCCCCCCACCGATGCCGACCTCGCCAGCTCGACCATGATCGCGTGCACAGATGAGGCGATCTTGGCGCTGGTCGAGCGGAGCAGCAGGATTGCGGGCGCACCGCCGAGCGTGCGGGCCGAAGCGCTCCGCCGGTTCGTTCATTCGTACGTGGACGAGAAGTCGCTCGGCGTCGGGTTCGCGACGGCGTCCGAGGTCGCCCGAACGCGCGTCGGTGACTGCTCAGAGCACGCGGCGCTCCTCGCCGCCGTGCTGCGGGCCGACGGGATCCCGTCGCGCGTCGTCAGCGGCCTCATCTACGCGCAAGACTTCATCGGCTCGCAGGACATCTTCGGCTATCACATGTGGACGCAGGCCTACGTCGACACGCCCCAAGGCGAGCGATGGGTCGATCTCGATGCCACCCTGCCGCCGAGCACGCCGACCGACGCCACGCACATCGCCCTCGATGTCTCCACGCTGAGCGACGACGACACGGTCAACGCGATGATCGCGCTGGCCCCGCTCCTTGGCACGCTCAGCGTCAAGGTCGAGAGCGTCGAATGACGCGCGGCTCGCCCTCGCTGCTTCCGACCCGTGATCCGTTGTCTCACAAAGGCTACTTCGGCACGGTTGCCATCGTCGGCGGGTGTCACAGGAGCCACAGGACCATGCTCGGCGCACCGCTGCTCGCCGGCCGCGGTGCGCTCAGATCCGGCGTGGGGCGGTGCACGCTTTTCATCCCCGAGCCCCTGGTCGTCTCCGCTCTGTCTGCGATGCCCTCCGCCACGGCCGTGGGCTTCTCGGGTTTCGCACCCACGGAGCTCACACACGACCGGCCGACCATCGACGCGGCGGTGATCGGCCCCGGGCTCGGCGAAGACAAAAAGGGCTGGCGCGATGCCTACACGCTGATCAAGCGCTGCCGTCTACCGATGGTGATCGACGCGGACGGGCTCAACGCGCTCGCGAAGGGCATCAAGACGATGACGCGCCCGAAAGACCTGTCGAAAGCCGTGCTCACGCCGCACTCGGGCGAGTTCAGGACGCTCGCGAAAGCCGTCGGATTGAACGCGGACCCGGACAACCCGGCCACTCGCAAGCCGGCCGCCTACGAGCTCGCGCAGCGACTCAGGACCGTTGTGGTACTGAAGGGAGCAAACACCGTCGTGAGCGATGGCAGCGATGTCTGGCAGTGCACGTGCGAGCGGCCCGTGCTCGCGACAGCCGGCACGGGCGACGTGCTCGCCGGCGTGATTGGAGGCCTGCTCGCACAAAGGGCGGCCGATCCAGCCCAGTGGAATATCGCAGCGATGGATATCGCCTGCATCGCCGTCGAAGCCCACGCGAGCGCTGCCGAGGTCTGGCAGAAGCGCAACCGCGCCGAAGCCGGCATGCTCGCCGAGGAACTCGCGGACCTCATCCCCGAGCAGCTCAGGCCGCTCACGCAGAGCGACGGCTCCGCCTGAGGCCCGTCATTCGAGCCGCCGCGGCGTTGCCGAGCCGACAAGGCGGATCGGCTCGGTATCGACCCGCTCTTCAACGCTCAGCGCATCGAGATCGTCGTTCGGCCGGATCAGCAGGTCCACGGTCGCTCGCTCCAGACGCGGGCCAACGTCGTAGGTCAGCGTAAACAGCCCCTGCTCGACGTTTGGGAGCAGCAGGTGCTCCTCGGTGTCGCCGTCTGGGTTGCCGGCGCCGTCGAAGCGGAACAGCTGGAACCAGAGCGTGCCGAAGTCCTGCCCTTCGAGCGGCTCGCGGAACTCGATCCGCGTGATCTCCCTCGCGCCGGTATCCGGATCCTCGTCGGACAGGAACTCGATGAAGTTGCTCTCGAGCGGATTCTGCGACGGATCAAGCACGTCCTGCGGGAATGGGCCGAACTCCGTCCCTGTCCGGATCATCGCCGTGATCCGGTGGATCAGCAGGCGGCTGACCACGTGCGTCGAGGCAGAGTCGGTCGTTGCTTTGTAGCTGCGGAACGACGCGTCGAGCGCCACCAGCGCGCTCGTGAGCACGATGCTGACGATCGCCAACGCGAGCAGCAGCTCGATGATCGAGAATCCGGCGCGTTTCGTTCGGCGGGCGGTCATTGCAGCGTCCCTTCCTGGTATGTACCCGGCACGCTCTGCGCCGTCATCGGCAGGTTCAGCCCGTCGGGCAGGACCATGTCGGGATCAAACCTGATGTCGATCCGGCCGTAGCCCCAGAACGGCACCGGCGCGGCGCCCGCCGCGATCTGATCCGCGGTCGGCGTGTCGTTCGGGCCAAGGTCCGCGACGCCGTCGCCGTTCAGATCCCAGCCCACGACCGGCACGCCGCCCACGACGGGCAGGTCATCCGGATCGATCGACTCCGCGTCACCGTCATCCGGACCGAAGTAGCCCAGCGATGCATTGAAGTCGGCCGGGTTGCCGATCGGCAGCCCGAACGGATCGACCATCGGTGCAACGCCGGGCGTCGGGCTGAAGGTCAGCAGCAGCGCCCCTTCGATGCTCGTGTTGCCGCGCGCATCGAGCACGCCCGCGATGACAGCACCCCGCAGCTCCACGTTCTGCTCGGGCGGGCTGTTGAAGGTGCCGATGTCGATCGAATAGTTCGGCGCCATGAGCGAGCTCTTCGCAATCTCGTCGCGGTCGGCCTCATCGGGGTTGAGCTGGTTGTCATCGGGCGCGGTCGGGTGCGAGTCGGTAAACCGCGTCGCCCCCGTAAACTGCACCTTGTTCCGAACATGCGTGTACGTCGAGGGCACGTCCGTCACGATCGAGCCAACGAAGAGGCTGTCGTGGAAGCGGAGGTTGTTCGAGTACCGCTTCGTATCCCGATCGGCACCCGTCACGGTTGAGCCGTTGATCACGGGCGGCTCGGGGAAGTCGTCGTAGTTCGAGGGGCCATCCGCGACGCTGCCCGTTGTGTAACGCAGGAAGTCCGACTTGTCGAGCGGGTCGTCGTTGGGCTCGGGCGGCAGGATGCCGTCCGACTCCATCGCGCCGTAGAGCGACCAGTTGACGTGCGAGTTGTCCGCAGCCGCCCGCACGTGCGTCACACCCGCGAACGTGCAGTTCTCGAACAGGCCGTTCGTGCCTTCCGGGATGATAACGTCCTTGAACACCATGTTGCGAAACACGGGCCGGTAGTACCAGTCCGCGGGGGCGGGCGAGTTGAACGGTGTCGCCTCGAAGTACGCCGTCGCGTAGTTCTCGGGGAGCCCATCCCCATTCGCGTCATCGTCGAGGCGCTCGAACTGCGGCCCGTTCGGCCCGTTGATCCCAACCTCGACGTAGATCGCGAGCGTCTCCTCGGCGACGCCCAGGTTGTCGGCGACCTGCGACCAGAACGAGCCGCCGTCCGCCGCAGCGTAGAGAGCCGTCTGGCTATCGCCGAAGCTCGTTTCGTCGATGATCGGCAGGGTGTCATCGCTGGCGTCGAAGAGCAGCGGCGAGCCGCTCTCGCCGCCGATCGACCCGCGAAGCTGCTCGAAGATGTCGCCCTGTCCCGCGGACCACGCCGCCGCCGTCGAGCGGAGCGCGACCTGACCCGTGATCTTCGTGTATGCGTCGCGGTAGTCGATGTACCCGTCGCGGTACCCCAGCGTCTGGTCGGCCCAGCCGCCGAACGCGAGATCGATATCGAGCATGTCCTCGCTCGCCGGGTCCCAGACGCCGTCGCCGTCGTCATCGAAGAAGCCGACGATGCCGTTCTCGTTGCGATCGGGCTTGTTGGAATCGATCAGGAATGCCAGATCAAGATCGCTCGTGAACTCGGGTGTGTCGGTCGCCGCGGGCGTGCCTTCCGCGGGCCAGCCACCGAGCGCGACCCGACCGTCCCCGTCGCTGTCGAAGTGGTTGATGAACAGGTCGAACTCGTCGACGTACCCATCGCCTGTCACGTCGCCGAAAGCGCCGTCGGCGTCGCCGTCGCCGTCGTAGTCCTCGCCGTCGAGCAGCGGGTTGCTGGTATCGCCGTCAACGTGCAGCCCCGCCTGCTCGGTCGGGTGCCCGACGCGGAGCCGGTTATCGCCGTCAACGTCGTGCAGCGCAAGATTGCTGAAAAAGTCCTCGAGCTTCGCGTCGAGCCCGGGGTCGACCCCCAGGAAGTCGGACCGGATCACGAGCGGGTCGCCGTTCTCGACGTCGACCTGATCGAACCGCGTACCGATATCACCGTCGATGTGCACGTTCTTGCCGATGAGAATCCGGCTGTTGCTCACGATCGCGTTCTCAACGCTCTTGATGAGCCGGAAGTCCTTGCTCACGACCCGCCGCACGGCCTTGCCGGGCCTCGTCGGATCGAAGTCGTAGCCCGTCACGATCGCCCGCACGTCGGTGCCGTTGGCGAGCGGCGCGTACGTAATCTGAAACGCCGTCGGCAGTTCGGCATCGGTCGTCGACTGGCCGAGCGGGATCGCGGGGGTAGTCACCCAGCCGGTCTGGAGGTACTCCGCGTCGGCCTCAGCCGGGGCAGGGCCGATGATCGAGGCATCGATGCCGTCGATCTCGACCCAGTTGGTATCCGCAGCGTGGCGATAGGCGAGCGCCTGCGCGATACCCGAGGGCGACCCGGGCTCGGAAAAGCCGCCAAACGGCGGCAAGACGGTCACGGTCCCGTCCGACCCGGTGTAGGTCCCGAGCCAGAGCCGCTCGCCGAAGTCGCCGTCGATCTCGCCCTTGCTGAGCACGAACCGGTTGCTGGCCTCGCGGATGCGCCGCTCCGCGACCGCGAGCCCGGTCTCGGCCGACTGCATCGCCCGCATCACGTGCAGGTGCGTCGACGCGTTCCGCAGGTTGCCCTGCGTGACCGTGCCCATCGCCGCCGCGAGCGCACCGACCAAGATGGCCAGCATCATCGCGAGCACACTCGCCACGCCCCGGCGAGATGCGGCAAGCCCGCGTGTCGCCGAACGAAATGTCCGAAACATCCGTCGCATCGCTCCTCCTCCGGCCGGGCAGCTCCCGCCCGACGCACGCCACCGATCACACCGCGTCAGGGCACGATCCAGGACACACGCGTGATCTCCACCGGCTCGGCGTCGAAGATGTCCTGGTACAGCACCGTCACCGTGACACGCACGGGGAACTCATCGATATCAAGGTCGGCCGTCGTGTACGCGTCGGCGCGGTCCTGCGCGTAATCGAACGGGTCGACCTTCTCGACCTCGACGCGCTGCTCCCAGCCGAACGTGAACGCCTCGCCGTTGGCAGCGTTCTCGATCGTCGTGACGTACTGCGGGATCTGGTTGCCGGCCGCGTCGACCGGGCCGTTGAGCTCGAGCGATTCGATGTTGTCGCCGGTAAAGGTGAAACGCAGCCCGTCCAGGTCGTCGAGATCGTCGAGATCCGAGATCGAGGTCTCGCCCGGCTCGAGCCCCCAGCCGACGGCCGCGGCCCCGTCGAGCGTCAGGCCCGTCACGGCGTCGTGCTTGGGAAACGCGCGGCTGAACTCGCGGATCTCCCCCGCGAGCAGCGAGGCCGTCGCCGTCCGCGTCGACCAATCGTTCGTCCGGAAGAAGTTCTGGTAGGCATCAAACACGCCCGCGACGCCGACCGCCACGATCACGAGCGTGAGCATCGTCTCAAGAAGCGTGAAGCCTCTGCCGCGACTCTTCACGCAAGTCTTTCGCCGCCGAACTGCTCCGCGCATGATGCTCCTCCGGCCTCCGGTTCCGCTCCTCACACCAAGCATGGATTACTTCACGACCTGCGACATCTTGAAGATGGGCAAGACGATCGCCATCGCGATGAATCCGACGACTGAACCCATCACAATGATCATGACGGGCTCGATCATTCCGGTAACTGTCTTGATCGCCTCGCGAAGACGCTTGTGGTAGTAGCCCGATACCTCGTCGAGCACCTCGCCGAGCTTGCCCGAGTCCTCACCAGCAGCGATCATCTGCACCACGCTCTTGGGCAGAAGCCTGGTCTTGCCGAGCGGCGCCGTCACCTTCTTGCCCTGCTTCACCGATGTGTACACGCTCTTCCACATGCCGCGGTAGAGCCGGTTGCCCGAGATGTCGCCCGTGATCGCGATCGTGTCGAGCATCGGCACGCCCGCGTTGATCAGCTGGCCCATCGTCTGCAGCGACCGCGAGATGTACAGCGCCTTAAACATGCCCTGCAGGACCGGGAACTTCAGCTTGAGCTTGTCGAAGAAGAAGCCGCCCACCTCGGTCTTGCCGAACGCGTACGTGCCGCCGATCAGCAGGAAGCCGCCCGCGATGAGGTAATACTTATTCGCCACCATGAACTGGCTGAGGCCCATCAGGAACTTCGTCGCCCAGGGCAGGATGTCCTCCTTGCCCTCGAAGACCACGTAGAACCGCGGCAGCACGAACGCCAGCAGGAAGATCGTCACGACCACCGCCATCGAGCCGATCACGGCCGGGTAGATCGCCGCACCCACCACCATCCGGCGGGTCTCCATCTGCTGCCCGATGTACTCGGCGATCCGGTCCAGCATGTCGCTGAACGAGCCCGACATCTCGGACGCACGCACCATGTTCACGTAGAGCGAGCCGAACAGCTTCGGGTGCTTCTGCAGCGCTTCCGAGAACTGCTTGCCGCTCTCCACGTCCTGCTTCAGCCCGATCACGATCCGGCGGAACGTCGGGTGCTCGGTCTGATCGGCGATGCCGTCGAGCGCCGAGCGCAGGTTGATGCCGGCCCGCATCATGACCGCGAGCTGCGTCGTGAAATCGAGCACGTGCTTGGTCTTCGGCTTGCCCGCGTTGATCTCGGCGAGCCGAGACATCAGCTGGTCCTTATCGATACCCGCCGAGGCCGGCTGGATGCTCGACACCCGCAGCCCCTGGCCGCGCAGCATCGTCGCCGCCGACTCGATGCTCTCGCTGGAGATCACGCCCGACTGGGCCTTGCCGCCGCCATCGGTCACCTGGTACTTGTAGCTCGGCATGTCGCTCCTCGACTGGGGCATGACCGCCCCGCTCGCCCATCAGGTCACTCAGGCCGCGAGCTCTCGCTCCAGCTTGTCCGGGTACGCCGCCTGTGCGATCGCGTCGTCACGGCCGATCATGCCGTTGAAGTACAGCTCGGCGATCGAGCTGTCCAGGCTCTGCATGCCCAGCGCACGGCTCGTCTCGATCACGTTCGGGATCTCGTACGTCCGAGCCTCGCGGATCAGGTTCCGCACGGCCGGCGTGCAGAGCAGGATCTCGACGCCCGGCACCATACCCGGCTTGTCGATCCGCGTAAACAGCGTCTGGCTCACCACCGCCTGCAGCGTGTTCGCCAGCATCGCCCGGATCTGGTTCTGCTGGTTCGCCGGGTACATATCGATGATTCGTTCGACCGTCTGCGAGGCGTTCACCGTGTGGAGCGTCGACAGCACCAGGTGGCCCGTCTCCGCCGCCGTAATCGCGAGAGCCGTGGTGTCCAGGTCTCGCATTTCGCCGACGAGCACGATGTCCGGGTCCTGACGCAGGGCGTGCTTCAGGCCCGAGCCGAAGCTCGGCATATCCGCACCGAGCTCGCGCTGCTCGATCACCGACTTGTCGCTCTCAAACGTGTATTCGACCGGGTCCTCGAGCGTGATGATGTGCTTGCGGTACCGCTGGTTCATCGCCTGGATCATCGCGGCGAGCGTGGTCGTCTTGCCCGAGCCGGTGTCGCCCGTCACTAGCACGAGTCCGCGCGGCAGATACGTCAACCGGCTGATCACCTCGGGCAGGTTCAGGTTGGGCAGGTTGGGCACGTCGGTCTTGATGACACGCAACGCGAAGCCGAGCGCACCGCGCTGCATGTGCGCATTCACACGGTACCGCCCCACTCCCTCCGCCTCGTATGAAAAGTCCAGGTCCTTGTTCTTCTCGAACTCCTTGACCTGCTCCGCCGAGACCATGTGCGCGAGGAGCTTCTTGCCGTCCTCGGGCGAGATCACGTCGAACTCCATCGCGGTCATCACGCGGTGGACACGGATCATGGGCGGGAAGCCGCACACGAGGTGGATATCAGACGCGTCCTGATCCTGGGCCGCCTGAAGGATTCGGTTGATATCGATCACGCCTGGGCTCCTCGTGATGCTGCACCGCTCTGCGAACACGCAGCGGGACGTGGGTCCCGCTCCGTCAACAAGAGGATCGGTCCGAGGTCGGGCCCGGTTGATGGGGGGAGCCGGCCAAACCACACCGGCAGTGCCGAGCAGAACGCACATACCGGTTGCGACGCCTCGGCCGGCAGTGCATCGATACAAGGGGGCGGACGCGGCTTTCCGGACCGAGCTCACCCGACCGCCCGCCAGACCGAGTCAGACGAGCGACTCTCACGCCCCCCGGACGAGCGCCTCGCGGGCTGCGACGGCGAGCCCATCGGCCCGCTCGTTCTCGGGGTGGCCCGCGTGGCCCCGGATCCAGTGGAACGACACCTCGTGACGCGACGCCAGCTCGTCGAGCTCGCGCCACAAGGCTTCGTTCTTCACCGGCTTCTTCGTCGCCGTCTTCCAGCCTCGGCGTTTCCACCCGGCGATCCAGCTCTCCAGGCCGTCGAGCACGTACTTCGAGTCCGAATACAGCTCGACCCGCGATCGACGCGTGAGAAGCCTGAGCCCCTCGATCACGGCGGTCAGCTCCATCCGGTTGTTCGTCGTGTCGGCCTCGGCGCCCGACCGCTCGACCTCTTTCCCGCTCGAAGGGTGCCGGAGCACCAGCCCCCACCCCCCTGGTCCCGGATTGCCCGAGCAGGCGCCATCGGTGTAAAGCTCGACCGTCGGCCCAACCGACGATTCGGATGCGGATTCGGATGCTGGGTCGGCGGTTGCGTCCGCCATCAGCTTGCGCCCGCCGCCACGCGGGAGAGGGTCAGCTCGTGTGCCTTGCCGTACGCGCCGGCGAGCCGCGACCAATCGAAGACCTCGCTCCGCTCCTCCACCGAGTTCCGAAGCGAGATCCGCCCCCGGCGATCCAGGTCGCAGAACGCCAGCACGTGCTTCGCAAGCTCCGCCGCCGCGTCGTGATACGAACGCCCTCGACGCCGCACCACGTTCATGCCCCATTCGTCGTGATCCGGCAGGTGGCTCGTCACGTACCTGCCGAAGCCCGCCAGGTCGCTGGTCACCGCCGGCACGCCCATCGCCACGCACTCGAGCGGGGTGTATCCCCAGGGCTCGTACGCGCTCGGGAAGACGCCCATATGGCACCCGCGGACAAACTGCTCGTAATCGATGCCCCATAGGGGGCTCGCCGGGCTGATAAAGTCCGGGTGGTACACAACCTTCACCGGATCCTCCGCCCGGTTGAAAAGCCCGAGCTGGCGGATGTGGTTCAGCACCGGGTCCGCGGCATCGTCGTCGACGACGTGCGTCGATACATACGGCAGCTCGCCGCTCGTAAACGCCTGCTGCGTCCGCTTGTACCGCATCTGCCAGTAGTCGTTAATCATGCCCTCGACGCTGAGGCGCTTGCCCGAGGCCGCAGCCGGGAAAAGCTGACCCGCGATCTGCTCGGAGATCGAGTCGCACACGTCCTTGAGCTCGAACATCACGCCCCGGCGTTCGAGCACCTTGGGGTTGAGCGACCGCGTCGCCCGGCGACTGATGATGAAGAACACGACCGTCTTCTCGCTCTTCGCAGCCTTCATCTCGGCGTTAAGCCTTGCCATCGCCTCGAGGCACACGTCGAAGCCCTTGTTCCGAGGCTCGTATCGGCCGCTCGTAAACGCGTAGATCGTGTTCGACAGGTCGAACGAGTAGCTCGGGAAGAAGTGGCCCATCGTGAAGCGATGGATCTTCTCCTTGAACTTCGCGTGCATCGTCTGAAACTCGTGCCCCACATCGAATCGGGCCATGTTCAGGCCGTTCGGCGTAATCACCTCGGGGGTACGACCCAAGAGATGCGTGCACTCCTCCGCGGTGATCGGGCTGACCGTGGTCAGGACGTGCGCCGCGTGCGCACACGAACGCTCCATGCGGTGCTGTGTCACGATGTTGAAACGCTGGGCCTCGGCGCCGTCGTTGATGTGCGGCAGGTGGTCGTAGAACCGCTCATCGCCCGATGCGATGTACCGCCCGAGGAGCGTCGCGTGCGTCGTGAAGGTCAGCCCACAGCGCGTGTTATCGTGCCGGAGCATCGGGATCGCCAGCCCGCCCATCCACTCGTGGCCGTGAAGCAGCACCGGCCGATCGGGCAGCGCCGCAGCGAGGCACTCCATCAGCCGCCGCACCGCGTCGGCGAACGACACCACCCCGTCGAGCATCGGGTCGCCCACGGGCGACGGGATGCGGTGGTGATCCCAGAGCCGATACTTCACCCGGTCGAGGTGCTCGCTGCCGCGCCAGTGTTCGAGCAGCAGCGCCCGAGGTCGGCCGTCGACCAGCCAGCGGCCGTGGTGCACGCGGATCCCCTCGGCCGCGAGCGACTCGATCACGGAGCGGAACGCCGGATCGGGCTCCGTCTCGCTGAACTCCACCGCCGCCTGCGCGGGCTCCCACGGGCCGATCACCGTGTACCGGTCGTCCCAATCCGCCACCATCGCAGCGCACTTCGATCGCAGCACCTGGTAAATGCCGCCGAGCTGGTTGCACACTTCCCATGCGCACTCGAAGAGCATCGGCGGACCGGCCTGCGGATCGGGCTTCGCGACCGCGTCCGGCTCGGGCGTCACGGGCTTTCGTCGGGCCGTGCTGCTGCGCTGCGACGCGCCGATCGTCGTGCCCGCACCGTCGCGCTTCACGCCCGATCGGTCCTCGCCGGGGCGAGCACGGGCAGCGCGAGACTTCGACGTGATGTCATCGGCAGGGCCCGGCATCGCACCACTCTATCGCGCAACCGACAGGCGAGCGACCGACAAGCCTCCGACAAACGACCGACAAACGGCGCAGCGGACACTACCATCGCCTCATGACCACAGCCCAGGCCGCGCCGACCGTCCACCGATTCACCGTCCGGGTTCGGCAAGATCTGCGCGACCCCGCCGCCGACAGGCTCCTCTCGGATGCCAAGGCCCTTGGCTACAGCCCCTCAGCGGCTCGAACGGCCAAGATCTACCTCATCGAAGCCGACCTCTCGCCAGAGCAGCTGCGCGCCGTCGAAACCGAACTGCTCGTCGATCCCGTGATCGACACCGGCGAAGAGCCCGAGGCCTCGGCCGATGCGGTTGTCGAGGTCCACCCGCTGCCCGGCGTGACGGATCCTGCTGCGCTTTCTGTCGCCGATGCGATCGAATCGCTCACCGGCCTCCGCACGTCCGTGCAGACCGGCCGGCGCTACGAGATCACCGGCGTCGATCAGCCGACGGCCGAAGCGATCGCCGCGAAGCTGCTCGCCAATCCGGTCGTCCACCGCATCCATGCCGGGACGTTCCATCCCGGCACGCTTCCCGCGGGCACAGCCAGCGAATTCTCGCTCACGCACGTGCCTATCCGCGAGCTCGACGACCAGGGCCTCATGGAGCTGAGCAAGCGAGGCCACCTGTTCCTCGACCTCGCCGAGATGAAAGCGATCCAGGCCGAGTACCAGACCCTCGGCCGCGAGCCGACCGACATCGAGCTCGAAACCCTCGCCCAGACCTGGTCCGAGCACTGCGTCCACAAGACGCTCAAGAGCACCGTCCGCTACACCACAGATCAGCGCCGCGGGCGTGAGCACGCGGGCCCGGGACCCATCGACAACATCGACTGGTCAAACAGGCCCGGCGTCGAAATCAACGACGACGGCAGCATCACCATCAACAACCTCCTCAAGTCAACCGTCGCCGCTGCGACCTTCGAGCTCATCGAAGAGGGCCTCGACTGGACGCTCTCGGTCTTCGTCGATAACGCCGGCATCATCCGCTTCGATGATGACCACGCCGTGTGCGTCAAGGTCGAAACGCACAACAGGCCCAGCGCGATCGAGCCCTACGGCGGCGCGGCCACTGGCATCGGCGGCTGCATCCGCGACATCATCGGCACCGGGCTCGCCGCCAAGCCCATCGCCTCGACCGATGTCTTCTGCGTCGGCACGCCGACGATCGAGCGCGTGCCCGAGGGCTGCATCCACCCAACGCGCATCCTCGATCAGGTCGTCGCGGGCGTCCGCGACTACGGCAACCGCATGGGCATCCCCACCGTCAACGGGGCCGTCTGGTTCGACGACCGCTACGTGGGCAACCCGCTGGTCTACTGCGGCTGCATCGGCGTCATGCCCGCAGACAAGATCGAGGGCGACGCGAAGCCGGGCGACCTCATCGTCGCGCTCGGCGGCAGAACCGGCCGCGACGGCATCCACGGCGCGACCTTCAGCTCGGGCGAGGTCACCAGCACCCACGCCGACGAATTCAGCCATGCCGTGCAGATCGGCAACCCGATCGAGGAGAAGCGGGTCCTGGACGCGATCCTGCGCGCCCGCGATCACCAAGCCGGTTGTTTGTTCACGGCCATCACCGACTGCGGCGCGGGCGGGTTCAGCTCGGCGGTGGGCGAGATGGGCGAGAAGGTCGGCGCAACAGTCCACCTCGATCGCGCGCCGCTGAAGTACGAAGGCCTGACCTACACCGAGATCTGGATCAGCGAGGCCCAGGAGCGCATGGTC
Organism: Planctomycetota bacterium; assembly: GCA_039821685.1. Lineage (GTDB taxonomy): Bacteria > Planctomycetota > Phycisphaerae > Phycisphaerales > UBA1924 > JANQQZ01. The sequence goes on along the minus strand of JBCBNT010000001.1, from coordinate 2,591 downwards.
CTGGCTGTCGATCCGGAGCATCTCGAAGCGTTGCGGTCGATCTGCGATGAGGAACACGTCGAGCTTGCGGTGCTCGGGGAGTTCGGCGCACGCACCAACGACGACCAGCCCGAGCTCGTGCTCAACTACGCCGGCACCAAAGTCGGCCGCATGCCCATGCCCTTCCTGCACGAGGGCATCCCGACACCCACGCGCGAAGCCATTTGGACATCCTCCCCCGTCGCCGACGGGGGAGGTGGGTACGCCGAAGGCGTGGTCGGAGGGGGTCAGCCGACCACCCGCGAAGCACTTCTCAAGCTCCTTGCCCACCCCAACATCGCCAGCAAGCACGCGATCATCCGCCAATACGATCACGAAGTGCAGGGCAACACGCTGCTCAAGCCGCTCGTCGGCCCGGGCGGCCGCGGGCCTGGCGATGCAGCCGTCATCGAGCCGGTCCCGGGTTCGGGTAAAGGCCTCGCCATCGCCAATGGCCTGGCGACCAACATCGGTGACCCGAAGCTCGGCGGCGACCCCTACCAGATGGGCCTCGCCGCCATCGACGAGTGCGTCCGCAACCTCGTGTGCGTCGGAGCGAACCCCGACCGCATCGCGATCCTCGACAACTTCTGCTGGCCCAGCTGCGCGAAGCCGGAGAATCTTGCGAGCCTCGTCCGCGCAGCCGTCGGCTGCTACGACGGAGCCAAGGCCTACAAGACGCCATTCATCAGCGGCAAGGACTCACTCAACAACCAGTTCACAACCAAAGACGGCGAGCTGATCGAGATCCCGCCGACGCTGCTGATCTCGGGCGTGGGGATCGTGGATGATGTGAGCAAATGCGTGACGATGGACGCGAAGCGCGCTGGGAACAAGCTGGTCTTCATCGAAGCCGTCCGGAAAGATGCGGAAGACTGGAGCAGCCGCTGGGATCAGAGCACCCGCAAATTTGCCGCCTGCCACTATTCCACGCTCTTCGGCATCCCCGTGGGATACGTCGATGCCGTCGCCGAGATCGACCTCGAAGCGACCGCCTCTGTCGCGCGGGCTGTCGCCACCGGCATCCGCGATGGGCTTGTTGCCTCGGCCCACGATGTTTCCGATGGCGGTGCGATCACCGCCGTTGCTGAGATGCTCATCGCCGCGGACGGTGGGCTCGGCGCCAACATCATGTGCGACATGCTCGGCGCGAGCCGCGAGGCCTACTACTTTGGCGAACGACCCGGCGGCTACATTCTTGAGGTGCCATCCAGTGCGGTGCTCCATGAGATTTGTAGCAGATCGCCCTTCGCGACGGGCAACGTGATCGGGGAGATCACGGAAGCTGGCAGACTCGCACTCTTTGGCGTCGACGAGTCCATCCCTGTCGACGATCTCACCAACGCCTGGCTCGGCACGCTCGACGACTGATCACCGAGCCGCTGTCAGCGGATCCCAGTCCGCATCGTTCCGCTTGCGGGCCTCGTCGCTCCAGAGCCGGCGATCCCGCAGGTCCTCGTCCGCGACCATGCCCGCGTGCCCGTCGAAGAACCCGACCACGGCCTTGCCGCCGTACCGCGGGTGCGCGTGCCCGAATTCGTCCGAACGGGTCTGCTCGGTCCAGGGCTCGGCGTCGGCCTTGGGCGGCTCGACGATAAAGTAGCCAGCAAGCTCGGCGCCATCGCCGCCGAACTGCACACCGTTCTCGCCGTACGCCGAGACGAACACCATCAGCTCCGATGGCTGGAGCGGGTCGGACATCCGGCGGGTGTACAGGCCCTTGTCGAAGATCGCCGCCCGATTCGCGGCGGTGGTGTTGGTGCTGCCGCCGACATAGTTCGCGTTCAGGCCGAAGCTCGGGAAGACGCTGACCTGGTAGGCCCACTCGACGAGCGCATCGCCGAACGCGCCGCCGTCGCCCCGCCAGATTTCGGATCGGTTCTTGAGGGCCTTGCCCCGCGCGTTCACGTGCGTCGTGCCCACCCAGCCGTAGTCGAAGTACGGCGCGAGCCGGTACGGGTACCGCTTCTTGACCTCGCCGAACGTGATCGGTCGGCCGCCCTCATCCTTCACGTCGAGCTGAGCCGCCTCGAACGTGTCGTAGGTGCCCCGGAGCACGAAGCCCTTGTTGGCGTCGGCGTACATCGCGTACGACTGCATGAGCGACCGAGCCGCGGCCAGCTCCACGCACTTCTGCGCCTGCTGCCTCGCCTTGCCGAGCGCGGGCAGCAGCAGCCCGATCAAGAGCGCGATGATCGAGATGACCACCAGCAGCTCGATGAGCGTGAAGCCGCGCCCGGTACGCGTTGGCTTCGGACGACCCAGGTTGTGCAAAGCGGTCCGGTCCATCAGCATCCGGTGTTGAAGTTCAGGATCCACGCGGTGAAATCGGCGGGCGTGACGAGCCCGTCACCGTTCGCATCCGCCGCACAGCTATCGGCCTCCGAGCTTCGCGTGTCAACCGAAACCCGGTCGAGGCTGAGCGATGTGTCCGCCGCAGCAAAGATGATGACCGCCGGATTGGCGCTCGCCACCTCAAACCGGTGGATGACATCGACCAGAGTACCCTGAATGAAGCCCTGCGGATCGATGTCGCGCCGGAACAGCTCAACCGTCTCCACGGGCGGCTCGCC